>NZ_JBHWIY010000010.1:228189-350380 GCF_042731715.1 Streptomyces sp. NPDC059832 | reverse complement strand
GCGTTTCCGACTCTATCAGACTCTTTCGTGTCCGATTCCCGGTCGAAGCGGGATGTGCTTTCCAGTTCTTCGCTTTCGCGCTTCCCTTTCCGGCGGTTCCAACCTTACCAGACTCTTTTTCGTTCCGTTTCCGGTCCGAATTTGAATTCCGGTGACCTTTGGAGTGGCCTTTGCCTTTCGGCTGATTCGACTTTATCAGAAACATTCGGCCGAAAAATCGGCTTCGTGACTCGGAGTAAGGAATCGATGGCTCTGCGGAAATTCGATTTCCGGTGAGAGCGAGGTAGACACTAACTGCTGGGCCCGGACTTGTCCAGTCCGAGGCAACCGTTAAAATCTACCTCCCCACGTCGGCCATGTCAATGGCTTTTTTGGGGCGAGGAGGAGACTAGCAGGTCAGCGGGGTCGTATGCACATCAGGCCGCGACCGGAAGCTCGGCGCTGCGTTCCGTGGGATCGACGTCGCCACCGTCACCCGCTCGCGCTGCTCGGCCGCCCAGGATGTAGACGTAGGCGAGGAAGGCCAGCTCGGCCGCGATGCCGATGGTGATGCGCCCCCAGGTCGGGAGGCCGGAGGGGGTGACGAAGCCTTCGATGACACCGGAGACGAACAGGACCAGCGCGAGGCCGATGGCCATGCCGATCGCGGCCCGGCCCTGCTGTGCGAGAGCTGAGCGCCGACTGCGCGGGCCCGGGTCGATGACCGTCCAGCCGAGGCGCAGGCCCGTACCCGCGGCGACGAAGACGGCAGTGAGTTCGAGCAGGCCGTGCGGGAGGATCAGCCCCAGGAAGGTATCGAGCCGGCCTGCCGATGACATCAGGCCGATGCCGACCGCGAGGTTGAGCACGTTGATGAACAGGATCCAGATCACCGGGATGCAGAGGAACGCTCCCAGGACCAGGCACATGGCTGCGGCCTGGGCGTTGTTCGTCCATACCTGAGCGGCGAACGAGGCGGCCGGGTGGCTGGAGTAATAGGTCTCGTACTCCCCGCCCGGGTTGGTCATCCGACGGAGGTCCTCCGGAGCCGCGATGGCCGACTGGACCTCCGGGTGCGTACCGATCCACCAGCCGAGGACTGCCGCAAGCACGGTGGAAAGAACCGCGGTGGGTATCCACCAGTGCCTGGACCGGTAGACAGCGGCGGGGAAACCGGCGGTGAGAAAGCGTGTGGCATCGCGCCAGGAGGCTCGGCGGGTGCCGGTGACCGTGGCTCGGGCACGGGCCACGAGCTGGGTGAGGCGCGCCGTGAGCATCGGGTCCGGGGCGCTGGACTGGAGAAGCGAGAGGTGGGTGGCCGTGCGCTGGTAGAGCTCGACGAGTTCGTCCGCTTCCGTGCCGGTGAGCCGGCGCCCGCGGTGCAGGAGATGGTCCAGGCGGTCCCACTCGGTGCGGTGGGCGGTCACGAAGACATCGAGATCCATGATCGGCTGCTGCTCCAGGCATGGGTGCGTACGGGTTCGTACTACGGCGGCGCGCTGCGGGTCAGCTTGGCAGACTGAGGCTCCGAGGGGCAGGGATGATCGGCGAAGGGTGGGGCGGCGATGAGTGAGCTCGTGACCGGGGACGCGGTCGTGCTGGGGCTGCGGCCGGCGAAACTGCCGAGTCGGGCGCTGGCGCTGGCCATCGATCTCGCCGTGGTGGGGGCGGCGTTCGTCCTGGTGTCGATCGGACTGGCCGTCGCGACGGCGACGCTGGATGACGCGGCACTCGCGGCGGTCGCCGTGGCGGCCTTCCTGCTCGTGCTGGTGGGCGGGCCGATCGCGGTGGAGACCCTCAGCCACGGGCGTTCGCTGGGGAAGCTGGCGTGCGGGCTGCGGGTGGTCCGGGACGACGGGGGGCCGATCCGGTTCCGGCATGCGCTGGTGCGCGGGGCCATGGGGGTTGTCGAGATTCTGATGACGCTCGGGGTCGTCGCGTGTATCGCCTCGCTGGTGTCGGCGAGGGGGCGGCGCCTCGGGGATGTGTTCGCGGGGACGCTCGTCGTACGGGAGCGGGTGCCCACAGGACGGGCAGCCGCCGTGCCGCCTCCGCCGCCGTGGTTGGTCGGGCGGTTCGCCGGGCTGGATCTGTCGGCGGTGCCGGACTCTCTGTGGCTGGCCGTACGGCAGTACCTGACCCGTATGCATCAGCTCGATGCGCAGGTGGGCTGGTCGATGGCGGAGCGGCTGGCCGGGGAGTTGGCGGAGCGGACCGGAGTGCCGGTGCCGGAGGGGGTGCCTGCCGGGGCGTATCTGGCGGCGGTGGTGAACGAGCGGCAGGCGCGGGATGCCCGGAGGCTGTTCGTCGCCGCTCAGGACGGGGCCGCTCGCGTTGGTTCCGAGGGGCGGGTGGTGGATCAGGCTCCGGTGAGTGGGGCTGCCGCTTGGGCACCGGTCGGGGCCGTGCCTTCCGCGGGGGCCGACGGGGCGGGTGCGCCCGTACCGCCCGCGGGGGCGGCAGGCGGTCAGGTGCCGCCTGCCGCCACGGGATTCGCGCCGCCCGCCTAGAGGGGTGAGGGCGGGGACTCCAGGTCTTCGAGCTCGATGCCCGGGGCCGCGAGGACCACGTCGCCGGCGATGTGAACGGTGTGCTGCTCGCCGGTATCCAGGGCGCTGACCTGGTATTCGTCCACAGTCAGGGGTCCGTTGTCAGTGGCGTGCGTTTCACTGTTCACCAGGGCCCAGGACTGGTCGACGGTGCGGGGTGCGAGGACCGGGTCGGTGAAGGCGACCAGGCGGACGCGCGCCGCGGGGGAATCGGGGGTGAGGCGCAGCAGACGTGCGGTCGCGATGAGGAACGCGGGGGATGTGCCGGTGAAGGCGTGGGCGCGGACATTGCCTTCGGTGGCATGGGTGCCGGTCGGATCGGTACGGACCCAGGTGACGCCTTCGAGGGCGGCACCGCGGACCTGCCAGCTCGCGGCGTGGAGTTCGAGGCGGATGGGACGGCCGAGTTCATCGAGGGTGAGGTCGACGGAGCCGAGGTGGTCACCGGAAGGGGCGGTGGTCCGGGACAGATAGCGCCAGCCGGAGGGTCCGGGTGCGCACTGGAAGTGTTCTTCGCCGAGGGGGGTGTGATCGTGGAGATCGTGGAGCGAATATCGGCCGCGGGGCATGGGGTCCTTCGGGGTTCCACGGGCTGAGCGGGCGCGGTACGGGGCAGGCCCCCGACACGGGGGTGCGGGGGCCTGCGCTCGTAGCTGCTGCTGAGGCTGTTCCGTCTGTCAGCGGCCGGTCGTCACTGACCGGTGGTGGCGGGTGCGGTCGCTGACGGGCGGGATCAGTAGCGGTAGTGGTCGGGCTTGTACGGGCCGTCGACCTCGACACCGATGTACGCGGCCTGCTCGGGGCGGAGCGTCGTGAGCTTCACGCCGAGCGCGTCGAGGTGGAGACGGGCGACCTTCTCGTCCAGGTGCTTGGGCAGCACGTAGACATCGGTCGGGTACTCCTCGGGCTTGGTGAACAGCTCGATCTGGGCCAGGGTCTGGTCCGCGAACGAGTTGGACATGACGAACGAGGGGTGGCCGGTGGCGTTGCCCAGGTTCAGCAGGCGGCCCTCGGACAGCACGATGAGGACCTTGCCGTCGGGGAACGTCCAGGTGTGGACCTGCGGCTTGACCTCGTCCTTGACGATGCCGTCGATCTGCGCCAGACCGGCCATGTCGATCTCGTTGTCGAAGTGGCCGATGTTCCCGACGATGGCCTGGTGCTTCATCTTGGCCATGTCGGCGGCCATGATGATGTCCTTGTTGCCCGTCGTGGTGACGAAGATGTCGGCCTGGCCGACGACGTCGTCGAGGGTGGCGACCTGGTAGCCGTCCATCGCCGCCTGCAGGGCGCAGATCGGGTCGATCTCCGTGACGATCACCCGGGCGCCCTGGCCGCGCAGGGACTCCGCGCAGCCCTTGCCCACATCGCCGTAACCGCAGACGACGGCGGTCTTGCCGCCGATCAGGACGTCCGTGGCGCGGTTGATGCCGTCGATCAACGAGTGGCGGCAGCCGTACTTGTTGTCGAACTTGGACTTGGTGACGGCGTCGTTGACGTTGATCGCCGGGAAGAGGAGGGTGCCGTCGCGGTGCATCTCGTACAGCCGGTGCACACCGGTCGTGGTCTCTTCGGTGACGCCGCGGATCTCGGACGCCAGCTGGGTCCACTTCTGCGGGGTCTCGCCGAGGGTCCGGTTCAGCAGGGTGAGGATGTAGCCGTACTCCTCGCTGTCCGCGGTCGACGGGTCCGGGGCCGCGCCTGCCTTCTCGAACTCGACGCCCTTGTGGACGAGGAGGGTGGCGTCACCACCGTCGTCGAGGATCATGTTCGGGCCGCCGGTGGGGGTGTTCGGCCAGGTCAGGGCCTGCTCCGTGCACCACCAGTACTCCTCCAGCGTCTCGCCCTTCCAGGCGAAGACCGGGACGCCCGCCGGGGCTTCCGGGGTGCCGTTCGGGCCGACGGCGATGGCCGCGGCGGCGTGGTCCTGGGTGGAGAAGATGTTGCAGGAGGCCCAGCGGACCTCGGCGCCGAGGGCGACCAGGGTCTCGATCAGCACGGCCGTCTGCACGGTCATGTGCAGCGAACCGGTGATGCGGGCGCCGGCCAGCGGCTGCGCTGCGGCGTACTCCTTGCGGATCGACATCAGGCCGGGCATCTCGTGCTCGGCGAGGGTGATCTCCTTGCGGCCGAACGCCGCGAGGGAGAGGTCGGCGACCTTGAAGTCCTGTCGATTGGCGACCGTCGTCATAACGGGCTGCTCCTCGTAATGGGGTCGAGGTGGGGCACGGATGGCTCTGCGGCGGCGGGCACAGGAATGCCCGAGCGCTCGCAGCGCAGTCCGTCGGAGGCCCTCTCTCCCTCGGCCGGTCCGCGCATACGGACCGATCGACCGCCATCAGCAGCGACGTCTGACACTGCCGTCGAATCTACACCGATCGGCCCAGCCGCTCCCAGTCCGCCCCAGTCCGCCCCGGGACGGGAAGTGACCGGGAAGCGGCCGGGATGACGGACCGGGAGCGGAAGGGAGGGTGGATCGAGAGGGGCTCTGGAAGGGGTCGGGAGGAATTCGGACAGAGGGCCGGGAAGGTGCTCGGAGGGCGTATGGGCAGGTGGAGGGAGGGTGCGGTGGGCCGGTGTGGCGGTCGCGCAGGGCGGGCGCGTAGGGCGGGCGGGGCGGTGGGGCTGTCAGTGGCCGGATTCCGTCGGGGTGTCCGGGGTGCCGCCGTCGATCCCGTCGGGGGCGTCGCCCGGGGCCTTGCCGGGGTTGGTGCCGGCTGCGGCGGCGGCCTCGCTGAAGATGTCCGGTTCCAGATAGATGACCCGGGCGATCGGGACAGCCGCGCGGATCCGGCTCTCGGCGGCGTTGATGGCGTTGGCGACCTCGGTGGCCGTGTCGTCGTGCTGCACCGCGATCTTGGCGGCGACGAGCAGTTCCTCCGGGCCGAGGTGGAGCGTCCGCATGTGGATGACGCCGGTGACCGTGTCGCCGTCGACGACCGCGGCCTTGATCTTCTCGACCTGGTCGGCGCCGGCCGCCTCACCGAGCAGGAGGGACTTCGTCTCGGCGGCGAGCACGATCGCGATGATGATCAGCAGGGTGCCGATGCAGAGGGTTCCGATGCCGTCCCAGACGCCGTTGCCGGTCGCGAGGGCCAGGCCGACGCCCGCGAGTGCGAGCACCAGACCGATCAGCGCACCGAGGTCCTCCAGGAGGACGACGGGGAGTTCGGGGGCCTTCGCCCGGCGGACGAACTCCCTCCAGGAGAGCGATCCCCGGGTCTGGTTGGACTCCTTGATGGCCGTACGGAAGGAGAAGCCCTCGGCGACGATCGCGAAGACGAGTACGCCGACCGGCCAGTACCAGGCCTCGATCTCGTGCGGGTGCTTGATCTTCTCGTAGCCCTCGTACACCGCGAACATGCCACCGACCGAGAAGAGCACGATGGAGACGAGGAATGCGTAGATGTAGCGCTCACGGCCGTAGCCGAAGGGGTGCTGGGGGGTGGCCTCGCGCTGGGCCTTCTTGCCGCCGAGCAGCAGCAGGCCCTGGTTGCCCGAGTCGGCGACCGAGTGGACGCTCTCCGCGAGCATCGACGACGAGCCACTGAACAGGAACGCCACGAATTTGGCCACTGCGATCGCGAGGTTGGCGCCGAGTGCCGCCACGATCGCCTTGGTTCCGCCTGACGCACTCATGGGTGCCTGGTGTCCCTTCTTCGGTGCTGCGGCCCTGGCGCCGCGGTACGGCCGGACATTGTTGCAGTCGCTGGTGCGGACGGTACGTCAGGCCACCACTGTGGCACGGAACAGAGTCCCCGTACCGGACACTTCGACCTTTTCGCCGGAGGGTACGAATACGGAGGCGCCGGGTGCGAGATCGACCTCGCCCGCCTTCGGGGCTCCCCCGGTGCAGAGCAGGATCTGCGGGGTGTCCCTGGTCAGGTCGACGGGGGCGGCGCCGGGCGAGAGGTCGAAGCGCGAGAGCCGGAATTCGTCCACGGGCGTCTCGTACAGCTCCTCGCCGGACGACGAGGCCTCGGGACGCAGGACACCGGGCTCGGTCGCCTCGAAGCGGACGATGCGCAGCAGTTCGGGTACGTCGATGTGCTTGGGCGTGAGTCCGCAGCGCAGCACGTTGTCCGAGTTGGCCATGATCTCGACGCCGAGGCCGTCGAGGTAGGCGTGCGGGACGCCCGCGCCGAGGAACAGGGCTTCGCCGGGCTGGAGTTCCACGTAGTTCAGCAGCATCGCCGCGATGACACCGGGATCGCCGGGGAAGTGGTGGGCGATCCGGGCGTACGGGGCGTGGGCGCCGCCGAGGCGTTCGGCGGCGGCCGCGGCCAGGTTCACCGTTTCGGCCATCTCCGCGGGGTCGGCGCCGAGGATCGCGGTGAGGACCTCGCGCAGGGCGGCCTCTTCGGGGTGGGCGCCGAGCAGGTCGACGTACGGCTTGAGGGAGTCGACGCCGAGTGCCGCCATCGCCTCGGCCGCCTCGGTGGGCCGGCGGAAGCCGCACAGGCCGGCGAAGGGGGTGAGCGCGCAGATCAGCTCGGGCTTGTGGTTGGCGTCCTTGTACGTGCGGTGGGGCGCGTCGATCGGTACGGACCGGCGCTCCTCGTCCTCGTAGCCCCGCTTGGCCTGGGCGAGGTCGGGGTGGACCTGGAGGGAGAGCGGGGCGCCCGCGGCGAGCAGTTTGAGGAGGAAGGGGAGGCGGGGGCCGAACTTCTCGGCGGTGGCCCGGCCCAGTTCGCGCTCGGGGTCGGCGGCGATGACATCGGTGAGGGGCTGTTCGGAGCCGGCCTCTCCGGTGCCGGTTATGCGGGTGAGGAGCGAGGGGGCGCCGGGGTGGGCGCCCATCCACATCTCGGCCTGGGGTTCGCCGGTGGGGGCGATGCCGAGCAGTTCGGGGATGGCGGTGGTGGAGCCCCAGGCGTAAGGGCGCACGGTGTTGGAGAGCCGGTCCATGGTGTTCGTCCTTGTGAAGTGCGTGGATCGGGGGTGTGCAGTGCTGTGTGCTGGGTGCTACGCGTGCTGGGTGCTACGCGTGCTGCGTGCTGTGTCCTGGTGGCGGCTGCGCTTCCGGTGAGGTGCGGTCGGCCGGGCGGCTCGTCGGGGTCAGGCGCCGGCTGCCGACGCGAGTGCCAGGTAGACGGCGGCGAAGTCGGTGACCGCGAGCAGTTCGGCGAGGGCTTCGAGCTCGGTGCCCTCGTCGGGTTCGAGTTCGCTGATCGCCGTGTCGTGGCCGAGGGCCAGTTCGCGGGCGGCGGGAGCCGCGCTCAGGCCGCCGGTGGGACGGTCGCGGAGCAGTACGACGCGGGCGTGCAGCGGCTCCGGCTCATCGACCCGGTCGCGGAAGAAGTCGTCGGGGTCGGCCCCGGCGGCGAAGGTGCCCGCCAGCAGTGTGCCGTGGGCGGGAAGTGCCTCGGGCAGTTCGGCGGCGAGGGCCGGGCGGCCGGCCAGCTCGGCCAGGACGGCGGCGAACCGGCGGCCGACCGGTCCGGCGGCGTCGCCCTCCGTCCAGATGAGGGGCAGGCTGTCGGCGAGTTCGGCCGCGAGGGTCTTGGCCGGGTTGCTGTACGTGGCGATGGCCGGACCGCAGCGTTCCGCGGTGCGGTCCAGGCGGTCGGCGACGCTCTGCAGCGCCTCGGCGGACGCGGTGAGCAGGCCGACCCGGTCCAGCAGCGCGAGCAGCGGGGTGAACAGGGCCCAGAGCGTGCCCGGACCCGCGGCCGATGTCTCGGCGTCGTACTCGCCGTGCGGGGCGGAGGCCATCGGTACGACGAGTCCGTGCGCCCCGTCGATCGCCTCGCGCAGGGGCGACTGGCGAGGGGTGACGGCGACCACGCTGCAGCCTCGGCGGTACGCCTGCTCGGCGAGGAGGGCGAGGCCCGGCTCGGAGCCGTCTGCCGTGACGATCAGCAGCAGGTCCACGGAGCCGGCCCAGCCGGGCAACGTCCAGCGCATCGCGCCCCCGGCGGGGGCGACGCCGGTGGGGTGGATGCGGGTGACGGGCGCGGAGGCGCCTGCCAGGGCGGTGATCAGGTCGGCGACGCCGGATGCGGCGGTGCCGGAGCCCGCGACGAGTACGGCGCGGGGGCGGCCCTCCGGGTTCAGTTGGGTGATCCCCGCCTCGGTGGCGTGCCGGGCGGCGGTACGGACCCGGGCCCCGGCCTCGGCGGCGCCGCGGAGCAGGCCGCGGCGGTCGGCTCGGGCCAGGGCTTCCGGGGCGTCGAGCAGCGACTCGTCGAGCATGGGGACGGTCCTCCGATCACGTGCTGATCACCGTGCGGGGTGCGGGCGGGGCCCGCTGCGGGCCCGGACGCCGTTACGCGGGGCGGCGGGCCTCGTCGACGAGGAGGACGGGGATGCCGTCCCGTACCGGGTAGGCCAGGCCGCAGTCCTTGCCGGTGCAGACCAGCTCGGGGCTGTCGGCTGCCGACCGGTCATCGAGCGGGGAGTGGCAGGCCGGGCAGGCGAGGATCTCCAGGAGGCCGGCTTCGAGCGGCATGGGCGGGTCCCTTCAAGCAACGGATCAGGCGACGTCAGCCTACCGCCGGGGGCGGTGGGGTGCGGGGCGGGCCGGGGGCCCGCGGGTGGGGGGTGCGGTGCGGGTGCGCGGTGCGGGTGGGTGCGCGGTGCGGGTGGGTGCGCGGTGCGGGTGGGTGCGCGGTGCGGGTGGGTGCGCGGTGCGGGTGGGTGCGCCTGCGGCGGGCCTGTTCCCCTACCCGCCCCTTCCCGTAACCGGGGCTCTGCCCCGGACCCCGCTCCTCAAGCGCCGGAGGGGCTGAAAACAAGTGGCGGAGGCGCTGGGAATGACGCCGGGGCCCAGAGGCTGGGAGTGGAGCCGGGGATGGGGGCAGAGCCAGAGCTGAAGGCGGAGCCTGAGAGGGCTGGAGGTGGAGCCGTGGCAGGGCAAAGCCGGGGGCTGAAGGCAGAGCCCAGGCGGACGGAGGGGCTGGAGGCCTCGCCCCGAGTGACCGGAGGGGGCTGAAGGCGGAGCCCCCAGCAGACAGACCGGGCTGAAGCCGGAGCCCACAGCGACCGGGACGCCGAAGGCGAAGCCCCAGCAGACAGACCTGGTCGGAGGCCGGAACCCACAGCGACCGGGACGCCGAAGGCGAAGCCCCCAGCAGACAGACCTGGTCGGAGGCCGTGTCTCAAGCGTGGGGTGGGAGGGAGGGGGCCGGGGTTCGGACCAGGGCCAGGACCTCGTCGCGTACGGCTGTCATTGTCTGTTCGTCGCGGGCCTCCACGTTCAGGCGCAGCAAGGGTTCCGTGTTGGAGGCGCGGAGGTTGAACCACCAGTCGGGGGCCGTGACCGTCAGGCCGTCCAGGTCGTCGGTCGTGACGCCGTCGCGGGGTGCGAAGGACGCGCGTACCGCGGCCGTGCGGCCCGGCTGGTCGGCGACCGTGGAGTTGATCTCGCCGGAGCCGGCGTAGCGGTCGTACCTGGCGACCAGTTCGGACAGGGGGCCCGGCTGACCGCCCAGCGCGGCCAGGACGTGGAGCGCGGCGAGCATGCCCGTATCGGCGTTCCAGAAATCGCGGAAGTAGTAGTGCGCGGAGTGTTCGCCGCCGAAGATCGCGCCGTGCTCTGCCATCTCCGCCTTGATGAAGGAGTGGCCCACGCGGGTACGGACCGGGGTGCCGCCGTTCTCGCGGACGACCTCGGGGACCGAGAGGGACGTGATCAGGTTGTGGATGACGGTGCCCTTGCCGCCGTTGCGGGCGAGTTCCCTGGCTGCGACCAGGGCGGTGATCGCGGACGGCGAGATGCCCGCGCCCCGCTCGTCGACGACGAAGCAGCGGTCCGCGTCGCCGTCGAAGGCGAGGCCGAGGTCGGCGCCCTCGGCCACGACCCGGGCCTGGAGGTCGACGAGGTTCTTCGGGTCGAGGGGGTTGGCCTCGTGGTTGGGGAACGTGCCGTCGAGTTCGAAGTACATCGGTACGAGGTCGACGGGCAGGTCCGCGAAGACGGTGGGGACGGTGTGGCCACCCATGCCGTTGCCCGCGTCGACGACCACCTTCAGCGGCCGGACGGACGTCAGGTCGACCAGGGACAGCAGGTGGGCCGCGTAGTCGGTGAGGGTGTCGCGCTCGGTGACGGTGCCGGGGGCGGCGACCGGCTGCGGGGCGCCGGTCCCGGACCACTTCTCGACCAGGGCGCGGATCTCCAGGAGCCCGGTGTCCTGGCCCACGGGTGCGGCGCCCGCCCGGCAGAGCTTGATGCCGTTGTAGCGCGCCGGGTTGTGCGAGGCGGTGAACATCGCGCCCGGGAGGCCCAGGCTGCCCGAGGCGAAGTACAGCTGGTCGGTCGAGCAGAGGCCGATGAGTGTGACGTCCGCGCCGCGCGACGCGGCTCCGCGTGCGAAAGCCCCCGAGAGGCCGGGCGACGAGGGCCGCATGTCGTGGCCGATCACGATCGCGTCCGCGTCCGTCACCTCGACGAACGCCGCCCCGAACTGCTCGGCCAGCGATTCGTCCCACTGGTCGGGCACCACTCCGCGCACGTCGTACGCCTTCACGATCTGCGACAGATCAGCAGCCACGGGCCGGTCCTCCTGAGATTTCTTCGGACCGCCCAAACTACCCGGCGGGCTGGTACGCCGTGCTCGGGGCAGCATCCAGCCCAGGACCGCCGTGCTCTGCGCCACCACGATCAGGCACATCACGAGCAGCAGCCCCAGGCTCCACGGCACCACCTTGCGCAGGAGGGCACCCTCGCGTCCGGCCAGGCCGGCCGCCGCACCGGCGATCGTCAGGTTCTGCGGGGAGATCATCTTGCCGAGCACCCCGTCGGAGCTGTCGGCCGCGGCGAGCAGCTCCGGCGAGAGGCCCGGTTCGCGTGCCGCCGATACCTGGAGTGCGCCGAAGAGCGCGTTCGCGAAGGTGTCGGAGCCGGAGCCGGAGACGGCGACGCCGAACCAGCCGAGCACCGGGGAGAGGAAGGCGAGTCCGGCTCCCGCGGCGGCCACGGACTGGCCGATGATGGCGGACTGTCCGGAGAAGTTCATGACGTACGCGAGCGCCAGTACGGAGGTCGCCGTGAGGATCGCGTACCGCAGTTCGGGCACCGTGCCCGCCCGTTCGCGCGCCGCGTCCCGGGCCCGTACGCCGAGCACGGCGGCGATGACCAGGCCGGCCCGCGTGCCCGGGGACGGTCATCAGCGCTGCCGCGCCCGCCAGTGCGGCGGCGATGTCGGCGAGTTGGGCGGAGAAGTGGTTGGACGCGGCGAACTGGGCGGCGGCGAAGGCGACTCCGCAGCCGAGTGCGGGCAGCCAGGTCTCGCAGTCCGCGCCTCCCGTCCACCAGGAAGACCAGGAAGACCAGGAAGACCAGGATCAGGAAGACCGGGATCAGGGGGACGAGGAGGGCGAGCAGCGGGGTCTGGCGGCCCACGACGGAGGCCACGGCGTCCAGCGGAAGGCCGGTGATCTGGGCGAGTGTCACCACGGGCGTGCCCATGGCGCCGAACGCGACGGGCGCACCGAAGCCCGCGAGGGCTTCCAGGAGCGCGTCGGAGCAGAAGGCGATGACGAGCGCCTGGATGCGCGGGCCACCGGAGAACCGGCCGAAGAACCGGCGGAGGATGTCGAAGTGCCGGGTGCGCACGGTCGTCCGGTACACCCACAGGGCGTTGACGACGATCCACATGATCGGGAAGAGCACGAAGAGCACGCCCTGGGCGCCCGCGGCGAGGTTCTAACCGAGCGGCATCCCGTGCGCGAGCGAGCCGACGGCCACGGCGACGGCCAGTCCGATGAGCCCGGCCCGGTGCGCACGCGTCCGTACCGCGCCGAGCGGTACCAGCACGGTGACCAGGGGAAGCGAGGCGAGGAGAGCGGACAGGACGGGCGAATCGGCTACGGGGTCGAGTTGCCGGACGAACACACGGACCTTCTCGGATTCCGTGACGCGGAAAGCGCGTTCCCACGAATGAGGAGATGGTCGTGTTCACGACAACTATGGGGCAATGGAGCAATGAGTCGTGCTGACCGACAGGACAGGGACCGGCTCAGGAGTCCGGTGAACGCAGCACCCTCAGATGGCCGCGGCGCGCGACCTCCATCGGATCGGCGGCGTGCGGGCCGCCGCCCCTCCCGTCGGTGCCACGATCCTGAGGCCTCGCCGCTTCCCGTACGGCATTGGCGAGCGCTTCGAGATCGTCGCCGCTGGGGCGGGTGGGAGCGGAGGGGTCGGAGAGCCGGACGACCTCCCAGCCGCGTGGCGCCGTCAGCCGTTCACTGTGTTCGGCGCAGAGGTCGTAGCAGTGGGGCTCGGCATAGGTGGCGAGCGGGCCGAGGACCGCAGTCGAGTCGGCATAGACGTACGTCAGTGTCGCGACGGCAGGGCGGCCGCACGCGGTGCGCGAACAGCGACGTACAGGGCTCACGATGTTGGACGGTACCGCACTCTTGAGCGGGCTGCGACGACTCTCCCTCAGGTCACCCCACCGTGTCGCCCGGTGAACTCCGGCACGAGCGCCCTCCGGACAGTCCATCCGACCTGCGAGGGAACGGAAAAAGGCCGGACCTGGCGGCACCGATTCCGGTCACCACTCGACACAAAAGCTGTCATTCAGCTGGAGATCAACGGTCAGGAGCAGGGTCTGAAACGGGCCCCCGATTGGCCGGATTGTTCAGGATTGGACATGCCGTTGCCCTGTCCCGGAAAACGCCGATGCCCTGTCGGGGAGCGGCGGTCCGCCCGGCCCGTGGAGAGTTACCCTGCGTCAGTGATGGACAGTCCCGTACCTCCCCACCCGCCCGAGCCGCGCCCACGTCGTCGTGACCGCCATGGCCGCGGCATGCGGGGGCCCGTCGCCCCGCCCCAGGTGCCGCTCTCGGCCAGCAGGGCGGAGAACTTCCGCGATCTCGTGCAGGACTCGGTGGAGCGGCTGGAACGGCGCTGGCCTCAGCTGGCCGACGTCGACTTCATGGTGCTCGACGTGCCGGGAACGCAGGAGGAGACCGTGCCGCTGGGGCGGGCGGTCTCCGCGGAGAAGGGCCGGCCCGCGCAGATCGTGGTCTACCGGCGGCCCGTCGAGATCCGCACCAAGAACCGCGACGAGCGCGCCCTGCTGGTCCACGAGGTCGTGGTGGAGCAGGTCGCGGAGCTGCTCGGGCTCGCACCGGACTCCGTGGATCCGCGGTACGGGCAGGAGTAGCGCCGGCCGTACGGACGGGAGCCCGGTGTCCCGGCCCCCGCCCGTACCGCCCGCTCAGTCGTCGAGGACCGAGAGGTCCTGCTCGGCCACGGGGACCTCGACCGTTCCGAGGTCGTCCGGCAGGGTCTGCACGGTGAACATCTGGACACCGTCCTGCGTGAGGGTGAGCGTGCGTGCGGCGTGGACCGGACCGCCCGACTCCGTCTCCACCGTCAGGGCGTAGCCGCCCTTGAGGCCGGACGGTACGGGCGGGGTGACCGCCAGCGTCGTACCGCCCTTGACCGTGTACTTCTTGACGGACTGTTCGCCGCCCCCGCTGCCCGCCGACGCGGTGACCTTGACGGTGGCGGTGGCCCCCGGCGCGGTGAGCGAGAGGACCGAGTCCTTGTCCCGGTTGTCGGCCACGCTCGCCCGCGCGCCCACCGGTCCGGTCGCCGGGATGTAGCCGACCTCCTGCTTGTCGCCGGTGCCGCGGACCACGCGCAGTGCGGCGACCACCGGGGTGCCCTTCCCGCCCTCGGCGGGGGTCAGCAGCAGGGAGCCGGCCTCGCCCTTGGTGATGTCCTTCAGGTCGACACCCGCGGTCATCCGCGACTTGACGTGGATGGCCTCGTGCCCGACCGGGGAGATCGCGCCGGTCCTGCCGAGCAGTTTCACCTTCAGATCGGCGTCGCCGTCGCCCGGTGCGAAGACCACGAGACGGACCGAGGTGGCGTCCGCGGGGATGCCGGGGAGCACCAGGGTGCCCGTCGGGTCGGTGGAGGCGGCCAGCCAGTCGCTGCCGGTCCCCTCGTCCGCGGTCCTGACGACCGCGCCGACGCGTCCGGTACGGGTGGTGACGTGCACGGTCACGTCCTCGGCGGCCTTGCTCGTCAGCGTGGAGATCAGGACCGGCACGCTGGAGCGGGCGGGCACCGTGATGCCCTCGCCGACATCGGACTTCAGGGAGCCGTCCGGACCGTACAGCTCGATGTCGGCGACGGCCGCGGTGTCGTCCGGGTTGGTCAGGTGGACGTAGTCCTCGCGGGTCTTCGCGGTGCTCGCGGCCGGGAACCAGAAGTTCGTGCCAGGCCCGGTGCAGCTGACGCCGAGCAGGCCGCGGGCGCCGCCCGCCTCCACCATGGTGGTCTGCTGGGTGGTCCAGCCGGGGGCAAGGCGGCCGGTGGCGGTGCCGAACAGCGCGGGGGCGTCGGCGCCGGAGACCTCGGCAGTGGCCGGTTTGCCGGGCTCCTTGAGCGAGATGACCGGCTTTCCGGAATCCGCCTTGTTCTTGCCCTTCTCGTCCTTCCCGCCCTTCTTCCCGCCGTCGGCCGCGGTGGCGTTGTGCAGTTCGGCCGCGCCGGCCTCGCCGCCACTGCCGCCCGCCGGGGTGACGGAGGTGTAGGTCGTCTCCGCGAGGTCCGAGAGGCCGGGGGCCGGGCAGAGCAGGCTGGACCGTTCGACCGGCAGCCGTGCGGCGGCCTTCGCCGGTGCCGCGTCCCCATCGCCGGGCGCGGTGAGCGCGGCGAAACCGGTGACGGCGGCGAGGGCGACGGTGCCCGCGATGAGGGACAGGCTGGTGGACTTCACTCGGACTCGCCTCGCGATGCGTTGCCGGTCGGCCACGGGTTCTGGCCCGGGGCGGGGTTCTCGTCGGGGTTCTGCGGGTCGTACTGGCCCTGCGGTGCGCCCTGCTGCCCGCCCTGCTGCCCGTAGTGGGCCTGGGGGTCGTACGAGGCCTGGGGGTCGTACGGGGTCTGGGCCTGGGCCTGGGCCTGCGGGTCGTACTGCTGCTGCGCGGCGTAGCCGTACGGGTCGTAGGTGTTCTGCTGGTACGGATCGGCGGCGAGGTGGTCCTGCTGCGTGCCGTACTGGCCGTTCTGCTGCGGGTCGTACTGACCGTCCTGGTACTGACCGGTCTGGTACTGGCCGGTCTGATACTGCTCGCCCTGGTACTGCTGGTAGCCGGCGTCCTGGTACTGCTGCGCGTCCCATTCGCCGTACTGCTGCTGCGGCACCGCCGCGTACTGGCCGGTGTCGGCCTGCGGGGCGAAGGCGTCCTGGTCGTCGGCCTGCTGGACGAAGGCGTCCCGGTCGTCGCTCCCGCGCGGTTGTGGCTCGGCGGTCTGCTCGGCGGGGGTGTGCTCCCCCGCCTGCTGGGCCGGGATGTACCGGCCCGCCGCGTCCGGTGCCTCCTCGGCCGGACCGTTCCCGGCCGACTCGGCCTCGGCCTCGGCCTCCGCCTGGGCGGCCGCGCGCAGCCTGCGGGCCCGGCGCCCCTCCCCGGCGACCGGCTCCGCGGGGACCGGCACGTTCTCCTCGGGGAGGTCGTCGTCGATCTCCCGGCGGCGGCCGGGCAGGGCGAGGACCAGCAGGACGACGGCCAGCGCGGACTGGGCCCAGATCCAGGCGGTGTGGGTGAGCGGGGTGTCGTACGTGAGGTCCAGCGTGCCGCCCTCGGCGGGGAGCTCGAAGCCCTGGGCCCAGCCGTCGACGGTCTTCGCGGTCAGCGTCCGGCCGTCGAGCGTGGCCTGCCAGCCGGGGTCGGCGACGTCCGCGATCCGCAGCACGCGGCCGGAGCCGCCCGCCGGGATCCTGGTGTGCGCCTCGACGGGGAGGGAGCCGACGGGCAGCGGTTCCCCGTCGGTGCCGGACGGGACGATCATGACGCGGGCGACCTGGCGGTCGACCCGCCACAGCGCGCTGCCGTCCAGCTGGCTCAGCCGGCTGAGCCCCGGGGTCGAGTCGAGTACCCGGCTCATCTCCTTCGGAGCGCCGTCACGGACCAGTACGTAACGGATCGCGAAGCCGCTGAGCTGGCTGCCCTGGTCGGCTCCGGAGCCCGCGACCAGGTTGGCGACGACCTTGTCGAGGTGGCTGTTGCTGCCGCCCGCCTCGACCAGTTCGGCGTCACCGAGCCGCGCGCCGGAGCCGCGTACCAGGGTGTACGAGACGGCTGCGGGCGAGGTGCCGCCGAGGACCAGGGTGCGCGGCTGGTCCCGGGTGGTGCTCTCCTCCGCCACGAACGCGGGCACCTGCACCGGGTCGCGGCGCTCCAGCGGGCCCGCCGCGCCACTGATCATCCAGCCCGCGGCGGCCAGCGCCGGGGCGAGCGCGGCGGCGAGGGCGATCAGCACGGCGACCGGCTGCCGCCAGCCGAAGCTGAGCTCGGCGACGCGTACCCGGGCACCGTCCGCGCCGACCAGCGCGGCAGCGATCAGCGCGATGCCGTAGACCAGGGTGGCGGGACCGGCCCAGCCCGAACCGTTGGCCAGCGCGGCGAAGACCAGCGCCACGAGCGCGACCGCCCACGCGGTGCGTACCGCGAACTGCCGCTCCCCGCGCAGCAGCGCGGCCAGTGCGGCGAGCACGATGCCGAGCAGCAGCAGACTGCCCGCCGCCTTGGGGCCGCCGGGGCTGATGCCGAGCAGGTCGAGCGCGGAGGCCGTGCCCGTACCGATGTCCAGGCCCGCCTCCTTCAGGAAGCCGGACGGGCTGGTGAGGAGCGAGAGCGACCAGGGCGCGAGAACGAGCAGCGGGGTACCGATCGCGGCGAGGAAGCGGAGCCCGTACGCGGCGATGTCGTCGCGGCGCAGGGCGAGCACACCGATGCCGAGGACCGCGGCGAGCGGCCAGACGATCGGCGTGAACGCCATCACGAAGGTGAGGAGCAGTGCGTACGCCCAGGTGGCGCGCCAGCTGCCGCGGGCGTCACCGGTGGCTCGCATGCCGTACGCGGAGACGGCGGTACGGGCGATCAGCGGGAGCAGCACGGCCAGCACGGCGGTGCCGAGACGGCCGGTCGCCAGGGCGCCGGTCGCGGCGGGCAGGAAGGCGTACGCGATGCTCGCCCAGGCCCGCAGCAGCCTCGATTCGAGCAGCGGCCGGGAGGCGAAGTACGCGGTGAGTCCGGCGAGCGGTACGGAGCAGACCAGCAGCAGGGTGAGCGCGAAGCCGGTCGAGCCGAGGAAGAGCGCGGACAGGGCCGAGAGCACGGCGAGGTAGGGCGGCGCGGTCTGCGTGCCGCCGGTGCCGATCGTGTGCCAGCCGTCCGCGTACTTGCTCCACAGGTCGGAGACGTCGGCGGGGGCGGGCAGCAGTGCGCCGCCGGTCAGCGCTCCGCCGCCGAGCAGGCCGCGGCAGGCGACGAGCGAGACGAGGAGCAGGACGGCGAAGAGCACCGGGCCCGGCTTGCGCCCGATCCGCTTGAGCCGCGCGAACTGCTCGATCTCCAGGAAGTCCGCGTCGTCGCCACCGGGACCGGACTCCACGGCGCCGTGCCGGGAGCCGCCCGCGTCGGCGTCGGAGCCGCTGCCGAAGTTCCCGGCGACCTGATCGACGGTGGCGCGGACGGTGGCACCGGGCGGCGGGAAGAGGCCGCGCAACTCGGCCTGGTCGACAGCTCCCTTGCCGCGGCTGCGCCGGGCCGAGAGGATCCGCCCGGGGCGCAGCAGGGTGCCGAAGAGCCCGGCGACCTCGTCGACGGCCTGGCCGGGCACCTTGCCGACGAGATACGCGAGGGTGCGCAGCAGGGTCCCCAGGACGAGCCGGAGCATCACCCAGGGCAGTACCTTGGCGCGGGCGTTGACCAGCATCGTGTAGACGGCGCCGGCCTTGTCGACGCGGTGCGGGGAGGAGACGGAGCGCCCCGCGCAGTCGATCGGGCGGCGCTCGCGGGCGGAGGCCTCGGCGTGCCTGAGAACGGCGTCGGGGGCGACGAGCACCCGGTGTCCCGCGACGTGCGCGCGCCAGCACAGGTCGACGTCGTCACGCATCAGGGGGAGCCTGCGGTCGAACCCGCCGAGCTCCTCCCAGATGTCACGGCGGATCAGCATGCCGGCGGTGGAGACGGAGAGCACGGTACGGACCTGGTCGTGCTGGCCCTGGTCCTGCTCGCGGCGGTCGAGTCCGGTCCAGCGGCGTCCGCTGTTGGCGATGGAGACACCGACCTCCAGCAGCTGCTTGCGGTCGTACCAGCCGCGCAGCTTGGGGCCGACGATCGAGGCGTGCGGGTCGGCGTCGACGACGCGCAGCAGTTCGGCGAGCGCGTCGGGCTCGGGTGCGCAGTCGTCGTGGAGCAGCCAGAGCCACTGCACCGGTTCGCCGTGCGGCAGTTCGGGCAGGTCGTAGGCGTCGTCGCGCCAGCTCCGGCTGACGGGGTCCCAGCTGCTGGGGCGCTTCAGGTACGGCAGGTCCTCGGGGGTGAGGACGCCGGCCGTGCGGGTGGCCTCGTCGACGGCGGTGCCGAAGCTCGTACGGCGCGCGAGGTGCAGGACCCGTTCGGCGCCGAGCGCCTCGGTGACCAGCCGCGCGGAGTCGTCGGCGCTTCCGGTGTCGGCGGCGACGACGTTCTGTACGGGGCGTTCCTGCCCGAGCAGCCCGGCAAGCGCGTCGGGCAGCCAGCGTGCGCCGTCGTGGGAGACGAGCACGGCGGTGACGACATGCCGGGGGAACTCTGGGGCGGTGGCGGCCGCGTACGGCGCCGCCGATTGGCTGTGCACGGACATCGAGGTACGGGCCCTCCGGCCGGGTCCGGGGGGCGTCACCCCGGGGGCTGCATCGGTGTACACGCGCGCCCTGTCGGGGCGTTGGCGCGTCTCGGACGGGGCCCCACACTAACGGTACGGATAACCGCGGCGGCGCCGAGCGCTCGAACGGGACTGCGGCCGGGCGGTGGTGGAGCCGCGGCGGACACGGCGATGGCCCGTCGTCTGCGGGCAGGGCGCAGGCGGCGGGCCATGGTCGGTCGCGGTCCGGGATGTCCGGTGTCGGGGTGTGCGGTTGCCAGGGTGTTCCGGCGATGAGGCGTTTTCGTCGCCGCGGGGTTCCGCGGTCAGACGGCGGCCTTCTTCAGGCGGCGCCGTTCACGTTCCGAGAGACCGCCCCAGATTCCGAAGCGTTCGTCATTGGAAAGGGCATATTCAAGGCATTCGGACCGGACCTCACAGGCGAGACAGACCTTCTTGGCCTCGCGGGTGGATCCGCCCTTCTCGGGAAAGAAGGACTCGGGATCGGTCTGCGCGCACAGCGCGCGCTCCTGCCAGCCGAGTTCCTCGTCCGCGTCCTCGACCAGCAGTTGCTGGAACAGCTCGGTCATGTGCGCCCCTCGTCTGTCTCTTGCGTCCCCGTGATGCAGCCGTTACTGATTGCGGCCGAACGACACGAGTGAAATTACAAGTGTGTAGCTCCGGGCCAGTCAAGCGAAGATCTGCTATTGGCCCAGGTATTCACTCTGCGGAACCAAGCGTATGCGAAAAGTGTGCAAATCACCAAAAACCTGACATATGCCATGGGCCTCACCGCACCCCCGCTTCTCACCGAGTGAGACGACCGGAGCCACCCCGATGTTTCGATTCGATCACCGAAGCGACCAGGATCACAGTCGGGTCACGGGAGCCCAATGAGGTTTGGGGGCACGGCTGATGCGCCACATCTCCGTCGCGGCGGTTGCACAAACCTTTCACCTCATCCAGTAACCGGATGAGGTGAAACATTACCCCCAAATCGGGCATCAAGTTGACAGCGGCGGATCCAGCCGGTCTCCTTTAATGCATGCCAGCGACCGCCGCGATGTACGCCACCCACGTCCGTGGGTTCCGCACCGCTGTCCAGGCCCGCTGTTGCTGTTCCAGCTGTCACAGCTGTTGATGCCCCCAGGGCACCGGCTCTGATCCAGCTCCTCTCGCAGAGCTTCTCCGCAGCACTTCCGCTTCCGCAGGACTTCTTCGTCCGCGATCCTCCGCGCGGCCGAGGTTCTCCGGGCTCCGCGACGCCCCGCACACGCACCCCCCATGCCGAGGAACCACCTCACCCATGAACAGCGACAGCGACCTTCAGATCGCCGGCGACATCCTTGAGGTCCAGCACCTCCTCCAGCCGGCCCGCGAGCACCCCTCCACCGTGGCCGAGTTCGTCGGACTCGCCCGCGCCATCGCCGCCGACCGTGCCCAGTGGGCACCGCTCGTCCGGTACGACACCACCACCCGCTGGTACCACCGGCTGCGCACCGGACTCGGCTACGAGGTCTGGCTGCTCAGCTGGGTGCCCGGCCAAGGCAGCGGGCTCCACGACCACGGACGGTCCTCCGGTGTACTGACCGTCCTGGACGGCCGGTTGACCGAGCGCACCGAGCGCACCACCCGCGCGCTGGACGCGGGTGCGCAGCGGGTCTTCGCGCCCGGCTATGCGCACGAGGTGGTCAACGACTCCCTCGAACCGGCCGTCAGCCTGCACATCTACTACCCGGGTCTGACCGAGATGCCGATGCACGCGGCGCAGTGCGCCCCGGCAGCCGTGGACGTCGTACCCGCCTGACAGCCCACCACCGCCCCCACAAGGATCAGGCTGCGCCTGACAGACTGTCTGCATGCGCATTGTGGTTCTGGCCGGCGGTATCGGTGGTGCTCGTTTTCTGCGTGGCCTCAAGCAGGCCGCGCCCGACGCGGACATCACGGTGATCGGCAACACCGGTGACGACATCCATCTGTTCGGGCTGAAGGTCTGCCCCGACCTCGACACCGTGATGTACACCCTCGGCGGTGGCATCAACGAGGAGCAGGGCTGGGGGCGTACGGACGAGAGCTTCCACGTCAAGGAGGAGCTCGCGGCGTACGGCGTGGGGCCGGAGTGGTTCGGGCTCGGCGACCGTGATTTCGCGACGCACATCGTCCGCACGCAGATGCTGGGCGCGGGCTATCCGCTGAGCGCCGTCACCGAGGCGCTCTGCGCACGCTGGAAGCCGGGGGTCCGGCTGCTGCCGATGTCCGACGACCGGGTCGAGACGCATGTCGCGGTCGACATGGACGGCGAGCGCAGAGCGATCCACTTCCAGGAGTACTGGGTGAAGCTGCGTGCCTCCGTCGAGGCGCAGGCGATCGTGCCGGTCGGCGCCGAGCAGGCGAAGCCGGCTCCGGGAGTGCTGGAGGCCATCGCCGAGGCCGACGTGATTCTCTTCCCGCCGTCCAACCCCGTCGTGTCGGTGGGGACGATTCTTGCCGTGCCCGGGATCCGGGAGGCCATCGCCGAGGCCGGGGTGTCGGTCGTCGGCCTCTCCCCCATCGTCGGGGACGCGCCCGTGCGCGGCATGGCGGACAAGGTGCTCGCCGCGGTGGGCGTCGAGTCGACGGCGTCGGCCGTGGCCACGCACTACGGTTCCGGGCTGCTCGACGGCTGGCTCGTCGACACGGTGGACGCCGGGGCGGTCGGCGAGGTGGAGGCCGCGGGCATCCGCTGCCGTTCCGTGCCGCTGATGATGACCGATGTCGACGCGACGGCCGAGATGGCCCGGCAGGCGCTGGTGCTGGCCGAGGAGGTACGGGCGTGAGCGCCGACGCGGCCTCCGGCGCGGCGCCCTCGTACCGGGTCCGGGCGCTGCCCGGGATGCCCGAGGTGCGGGCCGGGGACGACCTGGCGAAGCTGATCGCCGCGACCGGACCGGGTCTGGTCGACGGTGATGTCCTGCTGGTCACCTCGAAGATCGTCTCCAAGGCGGAGGGCCGGATCGTCGAGGCGACCGACCGGGAGGCGGCGATCGACGCCGAGACGGTCCGGGTGGTGGCACGGCGCGGCGCGCTGCGCATCGTCGAGAACCGGCAGGGTCTGGTCATGGCCGCGGCCGGGGTCGACGCCTCGAACACCCCCGCCGGGACGGTGCTGCTGCTGCCCGAGGACCCCGACGCCTCGGCGCGGGCGATCCGCGACGGGCTGCGGGACACGCTCGGCGTCGAGGTCGGGGTCGTCGTCACGGACACCTTCGGGCGCCCGTGGCGCAACGGACTGACCGATGTGGCGATCGGGGCGGCCGGGGTCCGGGTGCTGGACGATCTGCGCGGCGGCACGGACGCGTACGGCAATGCGCTCAGCGCCACCGTGGTCGCCACCGCCGACGAGCTGGCCTCGGCCGGTGATCTGGTCAAGGGCAAGGCGGACGGGCTGCCCGTCGCGGTCGTGCGGGGGCTCGGTCATGTGGTGGACCCGGCGGACACCGCGGGCGGCGCTCGGGCGATGGTGCGGGTCGCGGCCGACGACATGTTCCGGCTCGGCACGTCGGAGGCGGTACGGGAAGCGGTGACCCTGCGGCGTACGGTGCGCGAGTTCACCGACGATCCGGTGGACCCGGGTGCGGTGCGGCGGGCCGTGGCCGCGGCGGTGACGGCGCCCGCGCCGCATCACACGACGCCGTGGCGGTTCGTCCTGCTGGAGTCCGAGGGGTCGCGGACCCGGCTGCTCGACGCGATGCGGGACGCGTGGATCGAGGATCTGCGACGTGACGGCAGGAGCGAGGAGTCGATCGCCAAGCGGGTGCGGCGGGGCGATGTGCTGCGCCGGGCACCGTATCTGGTGGTGCCGTGTCTGGTGATGGACGGCTCCCACACGTACGGGGACGAGCGGCGGGACACGGCGGAGCGCGAGATGTTCGTGGTCGCCGCGGGGGCCGGCATCCAGAACTTCCTGGTGGCGCTGGCGGGCGAGCGGCTGGGCTCGGCGTGGGTGTCGTCGACGATGTTCTGCCGCTCCGTGGTGCGCGAGGTGCTGGACCTGCCGGAGACATGGGATCCGCTGGGGGCGGTGGCGGTGGGGCGCGCGGCGGCCGAGCCCGCGGCGCGGCCGGGGCGGGACGCGGAGGCGTTCGTCGAGGTGCGCTGAGGCGGGGCGCCGGGAGCCGGGCCGGGGTGGGCGGCTCTACAGGCGGGCGATGTCGCCCCGGGTCATGCGCGGGGCGCGGCGGGCCGGGGTGTGGCCCGACAGCAGGATGAGGCGGGTCGCCCGGTGGCGCTGGCCCTCGTACGGGGCCAGGAGGGTCAGCATCTCCTCGTCGTCGGCGTCCCGGTTGCCCGCCAGGGCGTGGCCGACGATGCCGGGGAGGTGGAGGTCGCCGACGGTGACCGCGTCCGCGGCGCCGTTCGAGCGCTGGAGCGTCTCGGCGGAGGTCCAGGGGCCGATGCCGGGGATCAGTTCCAGGCGGGCCATGGCCTCGGGGAGCTCCATGCCCGCCGCCTCCTCCATGCGGCGGGCCACGCGTACCGCGCGCAGGATCGTGCCCGCGCGTTTGGCGTCGACGCCCGCGCGGTGCCATTCCCAGGACGGGATCAGGGACCAGGTGCGGGCGTCCGGCATGACGTGGAGACCCAGCGCGGTGAACGCGGCGTGGTCCGTGGGGCCGGGCGCCGGGGTGCCGTGCTTCCGGACCAGGAGGCGCCAGGCGCGGTAGGCCTCGTCCGTGGTGACCTTCTGTTCCAGGATCGAAGGGATCAAGGACTCCATGACCAGGCCGGTGCGCAGCAGACGCAGGCCGGGGCGATGGTGCCGGGTCAGGGCGAGCAGGCGGTGGCGCGGACGGAAGGCGTCCGGGTCGTCCGTCGCGCCGAGCAGCGTCGGGAGCCGGTCCAGCAGCCACGGTGCGCCGGGGCCCCAGGCCGCCGCGTCGATCCGGCCGCCCCGGGCGGTGAGGCGGAGGGTGCCGGGGCCCGCGGGTGTGCGGCTGGCCCGCCAGGCCGTGCCGTCCCCGGTCATCCGGAACGTGGGGTCGGCGGGGCCGCGGCGCAGTGGCCCGACGACCAGGCGCAGGTCGAGCGGGCCGGGCGGGGTCCACTCACGGGTCAGCGCGTCCGCCGCCGGAGCCGCCGCCTGGTGCGGGACGGCCGCGCGAGGTGCGCTGCGGGGTGCGAATCGTCCTGCCACGGTGAGGTCCTCGGTCGTCGGGGTGCCTGTCGAGGGTAAGCGCTGCGGCCGGTGCCCGGCTGTTCGTCGGTCCGCGCCGTTCGCGGGACGGCCCTCAGGCGTCGGAGGAGAAGCGCACCGCCGCGTCCGGGAGGACCGCCCCGCACCAGACGCGGATGCCGTCGCGCAGTTCGTTGTCGGCGCCGACCCGGGCCCCGTCCCCGACGACCGCGCCGGTGAGCACCGTACGGCTGCCGATCCGGGCACCGGCTCCGACCAGCGAGTCCTTGATCACGGCTCTCGGTCCGACGACCGCGCCGGCCAGTATCGCGGAGCCGTCGATCCGGGCTCCCTCGCCGATCAGGGCGCCCTCTCCGACCACCGTACCGCCGCTGATCTTGGCATCGGCGGCGACCGAGGCCGTCGGCAGCACGAGCCCGTCGCCGCATCGGCCGGGCACGGCCGGGGACGGGGCGCGGCCCAGGACCAGATCGGCGGAGCCGCGTACGAAGGCCTGCGGGGTGCCGAGGTCCAGCCAGTACGTGGAGTCGACCATGCCCTGGAGGTGCGCTCCGGAGGCGAGCAGTCCGGGGAAGGTCTCGCGCTCGACGGAGACGGGGCGGCCGGCCGGGATGGTGTCGATGACCGAGCGGCGGAAGATGTACGCCCCGGCGTTGATCTGGTCGGTGACGATCTCCTCGGGCGTCTCGGGCTTCTCCAGGAACGCGGTGACCCGGCCGCTGCCGTCCGTCGGTACGAGGCCGAAGGCGCGCGGGTCCTCGACCCGGGTGAGGTGGAGGGAGACATCCGCTCCGGAGCTCGTGTGCGAGGCGACCAGCGACCGGATGTCCAGGCCGGTGAGGATGTCGCCGTTGAAGACGAGCACCGGGTCGTCCGGGCCCGCGGTCAGCCGGGACGCGACATTGCGTATCGCTCCGCCGGTGCCGAGCGGTTCGCGTTCGGTGACGTACTCGATGTGGAGGCCGAGCGACGAGCCGTCGCCGAAGTACGGTTCGAAGACCTCCGCCAGGTACGACGTCGCGAGCACGATGTGCTCGACCCCGGCTGCCCTGGCGCGCGCCAGCTGGTGGGTGAGGAACGGAACGCCCGCTGCCGGAACCATGGGCTTGGGCGTGTGCACCGTGAGCGGGCGCAGCCGGGTTCCCTTTCCACCGACCAGGAGGATCGCTTCTTTTGCCTCTGTCACAGCACTGACTCTGCTTCCTGCTGGGGCCTGGCCTGGTTTCGGCTGGCCAGTGTATGCAGACCGGTTCGGTCGTCCCCGGTCAGCGGCCCGCAGCAGCCTTTGGTTCCGTTTAGCGGCCCTGGAGCTTGGCTGAGCTGGTCCGGGCCGAGCCGAGCTTCTTGTAGAGACGCGCTCCGGGGCATTCGGTTGCGAAGCCGTCCCGGTGGCCGGAGATGACGTTGAGTCTGACCTTCTTGCCCTTCTTGTACTTGTTCCCGCCGCCCGAGACGAGCGTGGTCTTGCCGCGCGGGTTGGCGCCGAACAGGCCGAGTTTCCAGGCGGTGAGCTTCGCGACGGCGTTCACCGCGGCGGCGGGCGGGTTCGACCTGGTGAAGGTCCCGAGCACCGCGATGCCCATGCTGTTGGTGTTGAAGCCGAGCGTGTGCGCTCCCAGGACGGCCCGCGTCACGCCTCCCGCACGTCCTTCGTAGATGTTTCCGCACTTGTCGACGGCGAAGTTGTAGCCGATGTCGCGCCAGCCGCTGCTCTTGACGTGGTAGCGGTAGATGCCGCGCAGGACCGAGGACGCCTGGGCGCACGTGTAGTTGTTGCCCGTGGCGCTGTGGTGGATGAAGGCGGCCTTGACCGTGCTGGTGTAGACGAATGTGCGTTCCCTGAGCTTCTCGTCGGCGCCCCAGCCCTTGCGGGTGATGATGCGCGGACGGGGACCGATGTACGGCTGGGCGCCGGGCGCGAGGCCCGCCGCCGCCTCGCCCTGTGCCTCGGACGCCGCCTTGCCCAGGGCGGGGAGCACGCTCGGGGAGAGGGTGGTGGTGCGCCCGTCCGCGGCGGCCGGGGCGCCCGCCGTGGTTCCGTTTCCGGTCGCGGCCTCGGTTTCGGCCTCGGTTTCGGCCTCGGTTTCGGCCTCGGTTTCGGCCTCGGTTTCGGCCTCGGTTTCGGCCTCGGCGTCCGTCGCGGGGAGCTGCTGCGGGTCCTTGCCCGGGTCGACGAGTTCGAGGCGCAGTCCGATCGGCAGCGGTACGGGGGAGGTGGTGTGGTCCTGCGGGTCCAGGGCCTCGGGGCGTACGCGCACCGCGACGCCGTCCGAGTCGCCGACCCAGAGCGGGGCGGTGGAGC
Organism: Streptomyces sp. NPDC059832; assembly: GCF_042731715.1. Lineage (NCBI taxonomy): Bacteria > Bacillati > Actinomycetota > Actinomycetes > Kitasatosporales > Streptomycetaceae > Streptomyces > Streptomyces sp. NPDC059832. The sequence continues at coordinate 323,780 of NZ_JBHWIY010000010.1, read as the reverse complement.
CCCGGACGGAGCCGGATTCGCGCTCGGCGGTGCCGGGGTCGGCGGCGTGTTCGGCGTTGTGGGTCTCCAGGTCCTGCCAGTCCGACCAGTCACCGGTGCCGGTGGCGCGGGTGCGGACCTGGACGGTGCCGTGGAGTTCGGCGTTCGCGTCGTCCCAGACGACGCCGACCAGGGAGAAGGGGCGGACCTCGCGTTCGGGCAGCCCCTGTTCGGGGGCCGCCGTGGCCCGGGTGGCTTCGCCGGTGGCCCGGTCGGACGGTGCCGGCAGGGTCCGCATCGGCAGGGACTGCGTCGAGCCCGGCACATCGACGGGCTCGGCGGGCCCGGCCGACTCGGCGGGGACGGTGCGGGTGTCGGGGGCGGCGCCCGCGGGCACGGCCAGCGGCAGTACGAGAACAGCCGCGCAGGTGACACCTATCGAGGATGCAAGGAAGGCACGCATACGAATAATCCTGGGCATACTCAGGCAACTCCGGCTACCGGGGTGTGCCCGCGCAATTGACGGCCCGTCTGCCCAACCGGTGTATCCGGCCCCCTTCCTCCCCGCCGGGCCGGTGGCCGCCGCGTACCCTTGCGCGGATGAACGCCACCGACCGCACCCCTGCCGACCTGCTGCGTTCCGCACTCGCCGCGGACCCGGCCCGCCCCTTGGTCACTTTCTACGACGACGCCACCGGAGAACGCGTCGAACTGTCGGTGGCCACCTTCGCCAATTGGGTGGCCAAGACCGCCAACCTCCTGCAGGGCGACCTCGCCGCCGGACCGGGCGACCGGCTCGCGCTTCTGCTGCCCGCGCACTGGCAGTCCGCGGTCTGGCTGCTCGCCTGCTCCTCGGTCGGCGTGATCGCCGATGTGCAGGGCGACCCGGCCGGGGCCGACCTCGTCGTCAGCGGCCCGGACACCCTGGAGGCCGCGCGCGCCTGCCGCGGCGAGCGGGTCGCCCTGGCGCTGCGCCCGCTGGGCGGCAGGTTCCCGCAGGCGCCCGAGGGTTTCGCGGACTACGCGGTCGAGGTGCCGAGCCAGGGCGACCGGTTCGCGCCGTTCGCCCCCGTGGACCCGGACGCCCCCGCGCTGGCGGTGGACGGCGTCGAGCTGACATCGGCGCAGCTGGTGGCGCGGGCCCGCGAGGATGCCGACGGGCTCGGCCTGACCGCCGGATCGCGGCTGCTCACGGGACGTACGTACGACACCTGGGAGGGGCTGAGCGCGGGGCTGTTCGCGCCGCTGGCCGCCGGGGGGTCCGTGGTCCTGTGCCGGCACCTGGGCCGGCTGGGCGAGGAAGGGCTGGCGAAGCGTGTGGAAAGCGAGCGGGTCACCAACAGCACGGTATGACAAGCACGCTGAGGACCACTCTTCCGGCCCACATCGCGTCGAGTCCTCGGGGGCTGCGCCTCAACTCCGGTACATGATCGGCGTTACGGACCACCAAGGACACAACCAAGCGTGAGGTTCAGCCGTCTACTTCTGCGACCGGCGGCCCGACGCGCCGCCGAACGTGAAGGATGGACGCAGACGTGAGCGAAAGCGCCGGCCCGCCGGACGACCCGGCGGGCGGGGACAAGTCGCGGTCCGGGAACGGATCGGGCGCCACCCCGGTAACCGGAGCCGGGCACCGGCACCACTGGCTGCGCTGGACCGCGCTCGGCGCCTCGTTCGTCGTCCTGGTCGCGGCGGGCGTCGGCTGGTGGCTGTACCGGAAGCTCGACGGCAACATCAGGACCGACACGTCCGCAGCCGCCGAACTCAAGGTGTACGAGCGGGAGCGGCCCGCCTCCGTGGTGCACGACGCGGAGAACATCCTGCTCATCGGCTCGGACAGCCGGGCCGGCGACAACCGCAAGTACGGCCGTGACGACGGCGGGAGCCAGCGCTCGGACACCACGATCCTGCTCCACCTCGCCGCGGACCGGAAGAGCGCCACCGCGATGTCCCTGCCGCGCGACCTGATGGTGCAGATCCCGGTCTGCCACAGCGCGGACGGCACGGCCACGAAGAAGCAATTCGCCCAGTTCAACTGGGCCTTCGAGTTCGGTGGCACCGCCTGCACGATCCGTACGGTCGAGAAGATGACCGGCATCCGGATCGACCACCACATGGTCGTCGACTTCAACGGCTTCAAGGACATGGTCGACGCCGTGGACGGGGTCGAGGTCTGCCTCAAGAAGCCGGTCGACGACGCCGACGCCCATCTGAAGCTCCCCGCCGGGCGCCAGACGCTCGACGGCGAACAGGCGCTGGGGTACGTACGGGCCCGCAAGTCGATCGGCAACGGCAGCGACACCGAACGGATGGACCGCCAGCAGCAGTTCCTGGGCGCGCTGGTGAACAAGGTCCAGAGCGACGGCGTACTGCTCAATCCGACCCGCCTCTACCCGGTGCTGGACGCGGCCACCAAGGCGCTGACCACCGACCCGGGGCTGGACAGCCTCAAGGACCTGTACGAGCTGGTGCGCGGCATGCGCAACGTACCGACCGACAAGGTGCAGTTCCTGACCGTGCCCCGGCAGCCGTACGCCGCCAACCGGAACCGGGACGAACTCGTACAGCCCGATGCACGCCGGCTCTTCAAGCGGCTGCGCGACGACGATCCGGTCGCCGTGGTCCCGGCGGACCGGCTCAAGCGTGACAACGAGAAGAACAACGGGAAAAACAATGCCGCGACCGATACCCCGGATGCTTCGGGTCCCAGCCCCACACCCACATATTCGGGCAACAACGCGGCGGCGGACCTGTGCAAGCAGTAAAGCAATTCCCAAGCAGAAGCCGGTGATCGGCGTGTAATGGGCAGTATGACCAGTTGTAAGGACCGTGGAATTTGTCACGCACGTCGCTCGACGTGGAACAGGGCCGATAGTGTGACGCGATCCGGTGCTGCCGGCCACCAGGCCGCGCACTTCTGGAGCGAAAGATCGAGCGCCTGATCGGGGGAGGCGCCTCGCGTGGCACCGACGGAGGACTCAAGCAACCGTGGATGCGCAAAGCCGTGGGCGGGCGGACGGAATCGACCCCGCAGACCAGTGGGTACTCAACCCGCACACCGGCGATTACGAACTGCGACTGAATAATTCCGGAGGGGAATCGGACGGCCCTTCCCGTACTTCCGGCGCGCGTGTCCCCAAAAGCAGAGGGCCGGCCCGGGAGGACGGCGGTGGGCGCAGAGGCGCCTCCCGTGACGGCAGGGGCGAGCGCCGGAGTCCGGCCCGCGACGGCCAGGGGTCCGGTTCGAACCGCGAGGTGCCTGGGCAGCGCAGCCGCCGTTCGGGCAACGGCCCGCGCGGCCAGGAGAGTTCCGGTCCGGGCGGCCCGGCGGGCCGCCGTAGCCGCAAGGCCCCCAAGGCCCGCCGCAAGAAGGCGCTGCTGTGGACGGGTGGCGTGATGGCCTTCGTCCTGGTCGGCCTGTCGGTGGGTGGGTACGCGCTGTACCAGCACTTCAACGGCAACCTGAACGCGATCGACGTGGGCGGGGCCGGCAACAAGAACGTCTTCGACAACGACGCCCCGATCAACATCCTGATCATCGGTACCGACAAGCGCACCGGCAAGGGCAACGAGGGCTACGGCGACAAGGGCAGCGTGGGCCACGCCGACACCAACATCCTCTTCCACGTCTCCGAGGACCGCACCAACGCGACGGCGCTCAGCATCCCCCGCGACCTGATCACCGACATTCCGAAGTGCAGGACCAAGCAGCCGGACGGCTCGGAGAAGGTCGTCCCGGGGACGCAGAACGTCCGCTTCAACCAGAGCCTCGGCCAGGAGGGCCGTAACCCCGGCTGCACCATGGAGACGGTCAAGGAGATCACCGGCCTGAAGGTCGACCACTTCATGATGGTCGACTTCAACGCGGTGAAGGAGCTGTCCACGGCGGTCGGCGGGGTCGAGATCTGCCTGGCCAAGCCGGTCAAGGACCCGGACTCGCACCTGGACCTGCCGGCCGGTGAGCACCGCATCCAGGGCGAGGACGCCCTGGCGTTCGTACGGACCCGGCACAGCTTCGGCAACCATGGCGACCTGGACCGGATCAAGGTCCAGCAGCAGTTCATCGCGTCGATGATCCGGCAGATGCAGTCCGACGACACCCTGACCAGCCTGCCCAAGCTGTACAAGCTGGCGGACGCCGCGACCAAGGCGCTCACCGTGGACTCCGGCATCGGCTCGGTGAAGAAGCTGACCTCGCTGGCCCAGGAGCTCGGCAAGGTCAACACGAAGAACATCACCTTCACCACGGTGCCGGTGCTCGACAACCCGGCCGAGAAGACACCGGTCACCGTCGTACTGAACCCGCCCAAGTCCGACCCGCTGTTCGCCATGATGCGCGACGACACCTCGCTGACCGAGGTGAAGTCGAAGAAGAAGGCCGCGAAGAGCAAGCAGGACGCGCTCCTCAAGGGCTCCAAGGCCGCCGCGGGCGACGTACGCGTCGATGTGTACAACGGCGGCAAGGTGCCCGGCGCCGCGCAGGCTACGGTCGCCTGGCTGCAGAACGACCAGGGCGTACTCAAGTCCACCAACAAGGCCAACGCCCCGGCGAAGGCCGCGAAGACGACGCTGGAGTACGCGCCGAACCAGGCGGACCAGGCCCGCGCGCTGGCGGCCATGATGGGCCTGCCCGGCTCGGCCATGAAGCAGGGCACCTCGGACGCCGAAGGGCTCCAGGCGATGGTGCTGACCCTGGGGGACGACTTCAAGGGCGCGGGCACGCCCATCGTCGGACCGGCAAAGGTGCCGGCCGACATTCAGCAAGCAAACGCCGACAAGGCAGAGTGCGCCAAGTGACACCGGGTCACTGCGCGGAACCACGAGTCTGAGCAGCAGGGGGTCTGGTGGCACGGAGCGGTACGCCTGGGGAGGGGACGCGGCCACGCGTCCGGCACGCCGGCCAACTCGGCTGGGACGACGGGCTGTACGAGGAGGGGTCGGAGAGCAGCACGGACTCCGGCACCGGGGAGCGGGGGGCCGCTTCCGAGGAGAGCGGTCACCGGCGCGGTGGCTCGAAGCGGCGCGGCAAGAAGGGCAAACACCGGGTGCTGCGCTGGAGTGCGTCGGTTCTCGCGCTGCTCATAATCGGCGGCGCGGGGGCCGGATACCTCTACATCGAGCACCTGAACGGCAATCTCAAGAAGGCCGATCTGACCCTCGGCGACAAGAAGATGGCCGATCACAAGGCCAACGCCGCCGGTCAGACCCCGATGAACATCCTGCTCATAGGCTCGGACGCGCGGGACTCCGCGGAGAACCAGAAGCTCGGCGGGGCCAAGGAAACCTTCGGCGCGCCGCCCCTGGCCGACGTGCAGATGCTGGTCCACCTCTCCGCGGACCGCAGCAACATGTCGGTGATCAGCATGCCGCGCGACACGATGCTGAAGATCCCGAAGTGCACCAACCCGGAGACGAAGCACGTCTACCCCGCGCCCACGGGTCTGAAGATGACCAACGAGACGCTCGAACGCGGCGGTCCCGGTTGCACGGTGGCCACCTGGTACGAGCTCACCGGCATCACCATCGACCACTTCATGATGATCGACTTCTCCGGTGTGATCTCGATGGCGGACGCGATCGGCGGCGTCCCGGTCTGCGTCAAGGGCAACGTCTACTCGCACACCAGCGCTGGCAAGGGCTCCGGGCTGAAGCTGGAGAAGGGCACCACGAAGATCAAGGGCAAGCAGGCCCTCCAGTGGCTGCGCACCCGCTACGGCTTCGAGGACGGCACCGACCTCGGCCGTACCCACGCCCAGCACATGTACATGAACTCAATGGTCCGTGAGCTGCGCAAGGGCACCAAGCTCACCGACCCGGGCAAGCTGATGGACCTCGCCGAGGCGGCGACGGACGCGCTGACGGTCGACAAGGGCGAGAACGGACTCGGCTCGGTCAACAAGCTCTACGACCTCGCGGAAGAGCTCAAGAAGGTACCCACCAAGCGCATCACCATGACGACGATGCCGAACGTCTACGGGACGGGCGCCCTGAAGGAGCGGGTGCTCCCCAAGCCAGGCGACGCCGACCAGCTCTTCCAGATGGTCCGCGACGACATCCCGCTCGACGGCAAGGCGTCCAAGCGCAAGAAGAAGGCCCCGGTCGCCGAGAAGCCCACCTCGACCCCGGCCGAGACCCCGGTGACCGTCCGCAACGGAACGCGCACCGAGACCGAGTACCCGGCCAAGGGCCGTGCGACGGCGGTCAAGGACCTGCTGGCCGAGAAGGGCTTCACCCAGGGCTCGATCGACGCGCAGAACACCGAGTCGGCGTCCCGGACCACGGTGTCCTACCCCAGCGTGGACATGAAGGGCAACGCCCAGGCGCTCGCCAAGGCGCTGGGCATTCCGCTGAGCGCGGTGAAGAAGTCGACCGCTGTCTCGGGCATCACGCTGACCGTGGGGGCCGACTGGCGCGAGGACGGGCCCTACCACGCGCCCTCCGCCGAGGAGAAGACCCCGGACAGCGCACGGGCGCTCAACGGCGACGACGAGAAGGCCTGCATGGACATCCAGCCGGGCTTCGGCTTCTAGATACCGGGACACGACGCACCGCGGGGCCCTCCGGCACATCGGAGGGCCCCGCGGTGTCCGCTGTGACGCTCAGACGGTCATGGCCGGGCGGCGGCTGGCGATGACCTTCCTCGCGAGCGAGCGCGGGCTGGTCAGGAAGCCGTATCCCCACGACATGTGCATGGTCGCGAGGGCCACCGGGATCTGTGCCCGCGCCTTCGGCGACAGGCCCTTGCCCGCCGGCACGGAACCGGCGACGATCGCCGCCGCGTACCCGGCTGGGACGAGGAAGGCCCACGGGGTGACGGCCGCGCCCACGACGATGCCCGCCGCGATCGCGCAGACGGCGGTGGGCGGCGCCAGGTAGCGCAGGTTGATCGAGCCGGAGTGGTAGCGGGCGACGACGTGCCGCCAGCGGCCGTAGTCCTTGTACTGCTTGGCCAGCGCCCGCACGGAGGGGCGCGGCCGGTACTGCACCTTCAGCTCGGGCGAGAACCAGATCAGGCCGCCGGCCTCGCGGATGCGGTAGTTCAGCTCCCAGTCCTGGGCCCGGATGAACTCCACGTTGTAGCCGTCGGCCTTCTCCAGCGCCTCGCGGCGGAAGACGCCGAGGTAGACGGTCTCCGCCGGGCCCGCCTGGCCGCCGGTGTGGAAGGCCGCGTTGCCGACGCCGATCTTCGACGTCATGGCCGCGGCGACGGCGTCCTCCCAGGCGTTCTCGCCCTCGGCGTGCATGATGCCGCCCACGTTCTGCGCGCCAGTCTCCTCCAGGAGGCGGACGGCGGTCGCGATGTAGTTCGGCGAGAGCATGCCGTGGCCGTCGACCCGTACGACTATCGGGTGGCGGGAGGCCTTGATCGCGGCGTTGAGGGCGGCCGGGGTGCGGCCGGTCGGGTTCGGGACGGTGTGGACCCGGGGGTCCTCGCGCACCAGTTCCGCGGCGATCTCGTCCGTACGGTCCGTGGAGGGGCCCAGCGCGATGACCACCTCCATCTCACCTGCGTACTCCTGCTCCAGGATGTGCCGGACGGAGTTCCTGAGGTGACGTTCCTCATTGAGCACCGGCATGATCACGGAGACGGCGGGGTGCTGCGCGGCAGACATGGTGATCCTCGGATGGTCCTCGGGAGCGCCGGGGGTTCGCACCCCACCAGGCGGCATGATTCGGCCGCCACGTTACCGCGAATGGGGGACACCGGCGCGCCCCGCCGGGTTGCACACCGGGCCGTAGATCATATGGACCTACTGTGCGAACGGTTCCCCTCGCACCGCGGAGGTCCCCCGTGCCCACACCGCAGCACTCCCCCAGTCCGTCGCGCTCCCGCGCGGTTCCGCCGCAGCGCAGGTCCAGAAAGCAGGACGAGCGGCCCCGCTGGGGCATGCGAATGGTGACCGGTCTTTCCGTGCTCGTGCTGGGGGCCGGCGGGATCGGTCATGCGGTGGTGACCAATCTGGAGACCGGGATCGACCGGATCGATCCGTTCAAGGACATGAAGAACCGGCCACGCGCGGGCAACGGCATGAATCTGCTGCTCGTGGGCACCGACGGCCGCGACCGGATCACCGCGGAGGAGAAGGAGAAGTACCGGCTGGGCGGTGCGCCCTGCCACTGCACCGACACGGTCATGCTGGTGCATCTGTCGGCGGACAAGAAGCGCGCGAGCATCGTCTCGCTGCCCCGCGACAGCTACGCCGAGATCCCCGAGCACGCCGACCGGAACACCGGTGAGCAGCACTCCGCGCACCCCGTGAAGCTGAACGCGGCCTATGCCGAGGGCGGGCCGAGTCTGACCGTGCGGACCGTCGAGCACATGACGGGCGTCAAGATCGATCACTATCTGGAGGTCGACTTCACCAGCTTCATGAAGACGGTGGACACCCTGGGCGGGGTGAAGATCTGCACGACCCGGCCGATGAAGGACTCGTACACGGGTCTCGATCTCGCCGCGGGCACCCATGAGCTGAACGGCGGGCAGGCCCTCCAGTACGTACGCTCCCGGCATATCGACGGGGCCGCCGACCTGGGCCGGATGCAGCGCCAGCAGAAGTTCCTCGCCTCGCTGATCGGGCAGACGACCAGTAGCGGTGTGCTGCTGAACCCGGTGAAGTTCCAGGACGTCGCCTCGACGATGCTCAGCTCGGTCCGGGCCGACAAGGGGTTCGGTACGGAGCAGATGCTGGAGCTCGGCCAGGCGATGCGCGGCTTCTCCCCGGCCTCGTCCGAGTTCGCCTCCGTGCCGGTGGGGAATGTCTCCTACCCGGTCAAGGGCATCGGCTCGACGGTGAAATGGGACGAGGAGAAGTCGAAGAAGCTCTTCCGGGCGCTGCGCGAGGACAGACCGCTCGCCCCCGCGCGGCCCGAGCAGCCGAAGACGGCGAAGGTCGAGGTCGCCCCCCGGGAGATCCGGGTCCAGGTCTACAACGGGACTGCTGAGGACGGGCTCGGCAAGAAGGTAGACGACGCGCTGCACGCCACCGGCTTCGACACCACCCGCGCCCCGCTCAACGGGGAGCCGCGCGGCCTCAAGCACACCCTGGTCACCTACGACCCGCGCTGGGACCGGTCCGCGAAGTCGCTGGCCCTCGCGCTGCCCGGGGCCGAGCTGCGGGCGGTGCAGGGGCAGGGCGCCACGCTGCGGGTGACGGCGGGCGCGGACTTCGAGAAGGTGCGGCAGGTGCAGGCCGACGTAACGAACCACGGCGAGTTCGAAACGGTCACGGGTGACCAGGTGGCCTGCCCCTGACCGCGCCCCCCGGGGACACCGGCCCCGGGCGCTCTCAGTCCTCGATGCCTTCCGCCGCGCGCTTCTCGCGCAGTTCCCTGATCGCGCGGCGGCGGGCGAGGCGGTGGGTGCGCCGGATCTGCGCCTCCTGGTAGCGCCGCTTGTCGCGCTCCGTCTCCGGAATCACCTGCGGTACGGGGCGCGGCTTGCCGTCCGCGTCGACCGCGGCGAACACCAGATAGGCGCTGCCGACCTGCTGGGCGGGGGTGGATTCGTTCCAGCGCTCGGCCATGACCCGGACGCCGACCTCCATCGAGGAGCGGCCGGTCCAGTTCACCTGGGCGCGGACATGCACGAGGTCACCGACCCGGACCGGCTCCAGGAAGACCATCTCGTCCATCGAGGCCGTCACGGCGGGACCGCCGGAGTGCCGGCCGGCCACGGCGCCCGCCGCGTCGTCGACCAGTTTCATGATCACGCCACCGTGCACCGTACCCAGCAGATTGGTGTCGCTGCCGGTCATGATGTGGCTGAGGGTGGTCCGGGAAGCGGCGGTCGGCTTGCCCGGAATGTCGCCCTCCGGGCGCGGGGCCTGATCTGTCATACCGTCCACCTTATGCGGGGGCTTCCTCCCGGCCGCAATGCATCAGCTTCGCAACAGCCCTGATGCGATTTCCCGCACCCCCTGTAATAGCGGTACTCCTGGCCTGCACACTGGTTCGCATGAACGATTGGCCCGAGGGATGGTCCGACGACAACCGCCGCGGCAACCGCTACGGGCAGGGCAGCGCCGGTGAGCAACCGGAGAGCGCCCGCTCGATGCCGCACGTCCAGCGGCGCCCCGCGCCGCCGAGGCAGCGGCCGATCCCCCAGCAGCCGGGCGGCTACGACAACGGTGGCCCGCAGTACGACAGCGGGTACAACACGGGCCAGGTCTACGGCGGCGGCAATGCCGGCGGCCAGGGCAACGGCCACGGCGGCGGCCAGGGCGGCGGCGGTTACACGCAGGGACGCCCGGCGCCAGACTGGCGCCGCCGGATCAAGATAGGCGCGCTGTCCCTGGTGGTCGTGGTCCTCGGGGTCTCCATAGGCACGTACTTCTGGGCCGATTCCAAGCTCAAGCGCGAGGTGGACCTCTCCAAGGTCATCGAGCGGCCGGAGGGCGGCGACGGCACCAACTACCTGATCGTCGGTTCCGACAGCCGCGAGGGCATGACGGCCGAGGACAAGAAGAAGCTCCACACGGGCTCCGCGGAAGGCAAGCGGACCGACTCGATGATGATCCTGCACGACGGCTCCAACGGGCCGACGCTGATCTCCCTGCCGCGCGACTCGAACGTCGAGATCCCCTCGTTCAAGGGCTCCGACTCCGGCAAGCTCTACCCGGGCCGCGGCCGCTTCACCAAGCTGAACGCCGCGTACGCCACGGACGGTCCCGAACTCCTCGTCCGTACCGTCGAGTTCAACACCGGACTGCGGATCGACCACTACTGCGAGATCGGCTTCGGCGGCTTCGCCAAGATCGTGGACGCGATCGGCGGCGTGGAGCTGGACATCCCCAAGGCCTTCAAGGACAAGAAGTCCGGCGCCGACTTCCAGGCGGGCAAGCAGACGCTGAACGGCGAGCAGTCACTGGCCTTCGTCCGCACCAGATACGCCTTCGCCGAGGCGGACCTGGCCCGTACGAAGAACCAGCAGAAGTTCCTCGCGGCGCTGGCGAGCCAGACGGCGACGCCCGCCACGATCCTCAACCCGTTCAAGCTGTACCCGACAATGGGCGCGGGCCTGGACACGCTGATCGTGGACAAGGACATGTCGCTCTGGTCGCTGAGCCAGATGTTCTTCGCCATGAAGGACGTCACGGGCGGCGACGGCAAGTCGATGAACATGCCGATCTCGGGCTTCTCCGGCGGCAACGTGGTCTGGGACAAGGCCAAGGTCAAGCAGTTGGTGGAGCAGCTCAAGAACGACGAGAAGGTCACCGTCACCGAGAACTGACGACGACCGGCAGCAGGGCCCGGACGGTTCGCCGTCCGGGCCTTTGTGGTTCCGCCCGTGCCGGGTTCCGGCCCACCGCTATTCGCTGTAGTCGATGTTGCCCCACTCGTCCATCGAGGGATGGATCTTCGTGGGTTCCTGGTCGTCGACGTCCGAGCGCCGTGGCCCCTCCGGGCCGGCGGGACCGATGCGCATCATCCGTTCGATCCGGGCGATCTCGAAGCGACGTCCCCGTACCTTCAGCTCGTTGGGCCGCACGCGCCGGGTGAACGCGTCCACCGCCCGCGCGTACACGGCGGCCTCCTGCTCGTCGACCTCCCCGGTCAGCGGCAGCATCGTCTTCAGATACTGGACCAGCGAGCGCCGCGCGTCCTGCGGAGTGGGGTGCTGACTGGACGCCATCGACCAGGACTTCTCCTTGCGCTCCATCACCCGGAAGACGACCGGCAGCAGCACCAGGCCGGGATGGGTCCGCAACGCCCGTTGCGAATCCGCCAGTACATCGGGCGGGAAGCGCTCCGAGGTGTACGAGAGCGGCACCAGGCCCATCCGGTCCAGGCCCTCCGTCAGCCCGACCGCCGCCGCGTGGTCGACGACGAAGCCCTTGGTGGTCGAGGGCGTGCGCGGCTGGGTGTCCCAGCCCTCCGAGTCGACGTCCGTGGGCCTGGGCGGCTCCAGGCGCCCCTCGCCGGTCCGGGCGAACTCATCGGCGCGCACGACGCGGTAGCGCGTATCGCCGACGGTCAGTTCATTCAGCGGCTCGGTCTCCAGCCGGGCCACCGCGTCCAGCAGGACGCGCCGCTCGCGGGGGTCGTTCGTCTCGTCCTTGGCCTTGAACCAGAGATGGGAGTTCAGCTCGTCGCGGGCATCCTGCGGATAGCCGGTCTCCATGTCGGTCAGCAGCCGCCACCGCGGCCGCTCGCCGCGGCGCTGCTCGGCGATACCGAAGAGCGGCCCCCGGACCACGATCTTCCCGTACGTCCGGGACGAGGCGAACGCGTCCGCCTCGGTGACCAGGGACACCGGGTCGTCCCGGCGCTGCACATTGATGACGAGGTGATCCGGCGGTGCCTGATGGTGATCGCTCATGCACCCAGTGTGCCGAGACCGCGGACACAAGGTACGGGGAATACGGGAAGGAGGGCGCGGAACCTTGTCAGTGGCGGCGCCTACAGTCGCACGCATGACCCAGGAGCCACAGCCCCCGAACCTCATGCTCGACCTCGACGCACTCGCCGCGGCCGTCGGCGAGCAGCCCGACGGACAGGCGGCATGGCGTTTCATCCGCGCCTTCGCCCGCGACTGGAGCCAAAGCCCCCTCACCGGGACCGACGGCTACGCCCCCGCCGAACTCGACGCGGCACAGGCCCGGCTCGGCCTGCCCCTGCCCGTGGCGCTGCGCGAGGCCTACCAACTGCTCGGGCGGCGAAAGGACCTGACCGATAATCAAGACGCGCTGCTCGCCCCACAGGACCTCTACCTGGACGAGGACCGCGGCGTGCTGGTCTTCCGCGTCGAGAACCAGTCCTGTGCCTACTGGGGCATACGCGTCACGGACCTCGGCCAGGACGACCCGCCGGTCGTGGCCCGCGTCGACCTCGTCCGGCCCACCGCCGACGACTGGGCCGCGTGGCTGGGCCGGGTCAGCGTCGCGTTCGTCGAGATCGTCCTTTCCGAGGCTCTGTTCGCCGATGACGACCTGATGGGATGGGTGACCCCCGACGACGACACCGGCCTGCCCGAGGACATCGCCGCCACCTTCCAGCGCCTGCCGTTCCCGGAATACCCGATCAGCCAGCAGCCGGGCTCACGCTGGTACGCGCACGACGAGATCATCCTCCGCGACGATCGCGGGACCGCGTTGTTCCGCGCCCGCACGGAGGCGGCCTTCGACCGCTTCGACGGGGAGGACGAGGAGGGTGAGGAGGACTGACGGGAGTCGCCCCGTCAGGGCCGACGGCCGAGCGGGATCAGTGCTCGGCCGCGTAGGAGACGAAGCCGGTCCAGGCGTTGGGGCCGAAGGCGAGGCGTGGGCCCTGGGCGTTCTTGGAGTCCCGGACGTGAACCGTGCCGGGGGCGGCGGCGACCTCGACGCAGTCAGCCTCGCTGCCGTTGCTGCTGTAGCTGCTCTTGTGCCACTCCAGCTCGCGGCCGTCCCTGGCAGACAGCTTGCGGATCATGTCTCTCCCAACACTCTCTCGATGAAAGCCATCGACTCCCTGGGGGTGAGAGCCTGGGCCCGGATCATGCCATACCGCAGCTCAAGGATTCGGAGCTGCTTAGGATCAGAGACGGGGCGGCCGCCGAACGCCCCCTCGGAACGCCCCACTGCCGTACCGTCCTTGAACTTCAGCACCTGAATCCCGCCATCGATTCCCGCATGCTCCTCGCGGTCAGTCGGCATCACCTGAACCGTGACGTTCCGCGACTCGCTGATCTCCAGGAGGTGTTCGAGTTGACGACGCAACACCATCTTGCCTCCAATCGGGCGCCGGAGCACCACTTCTTCCTGGACAAACCAGAGCGTCGGAACGGGCGACCGCTCGAAGATGGACTGCCGAGCCACGCGCGCCGCCACACCCCGTTCGATCTCATCCTGCGGATACGCGGGCTGCCGCATCGCAAACAGCGCACGCGCGTACTCCGTCGTCTGCAACAGACCGTGGAAGCTGCTGTTGCCGTAGGCCAACAGCTCCACCGCCCGAGCCTCCAGCTTCGTGAGCTCCCGGATCTTCTTCGGGTACCGGACCTCCGCCACGTCCTGCTTCATCGCCGCGATCTTCCCGCGCGCCCCGAGCACTTCGTCCGCTCTGTCCAAGAACTCCGGGCGGGGGATGCGACGACCGCCCTCCACCTTGTAGATCTGGTCCTCCCCGTACCCGATCGTGGCCCCGAACTCGCCGGCCCGCAGCCCCGCCGCCTCCCGCCACGCCTTGATCTGGCGGCCCACCGCCGCGACCACGGCCGCCCCCGACTCGTCATCGGGATCGACGTCCCAGCCCGGCTCGTCCGCCCCCGCGTCGCCGCGTTCCGTACCGGTCTCATCCACGCTCATCCGTGCCTCACTTCCGATGCGTTTTGCCGTTCTTGGCTCAACCCCTGGTCTCCCCGACACGTCACCCCGGACAGCCGGGACAGCACTGGACAAGCACGGGACAATCGCCGTACGTAAGGGGCTCGTTGCTGTTCACGGTACGCACGCGCGGCCACGCTGAGTGACGTGACCCAAGAAATCACCCGAACCGAACATTCCGCTCCCGTCCGGCAGTTCACCGTGCTGCTCTCCCCCACCCGCCGAGGCGCCAGGCTCGCCCGTCTCCTGGCCACGGCACAACTGGGCGAATGGGGAATCGCCTGCGAACCCGCCGCGCACATCGTCGCCGAGCTGGCCGCCAACGCCGCCGTCCACGGCCGCGTATCGGGACGGAGCTTCCAACTCGGCCTCACCGCCCACCGCGACGAGGTCCTGCGGATCGAGGTGACCGACACCCGGGACGAGCAACTGCCCGTCGCGTCCACCCCCGACCAGCTCGCGGAGGGCGGGCGCGGCCTGCTGATCGTCGAGGCACTCGCCGACCGCTGGGGCACCGTCGTCGGTCCCGTCCCGCGCAAGACCGTCTGGGCCGAACTCGACCTCGTACCGCGACCTCTCCACCGGGTCGCGGAAACCCACGACCCGGTGCGCCACGTTCCCGCGTTCCACGACACATAAAGCTTTGAAGAACTTGGGGAAATTACTCTCCCCACCCCAACCCGACCCCACCCCGCTCCCGTCACTCACTCGGGCGACATGGGCCAACTGGGCTGGATTTCATACGGGTTGGCTGGCATATGCTCGCCGCGACAACTACAGACATGCGACGGCCCCCGACCGAGATTCACAGTCTCAACCGGGGGCCTGACCACCGAGGAAGTCAGGACCTTCCCGATGGATACCCCGCAGATTACCGCGCCCCCGTGCGCCCCGTCCCCCGTACCCGGAGACGCCACACCGTCATCCGGCGTCATCCACATCAACTTCCGGCATGCCGCAGGCTTCACCGTCATCGGCAACCACCTCACCCAGCACCGCGGACTCTCCCTCGCCGCGATCGGGCTCGCCGCCCACATCCAGTCGCTCCCCGCCGGAGCCAGGATCGGCATCAAGCACCTCGCCCAACGCTTCCCGCAGTTGTTGAGGTTCACCACGGAGGAGCTGGATACGGCTGGTGTCGATCGGACCCCGGTTCCGCAAGAACGCACGGGCGTGGCCTGATACGAAACACCGGCCGAAGGTCGACTTTTGCCCGTACCTGTGGGCAATCCGGGCAGCAGAGAACAAACTGGGTGATGAAAACAGAAAGGACGCCATATGCTCGCGATCGACCTGCGAGCATATGACGTCCCTGCATTATTTAATGTCGCCCGATGCTGCGGCCTAGTCGTAGAAGAGGACTCCGTAACCGCCCTCAGGATTGTCCGTCGAGAGCTTGAACTCCGCCTTCTTGTTGTCGCCGTCGACATAGTCGCCGATGTTATTGAAGGTGAGACAACCACCCGAACTGGACTTCGTCGCGACCCTCTTGGAACCACTGGGGTCGTGCTCCCACAGGGTGTACGAGTGGGATCTCGACGTGGAGTCGACGCAGGCCATGAAATTGCCACCGGACGAGTAGACGTAGCCGGTGAACCACTGGCCCAGGTTTACGTCACGGTACTTGAAAGTGCTCGATCCGACAGGATCCCAACCGGATGAAGCGTTCGCGGTACCCATTCCGGCAACAATCGCCGCCGAGGCAAAAAATGCCACGCCGACAACCTTGAGCTTCCCCATATTCACCCCTCCAAAGCCCCGATGATCTTGTAATTTATGACTTTAGCACGCACCACAACGGAGACAATGGAATACATTTCCGGAATATGGAATTCCGGATTCCCGCACAAGAGAGCGCGTTCAAGGAGACCCCCAAAAAAGGGGGCAAAGTTGAGCAACGCGCCGGAACGAACCGCGGCTGCCAAGCGGGCAGAGCACGTCATGGCCCCCGGCACGGCGCCGGGGGCCATGGCGTTGACGAAGTCGGGACGAAGTCGCTACGGCAGGTTCCTCGCCATGACGATGCGCTGGACCTGATTCGTGCCCTCATAAATCTGGGTGATCTTCGCGTCGCGCATCATCCGCTCCACCGGGTAGTCCCGCGTGTAGCCGTAGCCGCCGAGCAGCTGGACCGCGTCCGTGGTGATCTCCATCGCGACGTCGGAGGCGAAACACTTGGCCGCGGCGCCGAAGAAGGTGAGGTCGCCGTCGAGGCGCTCGGACTTGGCGGCGGCCGAGTAGGTGAGCTGGCGGGCCGCCTCCAGCTTCATGGCCATGTCGGCGAGCATGAACTGGATGCCCTGGAAGTCGGCGATCGGCTTGCCGAACTGCTTGCGCTCCTGGACGTAGCCCTTGGCGTAGTCGAGGGCGCCCTGGGCGATACCGAGGGCCTGGGCCGCGATGGTGATCCGGGTGTGGTCCAGGGTCTTCATCGCGGTGGCGAAGCCGGTGCCCTCCTCGCCGATCATGCGGTCGGCGGGGATGCGGACGTTGTCGAAGTAGACCTCGCGGGTCGGGGAGCCCTTGATGCCGAGCTTCTTCTCCGGGGCGCCGAAGGAGACGCCCTCGTCCGACTTCTCGACGACGAAGGCCGAGATGCCCTTGGAGCGCTTGGTCGGGTCGGTGACGGCCATGACCGTGTAGTACTCGGAGACGCCCGCGTTGGTGATCCAGCGCTTCACACCGTTGAGCACCCAGAAGTCGCCGTCGCGGACGGCCTTGGTCTTCATGCCGGCCGCGTCCGAGCCCGCGTCGGGCTCGGAGAGGCAGTACGAGAACATGCCGTCGCCCTTGGCGAGCGGGCCCAGGTACTTCTTCTTCAGGTCCTCGGAGCCGGAGAGGATCACCGGGAGGGAGCCGAGCTTGTTCACGGCCGGGATGAGGGAGGAGGAGGCGCAGACACGGGCCACCTCCTCGATCACGATGACCGTGGCGAGGGCGTCGGCGCCCGCGCCGCCGTACTCCTCGGGTACGTGCACCGCGTGCAGGTCCGCCGCGGTCAGGGCGTCCAGCGCCTCCTGCGGGAAGCGCGCCTCCTCGTCGACCGCCGCCGCGTGCGGGGCGATCTTCGCCTCGGCGAGCGCACGCACCGTCTCCCGGAGCATCTCGTGCTCCTCGGCCGGACGGTACAGGTCGAAATCGGTCGAACCCGCCAAGACGCTCACTCCCCAAGACGCTAACTACCGTTAAGTAACCCAATTTTAGAGCGCGGCTCCCGAGATGGCCTACGCAATGTCCGCGTGAGCTTCGCGACAGGGGTGGGCGAAAGGGAGGAAAGGGATCGGGAAGGAGTCGGGGAAGGGGCGGGCAAGCTGTGCGGACGGGCGGAAAACCTGGTCTTCGGGGGCACGACTATGCTCGTTCACCGCACGTCTGTCCGCATCTCACAGGAGCACTTCATGGCCCTCAGGATCACTGTGATCGGCACCGGCTACCTCGGCGCCACCCACGCCGCGGCCATGGCGGAACTGGGCTTCGAGGTGCTCGGCCTCGACATCGTGCCCGAGAAGATCGAGATGCTCGGTGCCGGCAAGGTCCCGATGTACGAGCCGGGGCTGGAGGAGCTGCTCGGCAAGCACGTCGAGGGCATCGCGGGGTCCACCGGACGGCTGCGGTTCACCACCTCCTGGGAGGAGGTGGCCGCCTTCGGCGATGTGCACTTCGTCTGTGTGAACACTCCGCAGAAGCACGGCGAGTACGCCTGCGACATGAGCTACGTGGACAGCGCGTTCGAGTCGCTGGCACCGCATCTGACCCGGCCTGCCCTGGTCGTCGGGAAGTCGACCGTCCCGGTGGGCTCGGCGGCCCGGCTCGCGGCGCGGCTGGCGGAGCTGGCGCCGGTGGGCGCCGACGCGGAACTGGCCTGGAACCCGGAGTTCCTGCGCGAGGGCTTCGCCGTGAACGACACCCTGCACCCGGACCGGATCGTCGTCGGCGTGACGAGCGAGCGGGCCGAGAAGATGCTGCGCGAGGTGTACGCGGTGCCGGTCGCCGAGGGGTCGCCGTTCGTGGTGACGGACTTCCCGACCGCCGAGCTGGTGAAGACCGCGGCCAATTCGTTCCTGGCCACGAAGATCTCGTTCATCAACGCCATGGCGGAGGTCTGCGAGGCCGCCGACGGCGATGTGAAGAAGCTGGCCGAGGCGATCGGGCACGACGAGCGGATCGGCTCGAAGTTCCTGCGGGCCGGGATCGGCTTCGGCGGCGGCTGTCTGCCGAAGGACATCCGGGCCTTCATGGCACGCGCCGGTGAGCTGGGCGCGGACCAGGCGCTGACCTTCCTCCGCGAGGTCGACTCGATCAACATGCGGCGCCGCGGCCACATGGTGGAGCTGGCCCGGGATGCCGTGGGCGGCGGTTCCTTCCTCGGCAAGCGGGTGGCGGTGCTGGGCGCGACGTTCAAGCCGGACTCGGACGACGTACGGGACTCGCCGGCGCTGAACGTGGCCGGGCAGATCCATCTGCAGGGCGGTCAGGTCACGGTCTTCGACCCGAAGGGCATGGACAACGCCCGGCAGCTCTTCCCGACCCTCGGCTACGCGGACACGGCACTGGACGCGGTGCGCGGCGCCGATGTGGTGCTGCATCTGACGGAGTGGCGCGAATTCCGCGAGCTGGACCCGGCGGCGCTCGGCGAGGTCGCATCCCGCCGGATCATCCTGGACGGCCGCAACGCGCTCGACAGCGAGCTGTGGCGCGGGGCCGGCTGGACGTACCGGGCGATGGGCCGTCCGACGGCCTGAGCCGGAGACAGAGCGTTCAGCCGCGCTTCGCGCGGTAGGTACGCATCTTGGCGCGGGCGCCGCACACCGACATGGAGCACCAGCGGCGGCGCCCCGCCGGACTGCGGTCGTAGTAGGCCCAGCGGCAGTCCTCCGCCTCGCAGGCCTTGAGCCGGGCCCAGGTGCCCTCGGCCGCCGCGGTGGCGATGGCCGACGCGACGCGTGCGGTCAGCCCGGCCGGTTCGGTGACGGGGCGCAGTGCGGCGGCGCCCGCCGCGTCCACGGTGACGCGCAGGGGCGCCTCGGCGAGGAGCCGGTCGAGCGTGGCCGCGGCGTCGTCCGGCGAGCGGTGGCCGGCGTGGGCGAGGCAGGCGGCACGGAGCGCCTCGCGCAGTTCGCGCGCGTCCGGGACCTCGGGTTCGGTGAGGCCGAGGGCGGCACGCCCCTCCGCCGTGTCGAGAGTGTCCGCGCCCGTCTCGACGTCGAGCGTGTTGACCAGCGCCTCGATCAGGGCGAGTGCGCCGGGCGCGGGTTCCTTCTCACTCATGACTGCGACCTCATGGTTGCGACGTTACTTCCTTTGCGGCAGCATGCAGTAACGGTTACCTGTTGAAGGCCCTTAGGGGTAACCGACTGCATCCGTCTGCCCGAGGAGGAATTGTCATGGCTGTCGCCACCCTGGGATCGGTCGTTCTGGACTGCCCCGACCCGGCCGCGCTCGCCGCTTTCTACGCGGGGCTGCTCGGCGGAGAGATCGTGCACGACGGCGAGGGCTGGGTGGACCTGAACGGGGCCGGGGGCACGCTCCTCGCGTTCCAGGCCGCGCCCGGTTACGTACCGCCGCGGTGGCCGAGCCCGGACGCACCGCAGCAGGTCCACCTGGATCTGACCGTGGCGGATCTGGACGCGGCGGAGAAGGAGGCGCTCGCGCTGGGCGCCACCGTGCTGGACGCCGAGAACCGGGAGCGGAGTTTCCGGGTGTACGCGGATCCCGCGGGGCACCCGTTCTGCCTCTGCGCGGGATAGCGGACGACGCGTGGGGCGCCCCGGAGGGCGCCCCACGCGTCGTGCCTCAGACGGTCGCGCCGTCCAGTTGCTCGATCGTGGCGTGCGACGGGCCGCGGCGGGTGCGCAGCTCGCGCGCGACGTCCTCGGCGTCACGCAGCACCCGTACGGCGTTCTGCCAGGTGAGCTTGGCGAGGTCGGCGGTGGACCAGCCGCGGCCGAGCAGCTCCGCGATCAGGTTCGGGTAGCCGGCGACGTCCTGGAGGCCCTGGGGGAGGAAGGCCGTGCCGTCGTAGTCGCCGCCGATGCCGATGTGGTCGATGCCGGCGACCTCGCGCATGTGGTCGAGGTGGTCGGCGATGGTCGCCACGGTGGCCATCGGGCGCGGGTTGGCCGCTTCGAAGGCGGCGTGGATCTCCATGGCCTGCGCGGTGGTGTCGAGGTGGTGCAGGCCGTGCGCGCGCATGTTCTCGTCCGCGGCCAGGGTCCAGGCGACGGCCTCCGGCAGGACGAACTTCGGCACGAAGGTCGCCATGGCGATGCCGCCGTTGGCCGGGAGCCGGCCGAGGACGTCGTCGGGGATGTTGCGCGGGTGGTCGCAGATCGCGCGCGACGAGGAGTGCGAGAAGACCACCGGCGCCGTGGAGGTGTCGAGCGCGTCGCGCATCGTGGTGGCCGCCACGTGGGAGAGGTCGACCAGCATGCCGGTGCGGTTCATCTCCCGTACGACCTCGTGGCCGAACGGCGAGAGGCCGCCGACGCCGGGTTCGTCGGTCGCCGAGTCCGCCCAGGCGATGTTGTCGTTGTGCGTGAGCGTCATGTAGCGGACGCCCAGGGTGTGCAGGGCGCGCAGGGTGCCCAGCGAGTTGTTGATGGAGTGGCCGCCCTCGGCGCCCATCAGGGAGGCGATGCGGCCCTCGGCGCGGGCCGCCTCCATGTCGTCGGCGGTCAGTGCGCGCCGCAGGTCGGCGGGGTAGCGGCCGATCAGCTCGGCGACCACGTCGATCTGTTCCAGGGTGGCGCTGACGGCTTCGTCGCCCGCCATGTCGGTCCGTACGTAGACGGACCAGAACTGGGCGCCGACGCCGCCCGCGCGCAGCCGCGGGATGTCGGTGTGCAGATGGCCGGACTGGTCGGTGGCGATGTCGCGGGCGTCGAGGTCGTAGCCGACCTGTTCGCGCAGCGCCCACGGCAGGTCGTTGTGTCCGTCGACGACGGGGTACTCGGCGAGGAGTTCCCTCGCCCGCTCCAGCTGCCGCACGGCCGCCTACTTCCCGAAGCCGAAGGAGTCGGCGCCCTGGACCTTGCTGCGGAGCCGCTTGCCCTTCTCCGTCGCCTGGTCGTTCAGCTCCTGCTGGAACTCCCGCATCCGGGCCAGCAGCTCGCCGTCGTGGGCGGCGAGGATGCGGGCGGCGAGCAGGCCCGCGTTGCGCGCGCCGCCGACCGAGACGGTCGCGACCGGCACACCGGCGGGCATCTGCACGATGGAGAGCAGGCTGTCCATGCCGTCCAGGTACTTCAGCGGGACCGGCACGCCGATGACGGGCAGCGGGGTGACGGAGGCGAGCATGCCGGGCAGATGGGCGGCACCGCCCGCGCCCGCGATGATCGCCTTGAGGCCGCGGTCCGCCGCCTGCTCGCCGTACGCGATCATCTCGCGCGGCATGCGGTGGGCGGAGACGACGTCGATCTCGTACGGGATCTCGAACTCGTCGAGGGCCTTGGCCGCCGCTTCCATGACGGGCCAGTCGGAGTCCGAGCCCATGACGATGCCGACGAGCGGTGCGGCGGTGGCGGGGGAGGTCATTCGGTGATCGTTCCTCGCAGGTAGTCGGCCGCGTGCCGGGCGCGCTCCCGCACGTCCGCCAGGTCGTCGCCGTAGGTGTTGACGTGTCCGACCTTGCGGCCGGGCTTCACGTCCTTGCCGTACATGTGGATCTTGAGCTGCGGGTCACGCGCCATGCAGTGCAGATACGCCTGGTACATGTCCGGGAAGTCGCCGCCGAGCACGTTGGACATGACCGTCCAGGTGGCGCGCGGGCGCGGGTCGCCGAGCGGCAGGTCGAGCACGGCGCGGACGTGGTTGGCGAACTGCGAGGTGATCGCGCCGTCCTGCGTCCAGTGGCCGGAGTTGTGCGGGCGCATGGCCAGCTCGTTGACCAGGATGCGCCCGTCACGGGTCTCGAAGAGTTCGACCGCGAGGTGGCCGACGACACCGAGCTCGGAGGCGATCTTGAGCGCGAGCTGCTGGGCCTCGCCGGCGAGCCGCTCGTCCAGCTCCGGGGCCGGGGCGATCACCGTGTCGCAGACCCCGTCGACCTGGATCGACTCGACGACCGGGTACGCGACGGCCTGGCCGTGCGGCGAGCGGACGATGTTGGCCGCCAGCTCCCGTACGAAGTCGACCTTCTCCTCGGCCAGGACCGCGACGCCGGCCCGGAAGGGCTCGGCCGCGTCCGCCTCGGAGCGGACCACCCAGACGCCCTTGCCGTCGTAGCCGCCGCGGACCGTCTTGAGGATGACGGGGAAGCCCCCGGCCTCCTCGGCGAAGGCGACGGCGTCGGCCGGGTCCTTCACGATGCGGTGGCGGGGGCAGGGCACGCCGATCTCGGTGAGCTTCGCGCGCATCACCCCCTTGTCCTGGGCGTGCACCAGCGCGTCGGGTCCCGGGCGCACGGGGATGCCGTCCGCCTCCAGGGCCCGCAGGTGCTCGGTCGGTACGTGCTCGTGATCGAAGGTGATCACGTCACAGCCGCGCGCGAAGGCACGCAGCGTGTCCAGGTCGCGATAGTCGCCGACGACGACTTCGCTCACCACCTGGGCCGCCGAGTCCTGGGGGGTGTCGCTGAGGAGCTTGAACTTGATGCCGAGGGGGATGCCCGCCTCGTGGGTCATACGGGCGAGCTGACCGCCGCCGACCATGCCGACTACCGGGAACGTCACTCCTCCAGGGTATCCGCCGCCCCGGGGAGCTCCCGACGACGCCCTCCGACCGCCCGGCCGGGCGGTCGTGTCACAGCATCGCCACACGGCTCCCGGCATCCACGGGCGACGCGGGGACGGGCTGGTTAGCATGACCGGGTTGACGTAACCGACAGACGGGCTGAGCGATCACCATGAGCGAACGGGGCGCATTGCGGGCGCGGCTGGAGCAGCTGGCCCGGGAAGTCGCCAAGTTCGGCGTGGTCGGCGCGGTCGGCCTGGTGGTCAACATCGCGGTGTCCAACCTGCTCTGGCGCTACACGGACATCCCGACGGTACGGGCCGGCCTGCTGGCCACCGTCGTCGCCATCCTCGGCAACTACATCGGCTTCCGCTACTGGACGTACCGGGACCGCGACAAGAGCGGACGGACCCGCGAGCTGACGTTGTTCCTGCTGTTCAGCGCGGTGGGCGCGGTCATCGAGACCGGTGTGCTGTACACCGCGACGTACGGCTTCGGATGGAACAGCCCGGTCCAGAGCAATGTCTTCAAGATCCTCGGGATCGGCATCGCGACGCTGTTCCGCTTCTGGTCCTACCGGACATGGGTGTTCAAGGCGCTGCCCGTCGAGAAGGCCGCGATACCCGCCGTGAAGGCCGTGCCCGGTGGCACCGAGGGCTTCCTGAAGCAGGGCCGGACGGAGCAGGTGCCGCTGGTCGAGGCGGATTCGGTACGGCGATGACGGTCGGTGACGGACCGCGCCCACCGCTCACCGCACCGGGCGTTCCGGTTCCTGCCGCTTCAGGGCCACCCGGCTGAGGAACAGGGCGAAGACCGCGGGCTGCTGCTGGAGCAGTTCGAGGCGGCCGCCGTCCGCCTCCGCGAGGTCCCTGGCCACCGCGAGGCCGATGCCGGTGGAGTTGCGGCCGCTGATCGTCCGCTCGAAGATCCGGGCGCCCAGGTCGGGGGGAACCCCCGGGCCCTCGTCCGTGACCTCGATGACCGCCTGGTTTCCGGTGACCCGGGTGCGCAGCGCGACCGTACCGCCGCCGTGCATCAGTGAGTTCTCGATCAGCGCGGCCAGCACCTGGGCGACCGCGCCCGGCGTGCCGACGGCCCGCAGTCCCTGCTTTCCGGAGCGGACGATGGCGCGGCCCGCGCTCCGGTAGGCGGGACGCCACTCCTCGATCTGCTGCTTGACGACCTCGTCGAGATCGAAGACGACGGCGGAGCCGGTACGCGGATCGCGGGCGTTGGTCAGCAGCCGCTCCACCACGTCGGTGAGCCGCTCGACCTGGGTGAGGGCGATGTTCGCCTCCTCCTTCACCGTGTCCGGGTCGTCGGTGACCGAGATCTCCTCGATCCGCATGGAGAGCGCGGTGAGCGGCGTACGGAGCTGGTGCGAGGCGTCGGCGGCCAGCCGGCGTTCCGCGGTCAGCATCCGGGCGATCCGTTCCGCGGAGGCGTCCAGGACGTCGGCGACCCGGTCCAGCTCCGGCACCCCGTACCGCTTGTGGCGCGGTCGCGGATCGCCGGAGCCCAGGCGCTCGGCGGTCTCGGCCAGGTCGGTCAGCGGTGAGGTCAGCTTGTTGGCCTGGCGTACGGCCAGGAGCACGGCGGAGACGATGGCCAGCAGCGCCACCGCGCCGATGATCATCAGGGTGCGGCCGACCTCGCGGGTGACCGCGGAGCTGGATTCCTCGACGGTGACCCGCTCGCCCCGCTCCCCCTCGGCCGTGCTCCTGATCACGCTGCCGGTGGGGCGCTTGCCGATTTCGAGGGGCGCCCGGCCGGG
This sequence comes from Streptomyces sp. NPDC059832, assembly GCF_042731715.1. NCBI lineage: Bacteria > Bacillati > Actinomycetota > Actinomycetes > Kitasatosporales > Streptomycetaceae > Streptomyces > Streptomyces sp. NPDC059832. Next base: position 299,054 of record NZ_JBHWIY010000010.1, on the reverse strand, counting down.
GATCTTGATCAGCGCGTAGCGCTTGCTGGCGATCTGCTGGGAGAGCAGCACGGAGGTGATCCGCTCGTCCTCCATCAGCCGGCTCTCGACGACGTTGATCAGCCGCAGCGCCTCGGAGTCGACGCTCTCCTGGGCGCTGTTGCTGATGGTGCGGGTCTCGACGATGACGAGGGAGACGCCGAAGACGGCGATCACCACGAGCACCACGGCGAGCGTGGAGTTGATCAGTCTGCGGCGCATGAGTGCTTCCGCACGTCAGCTCTTCTCGAAGCGGAAGCCGACGCCCCGTACGGTCGCGATGTAGCGGGGGTTGGCGGCGTCGTCGCCGAGCTTCTTGCGGAGCCAGGAGATGTGCATGTCGAGGGTCTTCGTCGACGACCACCAGGTGGTGTCCCAGACCTCGCGCATCAGCTGGTCCCGGGTGACGACCCGGCCGGCGTCGCGGACCAGGACCCGCAGCAGGTCGAACTCCTTGGCCGTGAGCTGGAGTTCCTCCTCGCCCATCCAGGCGCGGTGCGACTCCACGTCGATCCGGACGCCGTGCGTCGCGGGCTGCGGCGCGGGCTCGGTGGCGCCGCGGCGCAGCAGGGCCCGGACGCGGGCGAGCAGTTCGGCGAGACGGAAGGGCTTGGTGACGTAGTCGTCGGCGCCCGCGTCGAGGCCGACGACGGTGTCCACCTCGTCCGCGCGGGCGGTCAGCACCAGGATCGGCACGGTGTGACCCTCGGCACGGAGCCTGCGGGCCACTTCGAGGCCGTCCATCCCGGGCAGTCCCAGGTCGAGCACGACCAGGTCGATTCCGCCCTGGAGGCCGGCGTCGAGTGCGGTCGGACCGTCTTCACGGACCTCGACCTCGTAACCCTCCCGACGCAGGGCGCGGGCCAGTGGCTCCGAGATGGATGCGTCGTCCTCGGCGAGCAGTACACGGGTCATGCAGTGATGGTAGTCCGCGCGGAGGGGATGCCGTGAGGTGATCCAAAAGCCCTGCGGGTCTGCGGAATAACCGGAGAGTTGCCTTTGAATATGGGAGCGCGGTTCCATTGAAACCTGTGATCCATCTCTCAAGTCCGTTCATATCCGGCACTATCGTGTCGTATGGTTGCTCGACGCCTGTTGCACTACTCAAGGACCCTTGGGCAGCTTTTAGCGCCAAGGGTCTCTTTTGTTGGCCGACTGGTACCCGCCAGTCGCGGACTCAGTGAATGACCTGTGGCCGGGCCCGGAGCGCGAGGATGCGCACCGGGCGTGGATCCCGATGCGGTCGGTCCCCGTCCCCTTCAGCCGACTCCTTCGCGAGTCCGGCGGCCGGGACGAATCCCCTCTCAGGCGTGAGGGGTGGGGCGTGCCCGCGCCGGTGCCGGCCTCCCCCCACCGGGCGCACCACGCTCACAAGGCGTAGCGTCCCGAGCACACAAGGATCGACCATGGCGTCCAGCCTGATGAAGGACCCGGCCAGTACATCTGGATCCGCGAAGACCTTCTTCGGCCACCCCCGCGGCCTGGCCACTCTCTTCATGACCGAGATGTGGGAGCGCTTCAGCTTCTACGGCATGCGGGCCCTGCTTCCGCTCTACCTGGTCTCCAATTCCGGCCTGCACATGAACGCGGCCACGGCCACCGCGATCTACTCCATCTACATGGCGATGGTGTATCTGCTGGCCATGCCCGGCGGCTGGTTCGGCGACCGGGTCTGGGGGCCGCGCAAGACGGTCACCATCTCGGCCGCAGTCATCATGCTGGGCCACCTGACGCTCGCGCTGCCGGGCTCCGGCACCTTCTTCGCCGGTCTGGCGCTGGTCGCGCTCGGATCCGGTCTGCTGAAGGCCAACATCTCGACGATGGTCGGCCACCTCTACAACGGTCCGGACGACGCGCGTCGCGACGGTGGCTTCACCGTCTTCTACATGGGCATCAACCTCGGTGCCTTCGCCGCGCCGCTGATCATCGGCACGATCGGCGAGAAGGTGAACTGGCACCTCGGCTTCGCCATCGCCGCGGTCGGCATGGCGCTGGGCCTGACCCAGTTCCTGATCGGTACGCGCCACCTCAGCGAGCGCAGCAGCGTCGTCCCGAAGCCGCTGTCGGCCGAGGAGCGCCGTACGACCCTGCGCAAGGGCCTGTTGTGGCTGATAGTGGCCGTCGTCTTCTACGGCGTGCTCATCGCCACCGACGTCTACACACTGAACTGGGCGCTCGTCCCGATCACCGTCGCCGGTCTGCTCATTCCGGTCGCGGTGCTGGTGCGGATCAAGCGGGACCGGGACCTGTCGAAGACCGAGCAGTCGAAGATGTCCGGCTACATCTGGTTCTTCGTCGCCGCCGCCGTGTTCTGGATGATCTACGACCAGGGCGGCTCCACGCTGTCGCTCTTCGGTGAGTCCTCCACCACCAACAGCCTGTTCGGTGTGGACTTCCCGACCTCCTGGTACCAGTCGGTCAACCCGGTCTTCATCATGGCGCTGGCCCCGGTCGTCGCCTGGATATGGCTGGCGCTGAACCGGCGCGGCAAGGAGCCGAGCACGGTCGTCAAGTTCGGCTCGGGCCTCTTCCTGGTCGGTGTCTCCTTCCTCGTCTTCATGCTGCCGCTGACCATGACGACGGACGGCGACAAGGTCAGCCCGATGTGGCTGGTGTCGATCTACTTCCTGCAGACCGTGGGTGAGCTCTGCCTCTCCCCGGTCGGCCTGTCGGTCACCACGAAGATGGCGCCCGCGAAGTACGGCAGCCAGATGATGGGTGTCTGGTTCCTCGCGGTCACCGCGGGCGACTGCACCACCAGCCTGCTGTCGCTGGCGGGGGTCGATCTGAACAAGACCGGCATGGTGGGTCTGGAGGCGGCCCTCGCGATCGTCGCGGCGTTCGCGATCTGGATGTACCGCAAGAAGGTCACCCAGCTCATGGGCGACGTGCGCTGACGCGCTGAACGCGTACCGCCCGCACAGCTGAACACGTACCGCCCGTGCACAAGGGCCTCCGCACCGGTCGACGGTGCGGAGGCCCTTGTGCCGTTGTTACGGGAGCCGGCTCACCTGGTGCCGCGCAGCCTGCGCCACGGGGTGAAGGTGAACACGGCGCCGCCGAGCAGGATCGCCGTGCCCGCGACCAGGCCCAGGGCGCGCAGGGTGCCGTTGTCCTCGGCCCCGGTGGCGGCCAGTCCGCCGCCGGAGGCGGTGCCGCCGGCCGTCGAGCCGGAGGCGCCCGTGGAGCCCGTGGTGGCGGAGCCGGAGGCGCCGCCCTGCTGGGCGGTGGTGTCGAGCGCCAGCGACGGGGTCACCGAGCCCTTGACCTTGCACGGGATGTTGATCTTCGAGGCGCCCAGGGTGACGTCGATCGTCAGGGTGCCGGGGCTGAGCGTGGACTTGCCGGACGCGCCGGGCTTGTAGGTCCCGGTCATGTCGGAGAGATCGACCGGCTTGCCCTGCTCCAGCGGTTCGGCGTTGGCGGGTCCGGTGACCTTCACCGAACCCTTGTCGGCGCCGCCTATGGTGATGTCCATCGACGGCTTGAGCGCACCGGCCGGCAGTGCGGCCGGGCTGTCCATCACGCCCTTGGCCGTCTTGACCGTGAGGGCGTAGCTCCCGCCGCTCTTCTTGGCGTTGATCGTCACCTTGGAGGCGATGTCGGGCGGTCCCGGGGACGTACAGGTGAAGTGGACCGCGACCTCCTTGCCGGGGAAGTCGGTCTGTCCGCTGCCGCCGCCGGAGCCCGAGGTGGTACCACCCGCCGTCGTACCACCCGCCGTCGTACCGCCCGCGGTGGTGGAGCCCGAAGTGGTGCCGCCCGCGGTCGTGGAACCGGAGGTCGTACCGCCCGCGGTCGTGGAACCGGTCGTCGAGCCGCTCGTGGTCCCGCTCGTCGTACCGCCCGCGGCAGTGGATCCGCCGCCGTCCGTGACCTTGATGGTCGCGCCCGGCTGCACGGTCTCCTTCGGACTGCACTTGGTGTCCGTGGAGATCGGCTTGGAGACGTTGATGTTGTACGCGTCCGGCGTCAGCGTGATCTCACCGGCCTTCTCCAGCTTCAGCGTGCCCTTCATGTCGGGCAGCACCATGGCGCTGTTCTTGGGGATCGGCGGGTTCTGCCGCGGCCCTTCCATCTGCACGGTGCCCGTGGCGGCGCCGCCCACCTTGAGGGTGCCGGTCGGCTTGACCGTGTCCTTGTCCAGGTCGAGCACGTCGGGGTTCTTGGAAGCGGCCTCGACCGTCTTCCAGACCACCTCGACGGTGTCCCCGACCTTGGCCTCGGCGGGCGCGGTCAGCCGCACCACGGTGGTGCCCTGCACGGCCGGCAGCCCGGAGATGGGCGGCGGAATGCACTCCGTCCTGTACGAGACGTCGGCGGCCTGGGCCGGACTCGCGGCCAGCAGCATGCCCGCGCCGCCGAGCATCATCGCGACTCCCGCCGCGACGGTCCTGCGTTGCGTACTCACGAATGTCCCTTCGTCGTCGGTCTGTTCTCTGACGGTGCGGAATCGGGTGTGAACCACGGCAGTGCGGCCGTGGTGGTGGACGGGTCGTCGGTGGGCGCGGTCGCGGGGTCCGCGGCGCGCCCCGGTGCGCGGCGGCGCCTCGGGATCTTCGCGGCCTTCGCAGTTTTCGCGGCCTTCGCAGTCTTCGAGGTCTTCGCGGTGGCATCGGCCGGTCCCGGCGGGCGGTGGCGTCCGGCGCGGTCCGGGGCGCGCGAGGAGCGGGGCCGTACCTTGTCGACGATCGCCATGCCGATCCGGAACACGGCGGCCGGTACGACGAGGCACAGCAGGATCCAGAAGAGCGTGACGCCCCAGGGGCGTCCGACCCCCCACGGCTGTTCGGCCAGCACCTTGCCGCCATACCTGAGCGAGACCTGGTAGTCGCCGTGGGCGCCCGCCGTCAGTTCGACCGGCAGCTCGATCTGCGCCTTGCGGCCGGACCCTATGGTGCCGCGCCACTGCCGCTCCTCCCACTGCGGGGCGAAGACGCCGTGCGCGGTACCGACCTCGAAGACCGGGTCCTTGACGGGCGCGGAGCCCAGGTTGCCCACGGTGAAGACCAGGTGCCGGGCGGGCGAGGCACCGAACCAGGTGAGGATCCCGCTGTCGCCCTCCAGCCTCGTGGTGGCGAGCACCGCGAGCCTGCCGCCCCCGGACTCCTTCGGCAGCGGGGCGATCGGGTGGCCCGCGACGACGAACCCGGCGTCGGCGGCGGCCTGTTCCCCGGTGACGGTGGCGACATGCACCACGCAGGGGCAGGGCACGGGCGGTTCGGCGACCGGCATCTTCTTGCGGAAGGCGCCCTTGGCATCGGTCGTGACGGCCCGGCCCTCGGCGTTGGCGCAGGAGTTGGTGCCGCCGATCACGCCGCGGTCCGGCGCGGACCGTCCGCAGATCAGCATCATCAGCAGTGCCTTCGGGCGCCAGCCGCTGCCCTTCACGGTGATCTCACCGCCCTTGCCCGCCTGCTGTTTGGAGAGGGTGACCACGGGCTTCGCCTCCGCGGCCCGCGTGACCGCCGCTTCGGCTCCGGTCGCGGGGAGCATCGGCAGGGCGGGCAGCAGGGCCACGAGCAGCGCGACGAACAGCGCGACGGCCCACCGCCGGTGGCCGCTGCGGAGTGCTGCCGGTCCGGCCTGTCCAGTCACGATTCCGCTCCCGCCTTCGCCAAGTTCCTGCTCCCGGAGTGCTGCTGGTCGCCCGATGACCGTCCGGGCCGCTCCTCGTCGCCCGATGACCGTCCCGGCCGTTGTTCGTCGTCCGGCTGCCGGTCGCGCGACCGCCTGCGCCGGTACGCGTACGTCCCCGCCCCGGCGGCGGCCAGGACCAGCAGCGCGCCGGCGCTCAGCGGCGCCCACGGGACGAAGACCGCACGGGCCGTCGCCTCGCCGTGCGCGCCGCCCGCCGCCGTGACGCGCAGCCGTACGGTCGCCGAGTCGAGCGCGGGGACGTCCCGCCACGGCTCGGTGAGCCTGAGGCGCTGTCCGGGGCGCACCCGCACCGGCAGCGTGCGGGCCTCGCGCCGCAGCAGCGTCCCGAACACCCCGTCGGCGCGGACGGCGATCCGCGGGGCGAGGACCGCGTTGCCGCGGTTGACCAGCGTGTAGTGGATGGCCCGCCCGGACACGCTGACGTCCTCGACGGTGAGCGCGGCCAGCGTCGGCCCGCCGACCCGCAGCCGGACCGGTACGCCCACCGAGCGGTCGCCGCCGCGGACGACGATCGCGCCGGGGTGGTCGCCGGGCGTCGCGCCGGCCGGCACCGTGACGGTGAACGGCACGTCGGCCCGGGTGCGGGCCGGGACGGTCACCTCGGTGACGGCGGTCCGCAGCCAGCGCCCGGTCCCGGTCGCGCCGTCGCCCCCGGCGCGTGCGCCGGAGCCGCCGCTCCTCGCGTCGTCCGCGTCGGCGCCGCTCAGCCGCACGGTGACCGGGGACCGGCCGGGGTTGGTGACGGAGAGCCGGTCCTGCAGAACGGTGCCGGGCGGGCCCTCCAGATAGAAGTACGGTCTGCCGCCCGTGCCGGAACCGCTCACCGCGGGCCGCGCCGTCCACGAAGCGGCGCCCGGATGCGACGGAGGCGGCGTCGCGGCGCCGGCCACCGGTGTCATGACGAGGACGCACAGCAGTACGGCAAGGGCGAGTCGGGCGGCGAGACCGGTCGGCGACGGCATGGGCGGCTCCCTGGTGCGTGACGGCGGCGGCTGGGTCCGGCAGAACCGCCCTATCGGGCCGCGGCCCCCTGCCCGCGCCTGGTCAGCCAGAGCACCCCGGCCGCACCGGTCAGCAGCACCGTGCCGCCCAGCGTGCCGAGTGCCACGGCCGAGTCGAGCGGGCCGGTCTTCGGCAGCTGCCCGCCGCCGCCGTCCGGGGTGCTCTGCGGGTTGCCCGCGGCCGTCACATCGAGCTGGAGCGACGGTCCCGGGTTGTTGGAGGGGGTGCAGGTCGTGGTCGTACCGAGTGCCTTGATGGTGAGCACCCCTGCGGTGAAGTCGACCTTGCCGCTCTTCTTCGGGGTGTACGTACCCGACAGGTCACTGATCTTGATGGGGGTGTTGGCGGGTATCGCGGCGGAGTTCGGTGGGCCGGAGACCTGGACCTGGCCCGGGTCGGCACCACCCACCTTGATGACCGCGCTGGGGTTCATCGCCCCCTTGCCCAGTTCGACGGGGCTGGAGGAGACGCCCTTCTGGAAGGACATCGTGAGCCGGTAGCCACCGCCGCTCTTGACGCTCTTGATGTCGATGGGAGACACGGCGCTCTTGTCGCCGATCGGGGTCTTGCACTTGTAGTCGACGTCCACGACCGTGGCGTGGGCGGCGGGCGCGGCCATCAGCACCACCGTGCCCGCCAGCGCGGACGCCAGCGCGAGAGCTGTTCGCTTCTGGTAGGACACCTGAGTTCCCCTCATGCCGGAAGTCGCCGCACGCCGGTGCTGACCGACGCAAGTTACTGACGACACATCAGATCGGGCGCTCAAGGTACGCCCGGCGCCTTGTGGAGGGAAGACAAAGAGCGCGCCGATCCGGCGCGCTCTTCGGTGGTGCGAACGGCGGGGCGGTGCGCCCCTGAAGTACGGCCTGCGGCCTACGCCGGCGCGGCCAGCTCCGCCCAGACGGTTTTGCCGGACCGGCCGGGCACCCGCAGGACACCCCAGTCCAGGCAGAGCCGCTGCACGATGAACATGCCGTGCCCGCCGGGCCGTCCGGCCCGGTGCGGGGTACGCGGCGCGGGCTGCCCCGCGCCCGAGTCGACGACCTCCACCCGCAGCACCTTCGCCGTGCAGGCGATGCGCATCTCCTCGGGGCCGTCGGCATGCAGACAGGCGTTGGTGACCAGCTCGGAGACGACCAGCAGGACGTCCTCGGCGGCGGCCCGGCCGTCGGCGCTCGACGCGGGAAGCCAGCCCCATTCATGAAGCGCCTGGCGGGCGAAGTCGCGGGCGGTCGGCACGATGCCGCTGACCCCCCGCAGCGACAGGGTGCGCCACTGTCGCTCGGCCGGCTCGGGGGAGGCCGCGCCGGCGTCCGCGTCCACGCCTGCGCCCTGCGGCTCACGGCCGAGGTCGCCCGGCGGATGCTGCCGGGTGGTGCTCATCAGCGCTTCACCTCACCGATTCACCATGTCGCCATCGAACAGTTACAGATACAGAGTGTGCGGGTCGCCCACGGCTCCGCCGGATGTCTTCTGCCCGGCCGAATCATGACAACACCCACTTCGTCTACGCGGATCGCGTGACACCGGCAACACATGAGGCGCCCGGGGCCGCGATACGCGCCGCGGTCAGGTGTCCAGGGCCGCTTCGAGGGAGTCGTGGACGGTGAAGACCGCCTCGGCCCCGGTGATCTCGAAGACCCTCGCCACCACCGGCAGCATTCCGGCCAAATGGACCCCTCCCCCGGCCGCTTCCGCCTTCAGGCGGGCACCGAGCAGCACATTGAGCCCGGTGGAATCACAGAATTCGAGTCCCGAGCAGTCGACCACCAGGCGTACTCGCCCTTGCTCGACCGCGTGCTCCAGGGGCTCCCGCAACAGATCCGCCGTGTGGTGATCCAGCTCACCCACCGGCGTCACGACCTCGCTGCGCCCTTCGGTCCGGACCTCGACCTGAAGTCGACCCCGGTTCGCACTGCCGACCGTCCCGCGGTCCATGCCCGTCCCTCTTCGCCGTTCGTCACTGCCTGCGTCTCTGCGTGCGCAGATGCGTATGTGCTGCCTCTGACGTTCTTGAAACAGTACGCGGTCTGTGCGCCACGCGATACCCGAAGACCTCAACAAACCGGACATATAGCATCAATTGGCGCTTGTAACTGCCCGTCCGGACCGGGTAAGGGTAAGGGGACACCCAAAACACGACCGGCTTCGGAGGCGCCGCTTCACCGCAGGAACACGTATGGGCATCGGCAGCCATATGCCGAGAACGATGGAGGAGACCATGTCACCCCGGCTCGACGGACCGCGTCCCCACAACGCGACGTCAGCATGTCCTCAGGGACTGACCCACTCAGACTCCCCTGCCGCGAGCGCCGAGAACGGCACCCGCAGCAGCACCAGCACCACCAGCACCATCAGTGACACCAGCACCAGCACCAGCAGCGACACCGGCGACGCGAGCGGCACCGGCCGCATCGGTGGCTTCGACCGCGTCGGCGCCGACGACCACGGCGTGAGCGACGGTCTCGAAGGACTTCCCGAGATCCCGCCTTTCGACGAGGTGGGCCCGCTGGACGCCAGGGCGTTGTCGAAGACGCTCTTCGAACGGCTCGGATCCCTCGAAGAGGGCACCCACGAGTACTCGTACGTCCGCAATACGCTCGTCGAGCTGAACCTGGCCCTGGTCAGGTTCGCCGCCTCCCGGTTCCGCTCCCGCAGCGAACCGATGGAGGACATCGTCCAGGTCGGCACCATCGGCCTGATCAAGGCGATCGACCGTTTCGAGCTCAGTCGTGGCGTGGAGTTCCCCACGTTCGCGATGCCGACCATCGTCGGCGAGATAAAGCGCTTCTTCCGCGACACCAGCTGGTCCGTGCGCGTCCCGCGCCGGCTGCAGGAGCTGCGGCTCGACCTGGCCAAGGCGGGCGACGAGCTCGCCCAGCAACTGGACCGATCGCCCACTGTGGGCGAGCTCGCCGACCGCCTCGGCATCACCCACGACGAGGTTGTCGAGGGCATGGCCGCGAGCAACGCGTACACCGCGAGCTCGCTGGACGCCAAGCCCGAGGAGGACGAGCACGAAAGCGCGCTGGCGGACCGTATCGGCTACGAGGACCACGGGCTCGAAGGCATCGAGTACGTCGAGTCCCTGAAGCCGCTGATCGCCGCGTTGCCGCGCCGCGACCGCACGATCCTCTCGCTCCGGTTCGTCGCCAACATGACGCAGTCGGAGATCGGCGAGGAGCTGGGCATCTCCCAGATGCATGTGTCGCGGCTGCTCTCCCGCACGCTGGTCAAGCTGCGCAAGGGCCTGACCCTGGAGGAGTGAACGGGCGTGCGTCGCCCGCTCGTTCAGCATCCGAGCGGCGCACCGCGAAAACGTGCGGAAGGACCCGCCCCGGCAAAGGGGCGGGTCCTTCCGCACGTTTGACACCGCGTCACGAGTGCCGGGTGAGCCTCAGACGGCGCGTTCGCCGCGCCGCCAGACCGCGTGGACCAGCGGAACGCCCGGCCGGTAGGCGAGGTGGACATGGCTGGGCGCGTCGAGGAGCACCAGGTCGGCGCGGGCGCCGGGGGCGATGCGGCCGATGTCGGTACGGCGCAGGGCCGCGGCGCCGCCCGCGGTGGCGGACCAGAGGGCCTCGTCCGGCGTCATGCCCATGTCGCGTACGGCGAGGGCGATGCAGAAGGGCATGGAGGACGTGAACGACGAGCCCGGGTTGCAGTCGGTCGAGAGCGCGACAGTGGCGCCCGCGTCGAGGATGCGGCGGGCGTCGGGCCAGGTCGCGCGGGTGGAGAACTCGGCGCCGGGGAGCAGGGTGGCGACGGTGCTGCCCTGGGCCAGGGCGTCGACGTCGGCGTCGGTGAGGTGGGTGCAGTGGTCGGCGGACGCGGCGTCGAGTTCGACGGCGAGCTGGACGCCGGGGCCGTGTCCCAGCTGGTTGGCGTGGACGCGGGGGTGCAGGCCCTTCGCCATGCCCGCGGTCAGGATCGTGCGGGCCTGGTCGCCGTCGAAGGCGCCCTTCTCGCAGAAGACGTCGATCCAACGGGCGTACGGGGCGCAGGCGTCGAGCATCGCTCCGGTGACCAGGTCGACGTAGCCGGCCGGGTCGTCGGCGTAGTCCGGGGAGACGATGTGGGCGCCGAGGTAGGTGACCTCCTCGGTGTGCTGGGCGGCGATGCGCAGGGCGCGGGCCTCGTCCTCGACGGTGAGGCCGTAGCCGGACTTGGTCTCGAAGGTGGTGGTGCCCTGGCGCAGCGCCTCGGCGAGGTAGCGGGCGACGTTGGCGGCGAGCTCTTCGTCGGTGGCGGCGCGGGTGGCGGCGACCGTGGTCCTGATGCCGCCCGCGCTGTAGGCGCGGCCGGACATCCGGGCGTTGAACTCCTCGGTGCGGTCGCCCGCGAACACCAGGTGGGAGTGGGAGTCGACGAAGCCGGGGATCATCGCCCGGCCGCCCGCGTCGACGGCGTTGTCGGTGGCGGGTGCTTTGCTTGATTCACCGGTCCAGACGACCCGGTCGCCCTCGATGACGACGGCCGCGTCCTGGATGGAGCCCAGGGGGGAATCCGCGCGCAGGGAGGGGTCGTTGGTGACCAGGCTGGCGATGTTGGTGATGGCGGTCGTCGTCATCGGGGGGCTGCTCTCCTTGCGGGGGTCCGGTCTCAGCCGTGCAGGGCGGCGACGGCCGAGGCGAGTGCTGCGGGTACGTCCTCGACGAGTGCGTGCCGCCCGTCGCGGACGATGTGCCGGCCTGCCACGACCGTGTGCCGCACATCGGCCGCGGAGGCGGCGAATACGACCGCTTCGGCGGCAAGTCTGGGCACCGGTCCCGCTGTTCTGACGGAATCCAGGGCGACGGTCGCCAGATCGGCGGGCGCACCGGGTTCGATGATGCCCGCCTCGGGCCGGCCGAGCGCCGCGTGTCCGTCGACGGTCGCGGCGCGCAGCAGGGCGGCCGCCGTCCAGTGACCGCGCGCCCGGGTGCGCAGGCGCTCGTCGAGCTCCATCGCGCGGGCCTCTTCGAAGAGGTCGATCACGGCGTGGCTGTCGCTGCCGAGGGAGAGCGGCGAGCCGGCGCGCTGGAGGGCGACGGCGGGGCCGATTCCGTCGGCGAGGTCGCGTTCCGTGGTGGGGCACATGCAGGTGCCGGTCGCCGAGGAGCCGAGGAGCGCGATGTCCTCGGCGGTGAGGTGGGTGTTGTGGATACCGGTGGTGCGCGGGCCGAGGACACCGTGGTCGGCGAGGAGCCGGGTGGGTGTGCAGCCGTGGGCGGCGAGGCAGGCGTCGTTCTCCGCGGTCTGCTCGGAGAGGTGGACATGGAGCGGGGCCTGCCGCTCCTCGGCCCAGGCGGCCACGGTGGCGAGCTGAGCGGCGGGCACGGCGCGCACGGAGTGGACGGCCGCGCCGATCAGGGCGTGGTCGCCGCCCTTGAGGAGGGAGGCGCGTTCGGCCCAGGCGTCCGCGGTGGTGTCGGAGAAGCGCAGCTGGTGCCGGTCGGGCTGCTGGTACTGGGTGGGGCGCTTGCCGAATCCGGCGGAGAGGTAGGCGGTGTCCAGCAGCGTGATCCGGATGCCGGCCTCGCCCGCCGCCGCGATCAGGGCCTCGCCCATCGCGTTCGGGTTGTCGTACGGGGTGCCGCCCGGCGCATGGTGCAGATAGTGGAATTCGCCGACCGCGGTGATGCCCGCCAGCGCCATCTCGGCGTACACGGCACGGGCCAGGTCGTAGTACGAGTCGGGGGTGAGCCGGGAGGCGACCTGGTACATGGTCTCGCGCCAGGTCCAGAAGGTGCCGGAGCCGACCTGGACGGTGGAGCGCAGGGCGCGGTGGAAGGCGTGCGAATGGGTGTTGGCGAGCCCGGGAACGGTGAGCCCGCGCAGCACGGTGGCGCCCGGCGGCGGGGTGGCGACGCCGGTGCGGACGCCCGCGATCAGCCCTTCGGAGACGTCCAGGGCGACGCCCGGCTCGACATGGGTGCCGAGCCAGGCGTGGGACAACCAGTACGTCACGGTGGCGGACCTGCCCGTCGGTTGCGTTGTCAGCTGCACGCGAGACCTTCCAGTACGTCGGCGAGTGCGATCACCCCGGCCACGCAGTCGTCCTCGCCCGCGTGCTCGGCCGGAGAGTGCGAGATCCCGGTGGGGTTCCGTACGAACAGCATGGCGGTAGGGACCGAAGCGGACAAAATACCCGCGTCGTGTCCGGCGCCGGTGCCCAGGACGGGTACCGCCCGGTCGGCGCCACCGCCGTCCCGGCCGTCCCGGCCCGCGAGGATCTTGCCGAGCTCGTCGCGCAGGGCGTGCTCGAACTCGACGACGGGCGTGAAGGACTCCCGTACGACATCGAGGTCGATCCCGGCCCGCTCGGCGTGCTCCCTGGCGGCCCGTTCGACGCCGCCGACCACGGCGTCGAGGGACGCCTGGTCGGCGGCGCGGGAGTCGAGCCAGCCGCGGACGAGGGAGGGGATGGCGTTGACCCCGTTCGGCTCGACGGCGATCTTGCCGAAGGTGGCGAGGGCGCCGGCGAGTTCCGCCTCGCGGCGGGCGGCCAGCACGGTCTCGGCGTACGTGAGCATCGGGTCGCGCCGGTCGGCGAGACGGGTGGTGCCCGCGTGGTTGGCCTCGCCCCGGAAGTCGAACCTCCAGCGTCCGTGCGGCCAGATCGCGGAGGCGATGCCGACCGGGTCGCCGGTGAGGTCGAGGGCGCGCCCCTGCTCGACATGGAGCTCGACGAACGCGCCGATGCGGGCGAGCCGTTCGGGGTCCGGGCCGATGGCGTCGGGGTCGTACCCGGCCGCCTCCATGGCCTGCGGCAGCGTGGTGCCGTCGCCGTCGCGGAGCCGGTGCGCCGCCTCGGCGGTCAGCTGTCCGGCGGCGAGCCGGGAGCCCACACAGGCGAGCCCGAAGCGGGCCCCCTCCTCGTCACCGAAGTTGCTGATGGCCAGCGGCCGGGTGAACGTCGCCCCCCTGCCGCGGAGTTCGTCGAGCGCGGCGAAGGAGGAGACCACGCCGAGCGGCCCGTCGAAGGCACCGCCGTCCGGAACGGAGTCGAGATGCGATCCGGCGACGACGGCGTCCCCGGCCAGGGGGTCGCCGAGCCAGGCCCACTGGTTGCCGTTGCGGTCGACCTCGTAGGTGAGCCCGCGCGCCTCGGCCTGCGCCCGGAACCAGGCACGGCAGTCGGCGTCGGCCCCGGTCCAGGCGTAGCGGCGGTAGCCCCCGCTGTCCTGATGCCGGCCGACCGGCAGGAGCTCCCGCCACATGGCCTGGAACGACGACGAGCCGCCTCCGGAGACGGCGCCGGCCCCGGTGCCGCCGCCGACCGTGCCCTCGGCCCCGTTCGCGGTCCCGCTCCCGGACGGAAGGCTCACTGTTCGCCCTCTGCCATCGGCACGCGCACGCCCTTGTCCGCGGCGACCGACTCCGCGATGTCGTACCCGGCGTCGACGTGCCGGATGACGCCCATGCCCGGGTCGTTGGTGAGCACCCGGCGGATCTTCTCGCCCGCCAGCTTCGTGCCGTCGGCGACGGTCACCTGCCCGGCGTGGATGGAGCGCCCCATGCCGACGCCGCCGCCGTGGTGGATGGAGACCCAGGAGGCCCCGGAGGCCACGTTGACCATGGCGTTCAGCAGCGGCCAGTCGGCAATCGCGTCGGACCCGTCGAGCATGGCCTCGGTCTCCCGGTACGGGGAGGCCACGGAGCCGCAGTCGAGGTGGTCGCGCCCGATGGCCAGCGGCGCGGCCAGCTCACCGCTCGCCACCATGTCGTTGAACCGCTCACCGGCCCGGTCGCGCTCGCCGTAACCGAGCCAGCAGATCCGGGCGGGCAGCCCCTGGAAGTGGACGCGTTCGCCGGCCATCTTGATCCAGCGGTGCAGCGACTCGTTCTCGGGGAAGAGTTCGAGCATCGCCTTGTCGGTCTTGTGGATGTCCGACGCCTCGCCGGAGAGCGCGGCCCAGCGGAACGGGCCCTTGCCCTCGCAGAAGAGCGGCCGGATGTAGGCGGGCACGAAGCCCGGGAAGTCGAAGGCCCGGTCGTAGCCCGCGAGCTGGGCCTCGCCGCGGATGGAGTTGCCGTAGTCGAACACCTCGGCCCCGGCGTCCATGAAGCCGACCATCGCCTCGACGTGCTTGGCCATCGACTCCCGTGCGCGCTGCGTGAAGTCGGCGGGCTTCTCGGTGGCGTACGAGGCCATGTCGTCGAAGTCGACCCCGAGCGGGAGGTACGCCAGCGGGTCGTGCGCACTGGTCTGGTCGGTGACGATGTCGATCGGGGCGCCCTCGGCGAGCATCCGCGGCAGCAGCTCCGCCGCGTTGCCCAGCAGACCGATGGAGAGCGGCCTGCGGGCGTCCCGCGCCTCGGTGGCCAGCTGGAGCGCGTGTTCCAGGGAGTCGGCGCGCACGTCCAGGTAGCGGTGCTCGATCCGGCGCTCGATGGCGCGCGGGTCGCAGTCGATGCAGATCGCGACGCCGTCGTTCATCGTCACGGCGAGCGGCTGGGCGCCGCCCATGCCGCCGAGCCCGGCGGTCAGGGTGATCGTGCCGGCCAGCGTCCCGTTGAACTTCTTCGCCGCGACGGCGGCGAACGTCTCGTAGGTGCCCTGCAGGATGCCCTGCGTGCCGATGTAGATCCACGATCCGGCGGTCATCTGGCCGTACATCGTGAGCCCCAGCGCCTCCAGGCGGCGGAACTCCTCCCAGTTCGCCCAGTCGCCGACCAGGTTGGAGTTGGCGATCAGGACGCGCGGCGCCCACTCGTGCGTCTGCATGACGCCGACCGGACGGCCGGACTGGACGAGCATCGTCTCGTCCTGCTTGAGCGTCCGCAGCGTGCGCACCATCGCGTCGAAGGAGCGCCAGTCACGGGCCGCCTTGCCGGTGCCGCCGTAGACGACGAGCTTGTCGGGGTGCTCGGCGACCTCGGGGTCGAGGTTGTTCTGCAGCATGCGCAGGGCGGCCTCCTGCTGCCACCCCAGGGCGCTCAGTTCCGTACCGCGCGGTGCCCGTACGGGGCGGGGTCCTGACATGGCGGTGCCTCCTCGCGACTGTAAGTCTTCTATTCACATCCTGATGGTCTGAATACTCGTAGTCAACAGTCCCGCACCGTCGCACGGGAGCAACATCCGCGCCCGCCCCGCGCACAGGCCGCCCCGACGCCCCCGTCGCGCGCCCTCCGCGCACTCCCGTACGCCTCCGGCATGTGCCCGTGGAAAGTACCGAACCCTCTCCGGGAACAGGCACGTTGCGTAGCCTCGTGGTCACACCGCACACCGAGCCGGGAGGGACGACCGCGTGCCCGCGGCCGCTCCGCCGCGCCGGCTCAGAGACCTATGGGAGGCCCCTGTGATCCGAGCACTCAGACTGCGCGCCGGGACGAAGCAGCCGATGGAGCCCGCGGCCGAAACGCAGGAAGTCCTGGCCGAACTCCAACGATTACGGACCGCGATCCCGCTCCTGTCCGGCTCCCTGGTCGCCGGTACCGACGGATACGTCCTGGCCCATGACACCCCGGGGGTCGAGCCCGAGAGTCTCGCCGCGCTGACCGCGACCGCGCTCGGCGTCGCGGTCCGGATGGCGGAGGCGACCGGGCGGGGCGACTTCGGTGAACTTCTCGTACGGGGCGAGTCCGGCTGCATCGCCTCGTACCCCGCAGGCTCCTCGGCCGTTCTCACCCTGCTCGCCGAGGACCCCATCGACGTCGACGCGCTCCATTTCGAGGGCCGCCGGGCGAGTGCCCTCATCGGCGAGCTGATCGACGCCGCAGCGCACCGCGCCACCTGTCCGGCTCCCTCGGTCCCCTCTCCCCGGCAGCTGCCCCCGCAGTCCGGCCCGCTGCCGCCCCGCACCTGACCGCCGGAGCCCCCACGGGCGGATTCAGCGCCTGCGCCGCGCCCCTCCAGGCGCGGCGTCCCCCGCCATCGGTCCGGTCGTCCGATACCCCTTGACCTGCTTGCCCGCGGGCCGCCCGCGCTCCACCCAGTCGGTCCGCACCCAGTACAGGGCGTCGTCCCGGTGCTCGCGCCGCCCGATCCGGACGGCCTTGATCCAGAGCCCGGCGCCCACCCCGGCGAGCACCATCCCGCCGGCCCCGGGCAGCAGGAACGCGCTCGCCACCGCCACGAGAAACGCCCCGAACAGCCACCACCGGCGCCCCCGACGCCAGTTGCGTACGGTCACGGCGCGGTCCTGGAGGAAGTCGGACCGCCCGGCACGCGTGGCGCCCCCGGCCAGCTCCGCGTACCTGCGGCTCCGGACGAGTGCCACGACGGCCGCGGTGATCAGGAACAGCGCGGCCCCGGACAGCAGGCCGATCCGGCGCCCGGTGAGCCCCGGCACCAGCGCGCCGATCCCCGTGGCCAGCAGCCCCGGCCACCACATCGGTGCGGCTCCGGCCCGTACGATCACGGCCACTCTCGCCAACGACTGCGCTCCGCGCCCCACGTCCGTACCCCTCTCCGCAGCTCCTCGTGAGCCTTTCCGGCCCGGAGATTAGTGGCCGTAGATGAGCGGTGCCTGAGAATCGGCGAAGTCCGGGAGCCGACGGGCCCGCCGAAACCCCGCCGCCCCCGGCGCACGGTCCCCGTCCGTCACTCCACGAACAGTCCCCGCGCCGCCGCCCTCGCGTCGAACTCCTCCAGCCGCGCCTGTGCGTCGGGCAGGTCGTCGCACATCGCCTCCAGCAGCACCCGCCCCAGCAGCATGGGCGCACACGCCGTGTCGAAGGCCAGCCCGGTGCCGACGGCGGCCGGGATCAGCAGATCGCTGTACTTGGCGACGGGCGCGAACGCGGAGTCCGCCACCGACACCACGGCCATCCCCTGCTCCTGCGCGTACGCGAGGGCGTCCACCACCTCCTTCGGGTGCCGGGGCAGCGCGAAGCAGATCAACGCGGAAGCGCCCGCCCGCCGGGCGGCGTCGATCCGGTCGCGCAGCATGCTGCCGCCCTCGTCGAGCACCCGGACATCGGGGTGGACCTTGGCCGCGAAGTACCCGAAGCCCCGCGCCTGCGAGGAGGCGGCCCGCAGCCCGAGCACCGGCAGCGGCCGCGAGGCCGCCAGCAGCCTGCCCGCCCGCTCGACCGGCCCGGGGTCGGCGAGCAGCTCCGCCAGGTGCCGCAGATTCTCGATCTCGCCGAGCACCGCCTGCTGGTACTCGTTGTACGCGTCGTCCCCGCCCGCCGGCTCGGGCTCGGCGGGGGCGACCTCCCGCAGGTGCTTGCGGAGCGCCGGATAGCCGTCGAAGCCGAGCGCCACGGCGAAGCGGGTGACGGACGGCTGACTGACCCCGGCGAGCTCGGCCAGCTCCACGCTCGACAGGAACGGGACGTCCCCGGCCCTGCGCACCATCGAGTGCGCGATGCGCCGCTGGGTGGGTGTGAGCCGGCGCCCCTCGAAGAGCTGCTGCAACCGCGTGGCCGGGCTGCTCCCGCTCATGCTGTCCCCTCGGTAGATCCGGCGCACCGCGATCCGGCGCCGACAAATCCATTCAGCCAGCAAGCCGTCTGCATGTCCATATGCAGCCGGGGCGATGTCCCTGTGCGCCCGGGGCGATGTCCCCGTGCAACCGGGGCGATGTCCCCGTCCGGCCTGGGCGATGATCCCGTGCGGCCGGGGCGCGGGGGAAAGAGGGGGGGTAGCCCCACTGCCCGCGGCGGTCGCGATTCGTACCGTGAAGGATATGAAAACCCGTGACCCCGAGCTCCAGAACGAGCTCGATGCCGCCCTGCATGCCCGTAGTGAGCTGGGTTCGGAGTACGAGCCCGCGCTCGTCGAGTCTTTTCTGGAGAAGGTCGAGCAGCGGCTCGACAGCACGCTCGACCGTCGCGTCCGGCGCCATCTCGCCGAACAGCGGGTGAGCGTCGCCAGGGGTGCACACCAGCCGCAGCCCCTGGGGAACTTCGGCGAGCGCTACGGCTTCGGGATCATCTCGCTGATCCTGGCCGTCCCGCTGTCGGCGATCGGCGCCTCGACCGCCCACACCGGGGGCCTGGTCGTCGCCTGGCTCGGGATCGTCGCGGTCAACGCCGTGCACGCCGCCCGCAACTGGACGTGGTTCTCCCGCCGTCCCGAACGTGCGGACTCCGACTGGGAGGACTGACGGCCGGGGGCCGCGGTGCGGCCACCAGGAACGACGCGGCCCCGGGAGCGCACGGCACTACGCCTGGCGGGTGGGCTGCACGATCAGCTGGCGCAGGTTGATGTGGCGTGCCCGGCTGGTGGCGTAGGCGATCAGATCGGCGATCTCGTCGCTGGAGAGCCCGCCGAGCGCACCGAACATGTCGTCGAGCTGCCCGCTCAGCTCGGCGTTGTCGACGTGGCCGGCCAGCTCCGTGTCGGTGAGGCCCGGCTCGATGTTCGTGACCCGGACGTCGCGCGGCCCGAACTCGGTGCGCAGCGACGCCGACAGGTACGTCAGCGCGGCCTTCGTCGCCCCGTACACCGCGTAGTTGGGGAACGTGATGTGCGCGCCGATGGACGAGATGTTCACCAGGTCCGCGGTGCGGCCCTCGGCGGCCACCGCCACCAGGTCGGCCGTGAAGGCCCGGATGATCCGCAGGGCGCCCGTCACATTGGTGTCGATCATCCGCTGCCACTCGTCGGTCCGGCCCGCGTCCACCGGGTTCGGCAGCATCACACCGGCCGCGTTGACCACCAGGTCCACCTGACCGAAGGTGCGGTGCACCAGCTCGGCCGCGGCATCCACCGACGCCTGGTCGGTGACGTCGGTGACCACGACGAGTGCCTCGCCGCCCGCCGCCCCGATCGCGGCGGCCAGCTCCTCCAGCCGCTCCGCGCGCCGGGCCAGCAGGGCGACCCTGACCCCCTGGGCGGCGAGCAGCCGGGCGGTCGCGCTGCCCATGCCGCTGGCGGCTCCGGTGATGACGGCGGTGCGGCCTGCGAGGGTCTTGTACGACATGTCCGTGCTCCTTGAGCCGTTGCGCGACCGGAGTGTTTCCCCGGCCCGACTCCACTCTGCGTGGCCGCCCGGGGCCCAGCCAGGGCGACGCTGTTCCTGGGTCTGCCAGTACCAGGCTCGGTGTCCGCCCTTTCTTCTACGATCGACGCCATGGACGCTGACCTCGGTGATTTCCTCCGCTCCCGGCGGGCCCGCATCCAGCCCGAGGACGTGGGGCTGCAGGCGTACGGGCGCCGTCGCGTACCCGGACTCCGGCGCGAGGAGGTCGCCCAGCTCGCGGGGGTGAGCGTCGACTACTACATCCGGCTGGAGCAGGGGCGCGGCCCGAGCGTCTCGGACGCGGTGCTCGACGCGATAGCCCGGGTGCTGCGGCTGGACGAGACGGAGCACACGTACCTGCGCACCGTGGCACGCCCGAAGTCGCGTGCCTCCGCTCCGGCCTCCTCCCAGCGGGTCCGCCCCGGTCTGCGCCTGGTGCTGGACTCGCTCACCGCGGCCCCGGCGTTCGTCCTGGGCCGCCGGATGGACGTGCTGGCCTGGAACGCGCTGGGGGACGCCGTCGTCGGCTTCTCCCGGATGCCCGTCGCCGAGCGCAACATGCCGCGCCAGGTGTTCCTGGAACCGGCGGCGCGGAAGCTGTACCCGGACTGGGCCGCGGTGGCGGCGGAGACGGTGGCGTATCTGCGCCTGGACGCGGGCCTGCATTCCGATGACAAGCGACTGGCCACACTGGTCGGCGAGCTGTCGCTGAAGAGCGACGACTTCCGCCGGCTGTGGGCGGACCATCAGGTGAAGTCGAAGACCTACGGGGTCAAGCGCATCGACCACCCGGTCGCGGGCGAGCTCGTGCTCCCGTACGAGACGCTGGGCGCGGCCGGCGATCCCGACCAGTGCCTGGTGGTCTACACGCCGGAGCCCGGCAGCGAGACCGCCGAACGCGTCGCGCTGCTGGCGAGCTGGGCGGCCGCACCGGCACCGACCGGCTGAGGCGTCCGCACGCCCACGGACCCGCGGGTCCACAGGGTCCCCGACATGAGTGTGCCGCGGGGACCGCCGCACCCCCGGTTGCCCAGGGGGCGGGACGACGGCGGTCCCCGCGAGGGACACGGTCCGGGTCAGGGCCGGTCACCGCGTCCTGGCGACGATGGAGGTCCGGGAGCCGCTCCGTAGTCCGTGTCGCCGTATCGGGTGCCGGCGGGTCTCCCCGCCGGCACCCATCAATCTGCCGGACTCGTGTTAAGCCGGTGCTGCGCGGACGTGTCGCGCTCGTACCGTTTTCGCGAAGCCCGGACCCACGGGGCGCTACGCCTTGCCGGCCGTCGCGTCCTTGGCGAGGAACGCCAGCAGGTCCTGCCGGCTGACCACGCCCTTCGGCTTGCCCTCCACCAGCACGATCGCCGCGTCCGCCGTGTTCGTACCGCCGAGCACCGCCATCAGGTCCTCGACCGGTTCGCCGGAGCCGACCTGCGGCAGCGGCGGCGACATGTGCTTCTCCAGCGGGTCGGAGAGCGAGGCGTGCTGGGCGAACAGCGCGTTCAGCAGTTCCCGCTCCACCACCGAACCGATGACCTCGGCGGCCATCACGTCCGGGTGGCCCGCGCCCGGCTTCACGATCGGCATCTGCGAGACGCCGTACTCGCGCAGGACGTCGATCGCCTCGCCGACGGTCTCCTCGGGGTGCATGTGGACGAGCGTGGGGATCGGGCCGTCCTTGTAGTCGAGCACGTCGGCGACGCGCGCGGACGGGCCGGTGTCCTCCAGGAAGCCGTAGTCGGCCATCCACTCGTCGTTGAAGATCTTGCTCAGGTAGCCGCGACCGCTGTCGGGCAGCAGGACGACGACCACGTCGTCCGGGCCCAGGCGCTTGGCGACCTCCAGGGCGCCGACCACCGCCATGCCGCAGGAGCCGCCGACCAGCAGGCCCTCCTCCTTGGCGAGACGGCGGGTCATCTGGAAGGAGTCCTTGTCGGACACGGCGACGATCTCGTCCGTGACCGTACGGTCGTAGGCGCTCGGCCAGAAGTCCTCGCCGACGCCCTCGACGAGGTAGGGACGCCCGGAGCCGCCGGAGTAGACCGAGCCCTCCGGGTCGGCCCCGATCACCTTCACCGAGCCGCCGCTGGCCTCCTTCAGATAGCGGCCGGTGCCGCTGATCGTGCCGCCGGTGCCGACGCCCGCGACGAAGTGGGTGATCTTCCCGTCCGTCTGCTCCCACAGCTCGGGACCGGTGGTCTCGTAGTGGGAACGCGGGTTGTTGGGGTTGGAGTACTGGTCGGGCTTCCAGGCTCCCGGTGTCTCGCGGACCAGCCGGTCGGAGACGTTGTAGTACGAGTCGGGGTGCTCGGGGTCAACGGCCGTCGGGCAGACGACGACCTCGGCACCGTAGGCGCGCAGCACATTGATCTTGTCCGTGGACACCTTGTCCGGGCAGACGAAGATGCACTTGTACCCCTTCTGCTGGGCGACGATCGCCAGGCCGACGCCCGTGTTGCCACTGGTCGGCTCGACGATCGTGCCGCCGGGCTGCAGTTCGCCGCTCTGTTCGGCGGCCTCGATCATGCGCAGGGCGATGCGGTCCTTGACCGAACCGCCGGGGTTGAAGTACTCGACCTTGGCCAGGACCGTCGCCTGGATGCCGGCCGTCACACTGCGCAGCCTCACCAGCGGGGTATTGCCTACGAGACTGATCATCGAATCGTGGAATTGCACCGTGTACTCCGGGGTCTCCGAGATGGTGCGGCAAGGGTATGCGTACGGGCACGAGATTGGGCGAAGCGATTGAACGACGGCCACTGCGGGGCAGTTAGCTGTATGTACGGCGGTACGGCAACGAGGAGGTGGACCGGACTGTGTCAAGGGCAAGGGTGGCACGGCGGATCGCAGCGGGCGCGGCCTACGGCGGGGGCAGCATCGGGCTGCTCGGTGCTGCGGCGGCAGGCGTACTGCTGGCGGAGGTCCATCTGGCGAAACGGCAGGTGGGCGGCGGAATCGCACCGGTTCCGCCGAGCGCGGACGGGCGGTACGGGGTGGCGTTCGCCGGCCCCTCGGACCCGTTGCGGCTGGGGTTGCTGGGCGACTCGACGGCGGCCGGGCAGGGGGTGCGCCGGGCCGGGCAGACCCCGGGGGCGCTGCTCGCCTCGGGGCTCGCCGCGGTGTCCGAACGGCCGGTGGATCTGCGCAATGTGGCGCAGCCGGGTGCCCGGTCGGACGATCTGGAGCGGCAGGTCTCGCTGCTGCTCGCCGACACCTCCCGTACGCCCGACGTCTGCGTGATCATGATCGGCGCGAACGATGTGACGCACCGGATGCCGGCCACCCAGTCGGTGCGCTGCCTGACCACCGCCGTGCGCAGGCTGCGCACGGCGGGCGCGGAGGTCGTGGTCGGCACCTGCCCGGACCTGGGCACGATCGAGCCGGTCTATCAGCCGCTGCGCTGGATGGCCCGGCGGGTGAGCCGGCAGCTGGCGGCGGCCCAGACGATCGGCTCGGTGGAGCAGGGCGGGCGCACGGTGTCGCTGGGCGATCTGCTCGGGCCGGAGTTCGAGGCGAATCCGCGGGAGCTGTTCGGGCCGGACAACTACCACCCGTCGGCGGAGGGGTACGCCACGGCGGCGATGGCGGTGCTGCCCACGCTCTGCGCGGTGCTGGGGCTGTGGCCGGAGTCCGACCGGCTGGACGGGGCCCGGCGCGAGGACATGCTGCCGGTGGCCAAGGCGGCCTCCCAGGCGGCCAGGGAGGCCGGTACGGAGGTCACGGGGGCGCGGGCGCCCTGGGCACTCCTCAAGCACCGCAGGCGGCGGCGTCTGCCCGCGGCCACGGAGCCCCACCCGCACCCGGAGCCGCACGGGGAGACGCGAAGGACCGAGGAAACCAAGGAGAGAACCGCAGAGACCAGGAAGAGTGGGGAGACAGGAGCGACGGAGGAGACTGGAGAGACGGGGGAGTCGCACGGGGAGCCGCGCAATCTCCCGGCCAATTGATCGACCCGCGCAGTCGGCGAGCAGTCTCCGCGTACCCTGCGAGCAGTCGGACTGAGCGGTCGCTTAGAAAAGAGGTCGGCGTCACATGCGCTGCCCGGTGACCCGGCGCCTACGTACAGGTAACTTCCAAGTCAGCACCTGCCAGAACCCGCCTTCCAGCCCTCATGGAGCCGCGTGATGCCCGAAGCCGTGATCGTCTCTGCAGCCCGTTCCCCCATCGGCCGGGCCTTCAAGGGCTCGCTGAAGGACCTGCGCGCGGACGACCTGACCGCCACGATCATCCAGACCGCGCTGGCGAAGGTGCCCGAGCTGGACCCGAAGGACATCGACGACCTGATGCTCGGCTGCGGCCTCCCGGGCGGCGAGCAGGGCAACAACCTGGGCCGCATCATCGCCGTACAGATGGGCATGGACCACCTTCCCGGCTGTACGGTCACCCGCTACTGCTCCTCCTCGCTCCAGACCAGCCGGATGGCACTGCACGCCATCAAGGCCGGTGAGGGCGATGTCTTCATCTCGGCCGGTGTCGAAATGGTGTCCCGCTTCTCGAAGGGCAACTCCGACAGCTGGCCGGACACCCACAACCCGCTGTTCGCCGACGCCGAGGCCCGCACCGCGGCCCGCGCCGAGCAGGGCGGCGACGACTGGCACGACCCGCGCGAGGACGGCCTGGTCCCGGACGCGTACATCGCGATGGGGCAGACCGCGGAGAACCTGGCCCGGCTCAAGGGCGTCACCCGCCAGGACATGGACGAGTTCGGCGTCCGCTCGCAGAACCTCGCCGAGGAAGCCCTCAAGAACGGCTTCTGGGAGCGCGAGATCACCCCGGTCACCACCCCGGACGGCACGGTCGTCTCGAAGGACGACGGTCCGCGCGCGGGCGTCACCCTGGAGGGCGTGCAGGGCCTGAAGCCGGTCTTCCGCCCCGACGGCCTGGTCACCGCGGGCAACTGCTGCCCGCTCAACGACGGCGCCGCCGCCCTCGTGATCATGTCCGACACCAAGGCGCGCGAGCTGGGCCTGACCCCGCTGGCCCGGATCGTCTCGACCGGCGTCTCGGGCCTCTCCCCCGAGATCATGGGATACGGGCCGGTGGAGGCCAGCAAGCAGGCGCTGAAGCGGGCCGGGCTGACCGTCGACGACATCGACCTGGCCGAGATCAACGAGGCGTTCGCCGCCCAGGTGATCCCCTCCTACCGCGACCTCGGCCTGCCGCTGGAGAAGGTCAACGTCAACGGCGGCGCAATCGCCGTCGGCCACCCCTTCGGCATGACCGGCGCCCGGATCACCGGCACGCTGATCAACAGCCTGCAGTTCCACGACAAGCAGTTCGGCCTGGAGACCATGTGCGTGGGCGGCGGCCAGGGCATGGCGATGGTCATCGAGCGGCTGAGCTGAGCCGAACCGGGCCTGACATAGCCGTCAGCGGGCCCACGCCCCCCACGGTGGCCGGTTCCGAGCCCCGACCGTGACCGAATCTCCCCCAGGATGTGACCTATCTCCTGGGGGAGAGACATTTCCGCAGGTCACACCCGCATCAGGGTTAAACCCCGGGCCCAAAGACCTGTCCAATTCGTGACGTAATGCACTGACACAGGGCGCAGGTAGGGGACAAGCTGATGTAGGAAGTCGGGGGATCGATTGAAACCGGGAGTATGTCAGTGAGCGCCATGTCTCTTGCCCTGTTGCTGACCACCGCCGCCGCCACGGCCGTGGGCGCTGCTGCTCTGCACGCTGCTCACGGGCTGCGCAAGCAGGTCACGGCCCTTCGTACGGAGCTGGCCGAGGCCCGTGTGCACGGCGTCACCGTGCCCGCGCAGAGCCGCAGCACCGTCACCCCCGTCGCCGAGATACGCGCGGCCGTCGCCGAAGCGCTGGCCGAGGAACGCGAGCGCGAGCTCGCGGAGGCCCGCGCCTTCTGGGCCACCCAGGAAGCGCGCGATGCCGCCGATGCCCCGTCCCTGCTGGGCGGCCTGACCGGGGTGGGCGAGGACGCCCCGTTCTTCATGCCCCGTCAGGCCGACTTCGCGGGCCTCGACGCGATGGACCTCGACGCCGGCGAAGCCCTCGACGAGCTGGTGGAACTGACGGAGCTGGCGGACATGACCGAGCTGCCCGGGACGGCGGAGTTCGCCGAGGACTCCCCCGAACTGGCCGCCGCCCGCCGCCGGCACCCCTCGCACCCCGACTTCGTACCGGTGCAGACCCCGGTCGTCACCGACCACGAGCGCACCGTGAACCGTCTCGAAGAGCTCGCCGACAGCCGTACGGAACTGGCCGATGTGCGCCCCGGTCCGCTCGGCACGCTCGACGTCTATGTCTTCGCCGACGGCACCACGCTCTGCATGACCCCCGGCCACCGCGAGACGGCCGAGCGGCTGGCCGACTCGCTGCTCGCCGGCGAGCACCCGGTGCTGCTGGGCGGCTCCGGCGTCTCCGGCGCGTACGCCCTGACCTTCTCCTGCGGCAAGGAGAACGTCTACATCCTCGCCGACCGCGTCATCGCCTCGTTCTGACACCGCGGCATCCGGGCACAGCGGCTCTCGCCGGCCGCCGCCCCCGGGGGCGGTCCCCCGGACTGCCGCCCGCCGCTACGCGAACGCGCGCGCAGCGGCCTCGTCCACGAATTGCACGGCCTCGTCCAGCTCAGCCGACGGGGCCGTTTCCAGTGCCACCGCCAGATCGCGCCCCGCCACGGCGAGTTGGTCGCCGATCGAGAAGATCCCGGCGTCGGGCAGGGCGTGCGGCTCCCGGTCCGGCGCCTCGATCCGCTGGGCGCGCAGCGCCAGTTCCCGCGCCGCGGCAAGTCCTTCGGCGGCGGCGCCGCGCTGGAGGCGGCTCTGCGGGGCGGCACGCAGCCGGTCGGCGAATCGGTCCACGGCGGTGATCAGCGGGGTCGTATCGAGCACTCCGCGACCCTACGCGCCCTGACGGGACGGTTGCCAACGGGCCGATGCTCGGGCACGGTGTCGGCAAGGACCAGCAACGCGCAATGCGTCGGAGGCGCCGATGTCCCAAGTCTTCTCCGAAGAAACCCATCGCAATCTGCTCGCCCGGATCCCCCGCTGCACCGGTCGTGAAATCACCGACTGGCTCCGCACCGTGGAGGAAGGACCCGCTCTCCGCTTCGAGGAGAAGGTCAGCTGGCTGCGGAGCGAACACGACCTCGCCTATGGACACGCGAAGGCACTCATCCACGAGTACGACCTCAGAAGGGCCGCCCGCAAGCTGCTCTAGCGACGGGCGTGGAAAACGGGAACGGCCCGCAGGCAGTGCCTGCGGGCCGTTCCCGTCGTGCGGGTGCGGGCCGATCAGTCGTCGCCGCTGAGGATGGAGAGCAGACGCAGCATCTCCAGGTAGATCCACACCAGGGTCATGGTGAGGCCGAAGGCCGCCAGCCAGGACTCCTCGCGGGGGGCGCCGTAGGCGATGCCGTCCTCGACCTGCTTGAAGTCCAGGGCCAGGAAGCACGCACCGAGGACGATCCCGATGACGCCGAAGAGGATGCCGAGGCCGCCGCTGCGGAAGCCCAGGCCGTCACCGCCGCCGAAGACGGCGAACAGCAGGTTGACCACCATCAGGAGCATGAAGCCCATGGCGGCGGCCATCACGAAGCCGTAGAAGCGGCGGGTGACGCGGATCCAGCGCATCTTGTACGCGAGCAGCACACCGGCGAAGACACACATGGTGCCCATCACCGCCTGCATCACGACGCCCGGTCCGATGTACGTGCTGACCGCGCTGGAGATCACTCCGAGGAAGACACCCTCGAAGGCCGCGTACGAGACGATCAGCGCCGGCACCGGCCTGCGCTTGAAGGACTGGACGAGCGACAGGACGAACGCCACCAGGGCGGCGCCGATCGCGATGCCGTACGACTTGCCGAGGTTCGCCTCGTCGACCGGCAGCAGCGCCCAGGCGAGCGCGGCGCCGAGCACCACGGTGCCCAGCGTGATCGCCGTCCGCGTGACGACGTCGTCGATCGTCATCGCGCCGGTGCGCGCCGGTGCCTGCGGGGCGCCGTACTGGGCGTCCGGCTGGGCGTAGGGGTTGGTGGCGTACGGGTTGGCGGCGGTGCCCTGCGCGTACGGGTTGGCACCCGCTGCGGGGGCCCCGGCCTGCGGCGCCGCGTTGAAGCCCGCGTATCCGTTGTCGCGGCTGAAGCCCCGTCGCGAGAAGACCGGGTTGCTGCTCCTCATCTCACTCCTCCATGGCCACCCTGCGTGGCCTTCCCACAAGAGTAATGGGTAGGCAAAAGAATCAGACTACTGCTTGGGGAGGATCTTTGCGGATACCTGTCCGGAGCGACACCCGCCCGTCGGCCGCCGGGCCGCGCGGCACCGCGCAGAAAACCGGCTGCGCCCCATACCGTCCGGGCCCGCGGTCCAGTAACGTGCCGACCGACCGGTTTTACGGCGTCATCGCGTTACGGCGTCATCGCGCCCGGACGACAGGAGCGGCGGCTGAAGTCATGGAGCATGCGCTGCGCGTGGCCCGCCAGCCCGGAATCGGTCGTGGTCCGAGGCGTTCCGCCGGCTCGGCCTCCGAGTGAGTAGTGGTGCCTGGAACCGGACTCGAACCGGTACGCCCCCGAGGGGCAGCGAGGTTTAAGCTCGCCGTGTCTGCATTCCACCATCCAGGCCTGGCGCGCGGCTCCGCGTTGGCACATGACCCTATCCGGGGACTTCCCCCGAACAGCGGATCAGTGGCGCGATGTTGTCTTATTTTATTGACCGTTTGAGGGGTCGTCAGCACTCGCGAAAGGGCATCGCCACATGCCTGGGCGGGGTAGCGGGCGCGGCGGCCGGTAATCCGGATTGACGTAAAGTCGCCGCACCCGGACGGAGCATTCACCGGGCACGCGCCGACGGCCGCCGCGGGCGCGCCACCGGGCCCGGCCCAGGGGCCGCGACGGACCGGTCCCGGCGGTGGTCCCCCGGACCGACGCCTCAGGGTCGGTGTCATACCGCAGGAGGACGCAGGGCCTTCCCGGTGCGACTCAAGACTGTCCCCGGAACGGGCACGCGGACTGACGTCCGGCGGCGGAACAGCGGTGACGATTGAAGGGTTCCGAACAAAATCCCGGACGAGCCCTCGGCCGGAGCCCCGAAACAGGAGATTCCCGTGACCACTTCCACCGCACCCCGCGTCACCACGGTGGCCGCCCGCGCCACGGACCTGTCGAAGGTCTACGGAGAGGGCGAGACCAGGGTCACGGCCCTGGACCGGGTCTCCGTGGACTTCCCGCGGGGCGAGTTCACCGCGATCATGGGCCCGTCCGGCTCCGGCAAGTCCACGCTGATGCACTGCGTGGCCGGCCTCGACAGCTTCAGCAGCGGTTCGGTACGGATCGGCGACACCGAACTGGGCTCCCTCAAGGACAAGCAGCTCACCCAGCTCCGCCGGGACAAGATCGGCTTCATCTTCCAGGCGTTCAACCTGCTGCCCACGCTGACGGCCCAGGAGAACATCACGCTCCCCATGGACATCGCGGGCCGCAAGCCCGACGCCGCGTGGGTGCGCCAGGTCATCGACATGGTGGGCCTCTCCGACCGGCTGAGCCACCGGCCGACCGAGCTCTCCGGCGGCCAGCAGCAGCGCGTCGCGGTGGCCCGCGCCCTGGCCTCGCAGCCGGAGATCATCTTCGGTGACGAGCCGACCGGAAACCTGGACTCCCGCTCCAGCGCCGAGGTCCTCGGCTTCCTGCGCAACTCGGTGCGCGAGCTCGGGCAGACCGTGGTGATGGTGACCCACGACCCGGCAGCCGCCTCCTACGCGGACCGGGTCATCTTCCTCGCGGACGGCCGGATCGTCGACCAGATGCTGCACCCCACCGCGGACGGGGTCCTCGACCGGATGAAGGCGTTCGACGCCAAGGGCCGCACCAGCTGAAGCCCGCCCTTCCCCGCGCCCCTTTCCGGAACCCCTCCCCATCCCAGGACTGACAGACATGTTCCGTACCGCCCTGCGCAATGTGCTCGCGCACAAGGCCAGGCTGCTGATGACCGTCCTCGCCGTGATGCTCGGCGTGGCCTTCGTCTCCGGCACGCTGGTCTTCACCGACACCCTCGGCAACGCCCTCCGTAACCAGTCGGCGAAGAGCTACGACGACGTCGCCGTGGCCGTCACCACCTACGCCGACCAGCGCGACGAGAAGACGGCCGGCATCACCGCCGCCACCCTGAAGAAGATCCAGGGCCTGGACGGCGTCGACACCGCCACCGGCCGGGTCTCCGGCTTCGCCGGGGTCGCCGACCCCGACGGCAAGCTGATCGGCAACGGCTGGTCGAACACCGGCGGGAACTACTCCCCCGGCAAGAACGGCAAGGACTCCGCGTACACCTTCGTCGACGGTACGGGCCCGGTCGCGGCCGACCGGATCGCGCTCGACAAGGAGACCGCGAAGCGGGGCGAGTACCACGTCGGTGACCGGGTCCGGGTCGCCACGAACGGGCCGGTGAAGGAGTACACCCTCTCCGGTGTCTTCACCACCGAGGACGGCGCGGTCAACGCGGGCGGCAGCCTGGTCCTCTTCGACACCGAGGTCGCCCAGAAGCTCTACCTCAAGCCCGGCGTGTTCAGGGACGCCAACGTGTCCGCCGCGCCCGGCGTCTCCGCCGAGAAGCTGCTGGCCGGAGTGAAGCCGCTGCTGCCCAAGGACGCAGAGGCCCAGACCGGCCAGGCGCTCGCGGACGATCAGGCCAAGCAGATCGAGGACGGTCTGAGCGGTCTCAACGGGATGCTGCTCGCCTTCGCCGGCATCGCCCTGTTCGTCGGTGTCTTCCTGATCGCCAACACCTTCACCATGCTGGTGGCCCAGCGCACCAAGGAGCTGGCACTGATGCGCGCCGTCGGCGCCTCCCGCCGCCAGGTCAAGCGCTCGGTGCTCCTCGAAGCGGCCGTCGTCGGCGTGATCGCCTCGGTCGTCGGCTTCGCCCTCGGTCTCGGCCTCGCCATCGGACTGCGCTCCGCGATGGGCCTGTTCGGCGGGAAGATCCCGGCCGGACCACTGATCGTCTCGCCCACCGCGGTCATCGCCGCGTTCGCCGTCGGTGTCCTGATCACCGTGCTGGCCGCCTGGCTGCCCGCCCGCCGGGCCGCCAAGATCCCGCCGGTCGCGGCGATGAGCAGCGTGCACGCGACGGCCACCGTCAAGTCCCTGGTGCTGCGCAACTCGATCGGCGCGGTGCTCACCCTGCTGGGCGGGGCGGCGATCGTGGCGGGCGCGGCCAAGTCCGGTTCGACCGGCCGGACCGTCATCGCCGTGGGTGCCTTCCTCACGCTGATCGGTGTCATCGTGCTGATCCCGCTGCTGTCGCGGCCGGTGATCGCACTGGTCCGCCCGCTGCTGAAGCGGCTGTTCGGGGTCTCCGGCAAGCTGGCCGCGCAGAACGCGGTCCGCAACCCGCGCCGTACCGGTGCCACCGCCTCCGCGCTGGCGATCGGCCTCACCCTGGTCACCGGCATCTCGGTCCTCGGCGTCACCCTCGGCCAGGCGGTCGACCGGATGACCACGGACAACATCAAGGCCGACTACATGGTGACGATGGCGAGCGGCGGTCCGCTCGACGAGTCGGCGCTCACCGCCCTGCAGAAGGCCGACGGGGTCTCGGCGGTCTCGCCGCAGCAGGCCACCGCGCTGGAGGTCAAGGGCGAGTACCACGCCGCGTCCGCCGTCATCCCCGGCGAGGTGCAGCAGCTCTTCGCGCTGCCGACCGTCTCCGGCTCGCTCGACGCGCTGGACAGGGGCGAAATAGCCGTCGACGAGAAGACGGCCAAGTCCAACGGCTGGAAGACCGGCGACACCCTCCGGGTGAAGTTCGACGACGACAAGAAGGGCGAGCTGAAGGTCGGGGCGGTCTTCGAGGGGAACGAGATGCTTTCCCCGGTCCTGCTCCCGAAGAACGTCGCCGATGCGCACGGCAGCATGTCGGACATCCGCGAGATCTGGCTGAAGATGGACGGCGGCGCGAGCGAGGCCAACGAGCAGGCCCTGGTGAAGGCTCTGGGTGACAACCCGGGGATGAGCATCATGGACCGTCAGGACATCCGTGACATGTTCGGCGGCTCGGTCAACCTCGCGATGAACATCATGTACGGGCTGCTGGCGATGGCCCTGATCATCGCGGTGCTCGGGGTCATCAACACCCTGGCGATGTCGGTCTTCGAGCGCCAGCAGGAGATCGGCATGCTGCGGGCGATCGGCCTGGACCGGCGCAGGGTGAAGCGCATGATCCGGCTGGAGGCCGTGGTCATCTCGCTCTTCGGCGCGGTGGTCGGTGTCGTGCTCGGCATGTTCCTCGGCTGGGCGATCGGGCAGACCCTGTCGTCGGACATCCCGGAGTACGCGCTGGTCATCCCGTGGGACCGGATCGCGGTCTTCCTGGTGCTGGCAGGGGTCGTGGGTGTGCTGGCCGCGCTCTGGCCGGCCCGCAGCGCCGCGAAGCTGAACATGCTGACGGCGATCAAGACCGAGTAGCGAATTGGGCGGCATCGCGCCGGACGCGCCCGAGGGCCGGTACCTGCAGCACGGAGCTGCGGGTACCGGCCCTCGGTCCGTCCCGGTGTCAGCCGGTCGCGGACGCCGTCCAGTCGCGGGCCCGCAGCGGCATGCGGGAGGACCCGCCCGTCGCCGGACGCACCACGAGGATCTGGTTGACGCCGATCTTGTTGTGCTCGAAGGAGAGGGCGGAGGCGGCCATGTAGAGGCGCCAGACCCTGGCCCGTCCGGGCGAGGTCATCCGGACCGCGCGGTCCCAGTGCTCCTCCAGGTTGGCCACCCAGCGGCGCAGGGTCAGCGCGTAGTGCTCGCGGAGCGACTCGACGTCGCGGGCCTCGAAGCCGGCCTCTTCGAGGGTGGCCACGGTCCGGCCCACCGGGGCCAGTTCACCGTCCGGGAAGACATAGGCGTCGATGAAGTCGTCCACGTGGTACGCGGACTCGTCCTTCTCGGGGCGGCGGGCGATCTGGTGGTTGAGCAGCCGGCCGCCGGGCTTGAGGAGTGCGTAGAGGTCGTCGGCGTACTCGCGGAAGCGGGCCGAGCCGACGTGTTCCGCCATGCCGATGGACGAGATGGCGTCGTACGGGCCGTCCCTGACGTCCCGGTAGTCCTGGACCCGGATCTCGATCCGGTCGGTCAGTCCCGCTTCCGCGATGCGCTTCCTGGCGAAGGCGGCCTGTTCGACGGAGAGGGTCACTCCGGTGACGCGGGCGCCGTACTCGCGGGCGGCGTGCATGGCCATGGAGCCCCAGCCGCAGCCGACGTCGAGGAGGCGGTCGCCCTCCTTCAGCGCGAGCTTGCGGCAGACCAGGTCGAGCTTGTCGCGCTGGGCGTCCTCAAGGTTTCCGCCGTCCTCCCAATAGGCGCAGGAGTAGACCATGGACGGGCCGAGGACCAGTTCGTAGAAGTCGTTGCCCACGTCGTAGTGGTGGCTGATGGCCTCCTTGTCGCGACGCCTGGTGTGGAGGGTGCCGGTGCGGCGGCGCACCTCCTCGGGCGGCGGGGGCGGCGGGGGCCAGGGGCCGGCCAGTTGCAGCAGCCCCTTGGCGAAGGCCCGTACCCCGGGGTCGCGGACCGGGTGGACGCTGTCCTTGGCGTCGGCCCCGCGTTCCCAGATCAGTGAGGCCATCAGGTCCAGGGCCTCGTAGAGATCGCCTTCGATGTCGAGCTCGCCCGCCACCCAGGCGCGGGCCAGGCCCAGTTCGCCCGGCTTCCAGAGCAGCCGGCGCAGCGCGCGGCGGTTCCGGATCACAAGTACGGGGGCCCCGGGCGGTCCGGATTCGCTGCCGTCCCAGGCCCGGATACGGACCGGCAGCTTTTCTCCCAGCAACTCCTCGGCGAGAGCGGTCAGCCGCAACGCGGCGTCTGCCATGGCGCACACCTCCGTGATGGTGTTCCCAATGTGCCCAAACATGGTCGAACATGCCTGCAACCACGCCGGGCACCCGTGCGCCGCGACGAGGTACGTACCCGTCAACAGTCTGCGCAGCGCACGCCATCCCGCTACAGCGCAATGGAAGGGCAAAATAGCTGTACACCACATGCATCCGTTCGCCGGGCCGACCCGCGGCGCCCCGCACCACGCCCCGCCGCGCGGGACCGGGTACGCCGAAGGGGCCGCCCGCACCACGGATGGCGGACGGCCCCTTCGGGCGTTGTGCACGTACTGCGCGGGCGAGTGGGCCCGCGGTCGGACTAGGAGGCCTTGGCCTTCTCGCCCTCGGCCTTGGCGGCGGCCGGCGCCGGGGCCGGCTTGGCGGCCTCGTAGAACTCCTCGCGCGGCGTCTCCATGGCGCCGAGCGAGACGACCTCGCGCTTGAGGAACATCGCAAGGGTCCAGTCGGCGAAGATCCGGATCTTACGGTTCCAGGTCGGCATCGCCATGCCGTGGTAGCCACGGTGCATGTACCAGGCGAGGCGTCCCTTGAGCTTGATCTTCATCTTGCCCATGACGATCATCGCGACGCCCTTGTGCAGCCCCAGACCGGCGACCGCACCCTTGTTGGCGTGGCTGTAGTCCTTCTGCGGGAAGCCGCGCATCCCGGAGATGACGTTGTCGCCGAGGACCTTGGCCTGCCGCAGCGCGTGCTGCGCGTTGGGCGGGCACCAGGCGTTCGGGTTGCCGGCCTTGCGGCCGACCATGTCCGGAACCTGGGCGTTGTCGCCCGCGGCCCAGATGTAGTCGGTGCCCTGCACCTGGAGCTTCTCGGAGGTGTCCACGTGACCGCGCGGACCGAGCGGCAGGCCGAAGCGGGCCAGCGCCGGGTTCGGCTTCACGCCGGCCGTCCACACGATGGTGTTGGAGTCGACCTCGAGGCCGTTCTTCAGGACCACGTGACCGTCGACGCAGGAGTCCATGGAGGTCGAGAGGAAGACCTCGACACCACGGGACTCCAGGTGCTCCCGGCCCCAGGTGCCCAGCTTCGGGCCGACCTCGGGAAGGATCTTGTCGGCGGCGTCGACGAGGATGAAGCGCATGTCCTCGCGCTTCACGTTCGTGTAGTACTTCGCCGCGTCGCGGGCCATGTCCTCGACCTCGCCGATGGTCTCCGCACCGGCGAAGCCGCCGCCCACGAAGACGAATGTCAGCGCCCTGCGGCGGACGTCCTCGTCGGTCGTCGAGTCGGCCTTGTCCAGCTGCTCGAGGACGTGGTTGCGCAGGCCGATGGCCTCCTCGATGCCCTTCATGCCGATGCCCTGCTCGGCGAGGCCGGGGATCGGGAAGGTGCGGGAGACCGCACCCATCGCGATGACCAGGTAGTCGAAGGGCAGCTCGTAGGCCTCGCCGACGAGCGGCGCGACCGTGGCGACCTTGCGGTCCTGATCGATAGTCGTGACGCGGCCGGTGAGTACCTCGGCCTTCGGCAGTACGCGTCGCAGCGGGACGACGACATGCCGAGGCGAGATGCTGCCGGCAGCAGCTTCGGGGAGGAAGGGCTGGTACGTCATGTACGAGCGCGGGTCGACGACCGTGACGGTCGCCTCGCCGTAGCGCATCTTCTTGAGAATGCGTCGAGCTGCGTACAGGCCTACGTACCCACCGCCTACTACGAGGATCCTGGGACGCTCCGTGGTGCTCATGCCATCGAGTATCCACCCCCCTCCGAGGGCATGCTCGTGAGCCCCTTCACAAGCTATGAGCAACCTTCTGCTACACTTCGCCGCCCACGTGACCGAGGTCATGGCACCGCGGGGGAACCACGGTGCGACGGCGAACGTTGTTCACCGCTTGTGAGCTGGCCCTTGGCCCTCCGGACGGGGTGAACCACCGCTCCGATTCATCTACCGGCAACACGTCCGGAACACTTCCGTACGGAGACCCGACGGCCCCGCGAGCGGCTCCGGATACCCGAACGGACCAGAACTGCCCTCCGCGGGGCCGAATTCCTTGTGAAGAAGTTCACGAACTTCGTCGCACCGTGTCTCGCGAACCACCGCCCACGCGGCCCACACCGGCTCAAAGGTGCAGGCCAAAGCCCGCATGAGCATCGGGGTTCTAGGCGATCGACCAGCCGATTCCGTCGAGGATGTCGTGCTCGCTGACCACGACTTCCCGGGCCCCGGTCCGCTCCATCACAGCGAGCAGGATCAGCGCCCCGGACGTGATCACGTCGACCCGTCCCGGATGCATCGCGCCGATCGCGGCCCGCTCGGCGTGGGTGGAGCCGAGGAGCCGTCCGGTGATCTCCCGGACCTGCTCGAAGGAGATCCGGGAGTGGTGGATCGCCTCGGAGTCGTACGCGTCGAGCCCCAGGGCGATAGCGGCGATCGTGGTGACCGTCCCCGCGAGGCCGACGAGGGTGGCGGCCCCGGTGAGCGGGACGCTCTCCTCGGCGAGGTCGAGGGCGGCCTCGATGTCGGCCCGGATCGCGCCGATCCGGTCGGCGGTCGGCGGGTCGGTCACGACGCCGTCGCGCACGAGGTGCCGCTCGGTCATCCGTACGCAGCCGATGTCCACGGAGCGCGCGGCCCGCACATGGTCGTCGCCGACGACGAACTCGGTGGAGCCGCCGCCGATGTCCACGACGAGATACGGCTTCGCCAGGTGATCGCGGCCCGCGAGCTCCTTGGTGGCTCCGGTGAAGGAGAACTCCGCCTCCTGGTCACCGCTGATCACCTCGGGCTCGACGCCCAGGATCTCCAGCACCCCGCGGACGAACTCGTCCCGGTTCTCCGCGTCACGGGAGGCGGAGGTGGCGACGAAGCGGATCCGCTGCGCACCGTGCTCCTTGATCACCGCCGCGTACTGACGGCAGGCCGCGAACGTCCGCTCCAGGGCCTCGGGGGCGAGCCGCCCGGTCCGGTCGACGCCCTGGCCGAGGCGGACGATCTCCATCCGCCGGTCGAGCTCGACGAGCTCACCGGTGGACGGGTCCGCGTCGGCGACGAGCAGGCGGATGGAGTTGGTACCGCAGTCGATGGCGGCCACGCGGGTCATGAAGCACTCCCAGATCAAGCTCCTCCGGCGTTCGAGGAGCAAACCGAGCCCCTCCGGCGATCGAGGAGCGGGGGTCCGGGGGCGGAGCCCCCGGGAGACGAACGGTCAGCCCTCGTCCGGCGCGCCGCACGGCGAGACGCACGGCCCCTTGCGCCACCACTCCGGCAGCATCGCGATGGCCTCGTCGCCCAGCGGGTTCACCCCGGGCCCCGCGGCCAGCGAGTGCCCGACCAGGACGTGCAGGCACTTCACCCGGTCCGGCATGCCACCGGCGCTCGGGAAGCCCTCCAGCACCTCGATGGCGTCGCGCCGTGCGATGTAGTCCTCGTGAGCGGCCCGGTACGCGGCGGCCAGCTCGGGGTCCGTACCGAGGCGCTCGGTCATCTCCTTCATGACCCCGTTCGCCTCCAGCGTGCCGATCGCGGACGCGGCACGCGGGCACGTCAGGTAGTACGTCGTCGGGAACGGCGTACCGTCCTCCAGCCGGGGCTGCGTCTCGACCACGTCCGGGTTGCCGCACGGGCAGCGGTGCGCAATCGCGCGCAGACCGCGCGGCGGGCGGCCCAGCTGCTGCTGGAACGCGGCGATGTCCGCCTCGGTGGGCGCGGTGGACTCGGTCTGGGGAGGGGGCGTTTCCATGCCTGCCTAGGTTCTGATCGGGCTGCTCGAACTGCGGTTCTGCAGATGGATGAAGAGAGTCAGTCGCGGTCGGCGCTGTCGACGCCGTCCCAGAGGTTGGAGTGCCACGGCCGGCCGGACTCGTCCGTCCTGCCCTCGCGCTCCTTGACCGCGTCGGGGTCGATCACCGTGTAACCGGTCTCCCCGGGAAGAAGGTAGTGCAGGTGCGTGCGGGCCAGCTGCCTGATGTACGCGTCGTCCTGGAGGCGCGCCTTCTCGTCGCGCAGCTCCTCGGTACGGGCCTTGGCCTCCCGCGCCAGGCGCTCCTGGTCGGCGATCTCGTCCTGCTGCGAGACGTACTGCCGCATCGGGTACGCGAGCGCGACCACCAGGGAGCAGACGATGAGCACGAGGAAGGCCGCCCGGCCGGTGAGCCGTGAGCGGCGGGCCTGACGGCGGTTCTGGGAACGGTAGACGCGGGCGGCGGTCTGCTCGCCGAGCAGCCGCAGCCGGGTCGCGGTGGAGAACCGGTCCCGGTCCTTCGCGGCCATGTCTCCGCCTCCCCACTACGCACGTCCGTCCCCGCACACGGTACGGGACCGAGTGCGGGGACGGACGGACGCCATGGCCTTCGGCCCCTGACGGGCCGAAAGGGATGCTCAGCCCTTGAACCGCGGGAACGCCGAGCGGCCCGCGTACACCGCGGCGTCGTCGAGGATCTCCTCGATGCGCAGCAGCTGGTTGTACTTGGCGACGCGGTCCGAGCGGGCCGGGGCGCCGGTCTTGATCTGGCCGCAGTTCACGGCGACCGCGAGGTCGGCGATGGTGACGTCCTCGGTCTCGCCGGAGCGGTGCGACATCATGCACTTGAAGCCGTTGCGCTGGGCCAGCTCGACGGCGTCCAGGGTCTCGGTCAGCGAGCCGATCTGGTTGACCTTGACGAGCAGGGCGTTGGCGGAGCCCTCCTCGATGCCGCGGGCCAGGCGCTCCGGGTTGGTGACGAAGAGGTCGTCGCCGACGATCTGCACCTTGGCGCCGAGCTTGTCGGTGATGACCTTCCAGCCGGCCCAGTCGTCCTCGTACAGCGGGTCCTCGATGGAGACCAGCGGGTACGCGGAGACGAGCTCCTCGTAGTACTCGGTCATCTCGGCGGCCGAGCGGGACTTGCCCTCGAACTCGTACTTGCCGTCCTTGTAGAACTCGGACGCGGCGACGTCGAGCGCGAGCGCGATGTCCTTGCCCGGGGCGTAGCCGGCTTCCTTGATGGCCTCGATGATGAGGTCGAGGGCGGCGCGGTTGGACTCCAGGTTCGGCGCGAAGCCGCCCTCGTCGCCGAGACCGGTCGAAAGACCCTTGGTCTTCAGGACCTTCTTCAGCGTGTGGTAGACCTCGGCACCCCAGCGCAGCGCCTCGGAGAAGGACTCCGCGCCGATCGGCGCGATCATGAACTCCTGGATGTCCACGTTGGAGTCGGCGTGCGAGCCGCCGTTGAGGATGTTCATCATCGGAACGGGCAGCAGGTGCGCGTTCGGGCCGCCGAGGTAGCGGAACAGCGGCAGGTCCGAGGCCTCGGAGGCGGCGTGGGCGACGGCCAGCGAGACGCCGAGGATGGCGTTGGCGCCGAGCGAGCCCTTGTTCTCGGTGGCGTCCAGGTCGAACATCGCCTGGTCGATCAGCCGCTGCTCGGTGGCGTCGTAGCCGACGAGCTCCGGGCCGATCTGCTCGATCACGGCGAGGACGGCCTTCTCGACGCCCTTGCCCTGGTAGCGGTTGGGGTCACCGTCGCGAAGCTCGATGGCCTCGAACGCACCGGTGGAGGCGCCGGACGGAACGGCAGCACGGCCCGTGCTGCCGTCGTCGAGGCCGACCTCTACCTCGACCGTGGGGTTTCCACGGGAGTCGAGGATTTCCCGGGCTACGACGACGTCGATGGACGGCACGAGGCATCTCCTTCTGGGATATGACGCTGGTTGTGCAGGGTCACTTTGGCCTTGCGACAAGAGCCTAACCGGCCCGGCCCGCTGAGCCCGACGACCGCCCGACCCCTGGGACGAAAAAGGACCCGAGGGCGCACATTGCCGGTCAAACAGGCAGAAATTTACTGGCCAGTAACTACAACACTTGAACGGTCCGGCGCTCCCCCGAGCGCAGACGGCCGAACCCCGGCCCGGCGCATACGGGGGAATGCGCGCCGGGCCGGGGTGCTCGGGGAGGAGAGAGCCTCGACTACTTCGTCAGGTGCAGCTGCTGACCCGGGTAGATCAGGTCGGCGTCCTTGACGATGTCCTTGTTCAGCTCGAACAGCTGCTGCCAGCCGCCCTCGACCTTGTGGTCGGCCGCGATCTCGCTGAGGGAGTCGCCGGAGACGACCTTGTACTCGCCGTCGCCCTTCTCGACCTTCTCGCCGGTCGGGGTGGTGACGGTCTTCTTGGACTCGGCCTGCGGGGCGGCGGAGCGCTCCGAGCGGGAGGCGGCGGGGGCCTCGGTGCGCTCGCTCTGCTTCGGCTGGGCCTGCTGGGCCGGCTGCGACTGCTGCTTCGGGGCGGCCGGGGCGCTCTGCTGCTCGGAGGCGCCGGAGCTCGCGGTGGAGTTCGAGGAGGAGCCGGTGTTGACGCCCGGGTCGACACCGTCGTTGGTCAGGTTGCCGGCACCGGCGCAGGACCAGGCACCCGGGCCCTGCATGTCGAGGAGCCGCTCGGCGGTGGCGATCTGCTGGGCCTTGGTGGCCAGGTCGGCACGGGCGGCGTACTGCGTACCGCCGGCGGCGGCCCAGCTGGACTGCGAGAACTGCAGACCGCCGTAGTAGCCGTTGCCGGTGTTGATGGACCAGTTGCCACCGGACTCGCACTGGGCGACGGCGTCCCAGGTGGCGACGGAGGCGGCGGAGGCGCTGGTCGCACCCATCAGGGGCACGGCGACGGCGGCACCGGCGACACCGGCGAGCGTGGCGATACGGACGGCCTTGGACGGGCGGCGGTGCTTGCCCTTGCTGGAAAGCAGCATGGAACTTCTCCTCACCGACGCCTACGAGGTGAGCTGTCGGGTTCGGGCCAAGTGAGTTGCCCGGTCGCACGTCCTAGCACGCGACTTCACCCCAAGCCGGTCCTGATGCGTCTTTCGACGATCGGGCCCGGCGCTTACCTGGGTCCCCCGCTCCTGCCTACGGCGCTTTACGCGTCTGTTCCCTTCGACCGACGGCAGGATTCGGCGTGACGGTCGACGGGGCCCGCGGTGCGAGCGGTTCCGACCGTAAACATACGCAACCCCCACATTCAAAGACGGACACATCGGACAATCGACCCGTACTTGCATCTGAAGAACCGTCGTTTCCGCAGGTGGGACGTGATGCGGAAGGGCCTCCCGGGCGCGACACGCCAGTTGACGCAAAGAGACCCATGTCTCACTTACGCATAAGCGGACATAGGTCCCTGAACTACCCCGATTTTTGAGGTGCTTTTAGTCGATTATCAGACTGCTCTCACTGGGCCTTCACATCGAGATCGAGGCTCTGGCCAGGGAGGATGAGGTCCGGGTCGGAGCCGACGGCACCCTTGTTGGCCTCGTAGAGCGCGGGCCAGCCTCCAGGGACCTTCTGTGCATCAGCAATCGACCAGAGGTTGTCGCCGGGCCGGACGGTGTACGTGCCGTCAGCCGTCGGCTCGGCCGTGTCGCGCGCGCCGTTGCCGCCGCGGGAGGCGTGACGGCCCGACTCGCGACCGCCGCCGCCGTCCGTGCCCCGGCTCCCCTCGGTGGCCGGCACGCCGCGGTGCCTGCCACCCGCATCGCTGGACGAGTCGGGCGAATCGGACGCGTCACGGGGGGTACCGGAGGACGCCCCGGGAGACGGAGTGCTCGAAGTCGAGGGCTTCGGGGACCGCGAGGCCTTCCCTGACGGCTTGTCGGTCCTGTCC
Organism: Streptomyces sp. NPDC059832; assembly: GCF_042731715.1. NCBI lineage: Bacteria > Bacillati > Actinomycetota > Actinomycetes > Kitasatosporales > Streptomycetaceae > Streptomyces > Streptomyces sp. NPDC059832. The sequence continues at coordinate 258,069 of NZ_JBHWIY010000010.1, read as the reverse complement.
GAGCCGTCCGCACCGTCCACGTCGTCCGAGCCGTCCGAGGCGCTCCCGGACGGCGTGGCGTCGTCGGACGGGTCCGCCGACGCGTCGTCAGCCGGCTTCGCGCTCCCGGTCGGGTCGTCGGCGGGAACGGAGCCCGGGTCGACCCCCGGCAGCGTCCCGTCCACCGCGAGGCCCGAGATGACCGCACAGCTGGGCCAGGCCTGCGGGCCCCGGCCGTCCAGGACCTTCTCGGCCACCTCTATCTGCTGCGCCCGGCTGGCGAGGTCGGCGCGCTCCGCGTACGCCTCACCGCCGTACGCCTTCCAGGTCTCCGGCGAGAACTGCAGGCCGCCGTAGTAGCCGTTCCTGAAGTCGGCACTCCACGCGCCGCCGCTCTCGCACTCGGCCACCCGGTCCCAGGTCGTGGCGTCGGCCGCGTGCGCACCGGACGCGCCGAGCAGCGGGATGGCGATGGCCGATCCGGTCACGCCCGCGGCGACGACGATGGCGGGTGCCTGACGGGGGCGACGGTGTCTGCCGTTCGCGGAGCCCATGGGGTTGCCTTCCGTGTGACTGACATGTGACTGGTGAGTCGAACGGTGAACCTAGCGGGACTCGAACGCGCGTCACAAGTCGATGCAGCACAGATCACGTGAAAGTCACAGAATTGACGGACCGTCACTTCCGGTGGTCAGGGGCCCCGGCGTGAACTCCACGGGGAGCGTGCGAAGTCCACGCATGATGAGCCCGCCACGCCACCGCAAATCGGTAGGTTCCACCGCAAGCCGCAGGTCCGGAAGGCGGTTCAGAAGCGTGGCGAGCGCGGTCTGTCCCTCCAGCCGGGCGAGCGGAGCTCCCAGGCAGTAGTGGATTCCGTGCCCGTATCCGAGGTGCTGATTGTCACGCCGCGCGAGGTCGAGCGTGTCGGGGTCCTCGAAGCGCTCCGGGTCGCGGTCGGCCGCGGCGAGCACCACGAGCACGGGGTCCCCGGCCGCGATGTCCTGCCCGCCGAGCGTCAGCGCTTCGGTGGCGAACCGCCAGGTGGCCAGCTCCACCGGGCCGTCGTACCGCAGCAGTTCCTCGATCCCGGTCTCCAGCAGCCCGCTCTCCCCCGAGTCGAGCGCGCGCTGGAGCCGTTCCCGCTGCCCGGGGTTGCGCAGCAGCGCGTAGACCCCGTTGCCGATGAGGTTGACCGTCGTCTCGAATCCGGCGAAGAGCAGGATGAAGGCCATGGCCGCGGCCTCGTTCTCGGTGAGGTGCTCGCCGTGGTCGCTGGCCCGGATCAGCCCGGAGATCAGGTCGTCCCCCGGGTTCTCCCGCTTGCGGTGGATCAGTTCGGCGAGATAGCCGCGCATCTTCTTCACCGATCTGGCCACCCCGCCGCGCGGACCGCCGCCGTGGCGGATCATCATGCCCGCCCAGTCCCGGAAGTCGTCCTGGTCCTCGGGCGGGACGCCGAGCAGATCGCAGATCGCGTAGATGGGGAGCGGGAAGGCGAAGTCGTGGATGAGGTCCGCCTTCCCCTCCTCGATGAAGCGGTCGATGAGGCGGTCCGTCAGTTCCTGCACGCGCGGTGCGAACTCGGCGACCCGGCGCGGGGTGAACGCCTTGGAGACGAGGCGGCGCAGCCGGGTGTGGTCGGGCGGGTCGATGTTCAGCAGATGCGTCATCAGCTCGGCCTTGCGCTCGCCCGGGATGCCGGTCTTCCCCTTGGCGTGCGCCGGCTCGGCGTGGTGCGCCGGGTTCTTGGAGAGCCGGGAGTCGGCGAGCGCCTGCCGCGCGTCCGCGTACCGGGTCACGAGCCAGGCCTCGACACCGCTGGGCAGTGCGGTCCGGTGCACGGGGCTGTGCTCGCGCAGCCAGGCGTACGCCGGGTACGGGTCGGTGGCGAACTCCCAGGTGAAGAGTTCGGGTGCGCCGACGGGGCAGGCGGCGGGCTGATCGGTGGGGCGGTCGGCGGGGCTGTGGTTCACCCCCCGACGTTATCCGTTGCCCCCGGACGTCATCCGTCGCCCTCCGGCACGGTCCGTCGTCGCCCTCCGGCACGGCCCGTTCCGTCGCCCCTAGGCGTTGCCCTCCGCCGTCCTGATGGCGTCGCGGTAGGCGCGGCCCGCGGCCCTCAGGGCGGCCTCGGGGTCGATACCGTCCTGCTCGGCGCGTACGGCGAGGGCGAGGAGCTCGTAGCCGATGCCGTCGCCGGTGGGGAGCGGCACGTCGAGCCCCGCGGTACGGACCCGGCCGGCCAGCTTCGCCGCCAGGGCCAGACCGGGCTGGCCGAGCGGGACTCCGTCGGTGACCGAGTCGCGCTGCTTCTCGATGGCCTTGGTCCGCAGCCAGTGCGCGTGCACGTCCTCCGGGGTCTCGGCGCTCTCGTCGCCGAAGACGTGCGGGTGGCGGTGGATCAGCTTCTCGACGAGGGTCGCGGCCACGTCGTCGACGGAGAACGGCTCCGCCCCGTCCTCCTCGGCGATCCTGGCATGGAAGACGACCTGGAGGAGCACGTCGCCGAGTTCCTCGCGCAGCTCGTCGCGGTCGCCGTCCTCGATCGCCTCGACGAGTTCGTACGCCTCCTCGATGGCGTACTTGGCGAGGCCCTTGTGGGTCTTCTGCGAGGTCCACGGGCATTCGAGCCTGATCCGGTCCATGACCTGGACCAGATCGAGGAGCCGGGCGCCCGGCAGGTCGTACGAACCGGGCAGCAGCTCCAGGTCCGGCATCCGCACCCGGCCCGAACCGGCGAGCCGGGCCAGACCGTCGGTCAGCGGCCGGTCGCCCTCGCCGCCCGCGAGGACGACGACGGTCCGGCCGCCCGCACAGGCGTCGACGAGTTCCTGCGCGGTGGACACGGAGTGCTCGACCGTGACGCCCGCCTCGCGCAGATACGGCAGCTGCGGGTGGTCCGGCTCGGCGCAGAGCACCCGGTCTGCGGCGTGCAGCGCCTGCCAGGCGGGCCAGGACAGGAGTCCGGGCGCGACGCGGTGGCTGGCGGTGAGCAGAACGATACGGCCGGGGTCTTCAGCGTTCACCGTTCGAATCTACCTCGGTCGTTCGCGTCGCCCGTTCCGCGGCCGGTCAGGCGCCGGCCTCGGTGTCCGCGCCGGCCTGCTTGGTGACCTGGGTGATCCAGGGGGCCTTGTAGTCGGCGAGCTGGGTCTGCTTGCTGTCCCAGGTGCCGTAGCGCGGATTGACGTCGACGCGCAGTGCCTTCGACGCCTTGCCGAGCGCCTCGCCGACGGCCTGCTGACCGGCGGGCTGCTGCAGGTCGGCGCCGAGCGCCTGGGCCAGCTTCGTCAACTGGACCTGCTCGCGCAGGACGGCGTCGATCTGGCCGGGGGCGACCCAGCCCCGCTGGAGCATCGCCGTCCGCAGCTGCGCCTCCCCGCCGGACTGGGCCGCCGCGGTCCTGCGCATCTGCTGGATCTCGTCGCGGTTGACGCTCACGCCCGCGTCCTGCGCGGCCCGGTCCAGCACCCGGTCGAAGATCATGGTTTGCAGTTTGACCCGGCTGAGCTGCCCGGACTTGTCGATGAGCTGGGAGGCGTCCTTCGAATCGCGCTGGGCCTCGCGTACGGCCGCCACCTGGCTCTGCAGCGTGGAGACCTCGATCCGGTCCCCGCCGACGACGGCCGCGGCGCCCGGGTGGGCCTCGCTGCCGCAGGCGGTCAGGAGTGGGGCGCCGGCGAGCAGGGCGGCGGAGACGGTGAGCGCGGTGCGACGGCGGCGGTGCAAAGGAACCTCCCGGGGAGACTTTGTGCATCAGTGCACAAGACCTTGCGGTGATCGATGTTAGGCAGTGGACGTGGTTGGGGCCACCGATTCGACCAACGATTCGGAAGGAGTTGGGGATATGGGCCCGCCCGGGACCGCCCGGGGCCGCCCGGCGGGGCTCAGGGCACGCGCTCGACCGACGGGGCCGGGGTGTCCGGTCGCAGCATGATCGTGCGCGAGACGACGAAGGTGATCGGGATGGCCGCCGCGGCCGCGACCAGCGGCGCGTACCGGCTGCTGAACCCGGCGAGGTCGACCAGCAGATAGACACCGCCGGTCGTGATGACGAAGTTGGCGGCGTTGGTGAGCGGGAAGAGCAGGAACTTCCGCCAGGTGGGCCGGGTCCGGTAGGTAAACCAGGAGTTCAGGAAGAAGGAGCCGGTCATGCTCAGCGCGAACGCGATCACATGGGCGGCGATATAGGGCAGCCACGTCAGCAGGACGAGGTAACAGCCGTAGTGCGTGCCGGTGTTCACCACTCCCACGAGGGCGAATCGGGCCATCTGTGCGGTGACCGTCATCGGCGTACGAACTCCTGGGGCTCCCGTATCCTCTGCGGCGCCCCGGTGTTCGTGGCCTTGACCAGGAAGTGCGGGCGTCGCTTCACCTCGTAGTAGATACGGCCGACGTACTCGCCGACCACCCCGACCATCACCATCTGGACCCCGGCGAGTGCGGTGACCACGACGAGAAGGGTGACATAGCCGGGGGTGTCCACCCCCTGCACCAGGGCGACCCCGACGATCCACGCCGCGTAGGCGAAGGCCACCGACAGCAGCAGCATGCCCAGGTAGAGAGCGGCGCGCAGCGGTTTGTTGTTGAAGGACAGCAGCCCGTCGAGACCGTAATTGAGCAGCTTTCCGAAGGTCCAGGCGGAACTGCCCTGTTCGCGGACGGCATTCTCGTAGTTGAAGGTCGTCGTACGGAATCCCACCCAGGCGAAAAGGCCCTTGGAGAACCGGTTGTATTCGGTGAGTTCCAGTACCGCGTCGACGGTGCGGCGGGACAGCAGCCGGAAGTCCCCGACGCCGTCGACCAGTTCCACGTCCACCAGGCGGTTGATCAGCCAGTAGTAGGCGCGGGCGCTGAGGGTGCGGGTGACGCGGTCGCCCTTGCGGGTGCGGCGGGCGATCACCTGGTCGTGGCCCTGCGCGTGTTCCTCCAGCATCCGGCCCACGAGCTCGGGCGGGTGCTGGAGGTCGGCGTCCATGATGACCACGGCGTCGCCCTCGGCGTGCTGGAGGCCGGCCAGCATGGCGGCCTCCTTGCCGAAGTTCCGGCTGAAGGAGACATAGCGGACCCGTGGGTCGGCGGCGGCCAGCTCCTGGAGGATCACCAGGGTCCGGTCCGCGCTGCCGTCGTCGACGAACACCAGCTGGAATTCATGTCCCAGCCCGGCCATTTCGTCCGTGACGCGTTCATGGAAGCGTTCGAGGATCTCTTCCTCGTTGAAACAAGGCACCACCAGAGAGATCAGCACGGATGTACATCAGCGCGGCCAGATGTCGGAACCCGATGCAGCACGTGACCGATGGGCGTCCATCAAGTGAACTGACCCAATTCGGCCCGGGTTTGAGCGTTCGAGGCTGGCATATTCCTGCGTATGCCGACTTCCCGTCCCCGCCTGCGCGCGGGCTCGCTCGCCGCGCTGCTCACCGTCGCCGCAGTCTGCGCGGGTGACGCCGTGGCACGCGTCTTCCCGTTCGGGCCGCACACCCGCAGCGTCAACGACCTGGGCAATCAGTTCGTACCGTTCCACGCCCGGCTGTGGGACCTGCTGCACGGGAATGCCGACGGCGGGCTGCTGCTCAACTGGTCCTCCGGGTACGGGACGAGCTTCCTGCCGGATCTCGGCACCTATCTGACCAGCCCGTTCGCCCTGCTCGTCGGGGTCTTCCCGCGAGAGCGGATCGATCTCGCGGTCTATGTGGTCACGGTCCTGAAGATGGCGTCGGCGGCGGCGCTGATGGCCGTGTTCCTGCTGACGCTGCGCGGCGGGCGCCGGTGGGCGGCCGGGGCGCTCGGCGCCTCGTACGCGCTGTGCGGCTGGTCGGTCGCCGAGGCCTCGTACAACCCGATGTGGCTGGACGGGCTGGTCGCCCTGCCGCTGCTCTGCCTGGTCGCCGAGTGGGCCCGTACGGGACGGCACCGGATCGCCGGGCCGCTGCTCGTCGCGGTGGTGTGGGCGGCCAACTTCTACACGGCGTACATGGCGACGCTCGGTGCCGCCCTGGTGCTGGCCGTCCGGCTCTTCACCGAGCGGGACGACCGGCGGACGGTGGTCCGGGGGCTGGCGCGGGCCGTCTGCACGGTCGGGGTGGGCGTCGGGCTCTCGGCGCCCGTCCTGCTCCCCGTCTACCTGGGCACCAAGCACGCCTACCCGGGCTGGGACCGTCCGTTCGCGCCCGCCGCCTGGCCCGATGTGCTCGCCCGGCTGCTGCCCGCCACGTACAGCTTCTTCACCCCGGCCCTCTTCCTCGGCACCGGCACCCTGCTGCTGGCCTGTGCGCTGGCCTTCCAGCGGTCCGTGCCGGGGCGCGAGCGGTGGGCGTGGACCGGGCTGGTGGCCGGGGTCGCGCTGTCGTTGCAGTGGGGCCCCACGCATCTGCTCTGGCATGCCTTCACCACGCCCAACGGCAGTCCGTACCGGCAGACGTTCGTGCTGGCCGGGCTGGTGGTGATCGCCGCCTGGGTCTCGGTCTCCTACGACTGGCCGGGGCGACGGGCGCTGCTCGGCGGGGGCGTGGTCCTGGTGCTGCTCGCGGCCGGGGCCGGCTTCAGCGACCTGGTCACCGGGTGGACGTATCCGCTGTTCGCGGTGGGTCTGGTGGCCGCGGTCTGCGCTCTGGTGCTGGTCGGGCGGGGCCGGAGGCTCGCGGCGCTGGCCGCCGTGCTGCTGATCGGCGCGCAGGCCGGGCAGGCCGCCGCGACCACCGCGTACTTCGACCGGCAGCGGCTGAACCGGCTCGACGACTACGCGCCCTGGGGCGAACGGCAGCGGACCCAGGCAGCCGTGGTCGCGGGCGCCGACGGCTGGCCGGGCTATCGCACGGACCCCGGCCGGGAGCAGACCACCGCGAACGATCCGCTGCTGGTGGGTGGGCAGGGCGGCGCGTACTACAGCAGTCACACGCCCGCCGTGCTGACCCGCACGATGCGGGCGCTGGGCGGCGGGTGGACATCGAACGGCCGGGCCGTGCAGAGCCTCGACAACCCGGTCACGGACGCGGTCTTCTCGGTCGGCGCGCGGGTGCGCGGGCCGCGCGATCCGCACCAGGGGGCGAACGTCCCGGACGACCGGCCGGTGACGGTGAGCCGTGCCGAGACGCCGCCGCTGGTGACGGTGCGCAGGCCCGGCGGTCCGGTGCCGTACGGCCGTTCGCCGTTCCGGAACCAGGAGCAGCTGCTCGGCTCGCGGGTCTACACGGTCCCGACGACGGTGCTGCGCACGGTGGACGGCGACGCGGTGGCCGACAAGGGGGCGTACGACTACCGGGTGGGGCGCGGCACGTACACGCTGACCGCTGCCTGCCCGGCGGGCACCGAGGCGTATCTGTGGTCGCCCGACATGTTCGGCCGGGCACGGCTCGGCGACGGCCCGGAGGTCGAGTTCAAGGGGCAGCTTCCGGCCAGGCGGGCCGCGATGCACCGCCTGGGCACGGTCGGCGGGGCCGGGAGCGTGCGGGTCACACTGACCCCGGTGCGCGCCGGGACCGTGCCGCATCGGGCGATCGGCTGTCTGGACCGGTCCCGGCTGTCCTCGGCGGTCGCCGGACTGAAGCGCACCGGCGCGGCCACGGTCCACGTCACCGACCACGGCATCCGGGCCGAACTGCCGCCCGGCACCACCGGAACGGTCGTGATCGCCGCGCCCCGGATCGCGGGCTGGAGCTGCCAGGGCCGCCCCGCCGACAGCTACCTGGGCCTGGTCGCCACCCCGGCCCCGGCCCGCGGCACGGCGGTCGACTGCACGTTCCGGCCCCCGGGCCTGCGGGCGGGCGCGTTGGCCGGGGCGGGCGCGCTCACCGTTCTGGTGCTCGGCGGGGCGGTGCTCGTGTACCGGCGGCGACGGGACGCGGGGGCCGGGCAGCCCGGCCCCGACCGGTCGCGGGAGCCCGCCCGAAACCCGGAGCCCGTGGACGCCTGACCGGGGGCGGGGGCGGGACGCCTGCCCCCGGGCCGGCGGTCAGCCGCCCCGCACCTCCATCTGGCGGTCGAGCCGGCGGCGCAGCTCCACCGGCAGCGGGTGGTGGGGCCCGTAGGCCCGCTCGGCGTCGTACAGCAGCGCCTGGAGCTGCACGCGCGCCGTCACGTGGTCGCCGAGCGCGAGCAGCAGGTGCGCGATGCGGTTGCGGATCTCGAAGAAGCGGGCCGGGTCGCTGCCCGTGACGCGGTGGTTCTCGTAGTACGGGAGGACCGCGCGGTACTCCGCGAGCGCGGCGGCCGGTTCGCCGAGCTGCTCCAGGCACTGGGCCGCGTCGTAGCGGAACTGGAGCGTCTGCGCGTCGGCCGGGCCGGCCTCCGCCGCGCGGTCGTCGGCGAGGCGGCGCAGCTCGGGCAGGGCGCGGCGGTACTGGCCGTCGTCCATCAGCGTCGCCGCGTACTGCTTGCGCAGGATGCGGACCACGGCGGAGTCCTCGCCGTGCTGCTCGGCGGCGACCGGGAGGATCGAGCCGAGGATGTCCACGGCCTGGGTGATCCGGCCCTCGCCGAGCAGCTTCTTGACGTCGTCGACGGCGGCGGCCACGTCGGGCCGGGCCGCCGCGGGGGCGGGCGGGGCCGGTGGCGGGGGCGGGGCGGCGGCGCGGTCGGGCCACGGGGCGTGCGGGCGCAGGAACGGGCGGGTCGGGTCGAGCGGTCCGACGGAGAGCCCGGTGCCCGGCGAGGGGAGCAGCGGGGCGAGGTGTTCGTACACCTCCTGGGCGCCGGACGGCCGGTGCTGCGGGTCCTTGGCCAGCAGCCGCAGCACCAGCGCTTCGAGCGGCTCGGGGATGTCGGGCCTGATCCGGCGGACCGGGACCGGCGGCTCGTAGAGGTGGCGGTGCAGCACACCGAGGGCGGTGGACCCGGCGAACGGCACGTCGCCGCTGAGCAGTTCGTGGAGCAGCACGCCGAGGGCGTACAGATCGGTGTACGGGCCGACGGCGCCGCCCATCGCCTGCTCGGGTGCCATGTAGGCCGGGGAGCCGATCGGCGAACCGGTGTGGGTGAGCCGGGTGGTGTCGGTGTCGAGGACGGAGGCGACGCCCAGGTCGAGGACGGTGACGGTGCCGTCCGGGCGCACCATCACATTGCGGGGCTTGAGGTCGCGGTGGACGATCGGCACCGCGTGCACGGCGCACAGCACGGCGCAGAGCTGGGCGGCGACCGCGACGGACCACTGCCAGGGGTACGGGTCGTGCTCGGCGAGATGGTCGGCGAGGTCGGCGCCCTCGACGTACTGCATGACGAGGAACAGGTCGTCGCCGTCGCTGCCCGCGTCGTGGACGGTGACCAGGCCGGGGTGGTCGACCTGGGCGGTGACCCGGCACTCGCGGACGAAGCGGCGGCGCAGCTCGCCCGCGGCCTCGCTGCCGATGGGGCCGGTGACCCGGTCGGGGCGCAGCAGTTTCACCGCGACGCGGCGGTCCAGGCGCTGGTCGTAGGCCGTCCAGACCTGGCCCATGCCGCCCTGTCCGAGGATGGTCGCCAGTTGGTACCGCCCGCCGATGACTCGTCCGCTCACCGGCCCTCCTCCTTGCGGAGATAGTCGCTCAACTCGTCGAGCTCGGCGCGGACCTGGTCGATGCGGTGGGGCTGGGGCGAGGGCTGCGGCTGGGGCTGCGGCTGCGGCTGCTGTGCCGGTTGTACCGGCGGCGCGGGCGCCGGGGCCGGCATGGGCGCGGGCATGGGCGCGGGCATGGGCGCGGGCATGGGCGCGGGCATGGGCGCGGGTGCGGGCATGGGCGCGGGTGCGGGTGCGGGTGCGGGCATCCGCGTCGGCACCGTGGGCGCGTACTGGTACCCGTATCCGTACCCCGGCACCGGCGGGACGGCAGCGTAGCCGCCCATCGGGTGCTGCTTCGTCAGCCGTTCGTAGTGGCGTACGTCCCCGACCAGGTAGTACGCGATCGAGCCCAGCATCACCACCAGCAGCAACGGGATGAGGACGTTGTCGATGCCGGTCGGCTCGTCGTTGCCGTCCCGGCCGAGGATCGGCAGGAGCACACAGACGAACACGAACCCGGCTCCGGTCAGCCACCAGTCGGACGCCCGGCGGCGCACGATCGCGAGACGGAGCAGCGGACTCCACAGCAGTATCCCGACCGAGCCCACCGAGAGCACGACGAACAGCACCCGCATGGAGACGATCCAGGCCCGGCTGGGAACCCGGCGCGGCGGCGTCGGCGGATGACCCGGGGCGTACATGGCTGCTCCTGGAGACCTGGTCGTTGAACATCCGCGCACACGCTCCGTGTGCGCAGACCCGAGCGTAAAGGGCGACACCGACAACCGGCCCCGGGTTGTACGGATCGGCTGTGGTTCAGCTCACTCCGGTGCGACCGTGCCGTCCGTCAGCCCGTCGTACATCCCCTGGACGAGCTGTCCGCCGAGCCGGCCGGCCAGCCTCAGGGCGTCCTCGAACTCGGCCAGGGCGCGGAACCGTTGCCCGTACCGCTGCTGCTCCGCGAGCGGCAGCCGGGGCAGTTGGAGGCGGCGGGCGTCCAGCCGGGTGGCGGTGGAGGCGTAGCTGCTGGCCTGGCGGTTGTTGGCGGTGCCGCGCAGGAAGCCGGCCAGGAACCAGGGGTCGAAGGCGGCCGGATCGGGGCGCAGCAGCTGGAGGTTGCGGCCCAGTGCGGCGCCCGCGGTGGCGTCGTCGACGACGCGGGCGACGGAGCCGCCGCCGAGCACGGGGACGACGACGTCGCCCGGTTCGACGAGGACCGGTTCCTCTGCGGGCCCGTCGACGGGCAGGCTTCCCGAAGGGGCGGTGGAGCCGAGGACGTCGTGTTCGGTGAGGACGGGCCCCGGGCCGGTTCCGGAGCCGCCGGTGCGGAGCTGGAGGGCGCCGGCGCGGGCGAGTTCGCCGACGGTGGTGAGCGGCCAGTGGGCCGGTTCGGAGGGGGTCACGGCCACTGGGGTGAGGGTGCCGGTGAGGCCGAGCGTCTCGGTGAGCCGCTCCCGTACCCGGATCAGCTCGGCGGGTCCGTCCGCGGCGGCAGGGGGCGGCAGATGGCGGGCGGGGGCCAGGTCCACGTCGTCGTCGAGAAGTTCGATGACGGGTACGGCGCGGCTGACGCCGGGACGGGCCGGGGCAGGGTGGCCCGGCCCGGTCCGGCCCTCCCGCCCGGGGCCTCCCGCGTCGTCGAAGGACTGCCAGGCGTCGAGCACGGCACCGTGCACCGCCTGCCAGTCGAGCCGGTCGCGCCCGCCCGCCGGGGCGGTCGCCGCCGGGCCCGCCGAAGGCGATTCGGCGGGTTCGGCGGTGTCGACGAGCAGCAGTTCGGGCGAGGGGTGCAGGCCGCTGCCGGGCTTGCGGAGCACCCAGAGGTGGAGCGGGATGCCGTACGGGGGTGCGGCGCCGGCCGGGAGCGCGATGACGGCGCGCAGGGCGCCGCGGCGCAGCAGATCGGCGCGGATCCGGCGGCCGGAGCGGCGCGAGGCGGCGGCCGGGGGCATCAGCAGGACGGCGGTGCCGCCCTCGCGCAGATGGGCCAGGGCGTGCTGGACCCAGGCGAGTTCGGACTCGGTACGGGCCGGGAAGCCGTACTCCCAGCGCGGGTCGTAGGCGAGCTCGTCGTGGCCCCAGTTGCGTTCGTTGAACGGCGGGTGGCAGAGCACCGCGTCGGCGGCGAGCTGCGGGAAGGCGTCGGCGCGCAGGGTGTCGGCGGTCCGTGCCGCCAGGGCGCAGCCGGTGTCGGTGCGCAGGGCGAGCCTCAGCGCGGTGAGCGCGGCGAGGTCGGGGTCGGTCTCCTGGGCGTACAGGGCGGCCGGCCGGCCGACGGCTCGCAGCAGGGCGCCGGTGCCCGCGGCCGGGTCGAGGACCGTGCGGGCGGGCCGCTCCCCCGTCTCCACCAGGGCTGCCATCAGTTCGGCGAGTCCGGGCGGGGTGAGGGTGTACTGGCGCGGGTTGGCGTCCAGCTGACGGCCGAGCAGGAACTCGAAGGTCTCCTGGACCCCGGTCCCGGCGGCGAGTTCGGCGGCGCCGCGGAGCAGCGGAACGGAGGGGAGCAGTTCGGCGGGGCTCGGGGCGTGAACGGCCCGGCCGGCTTCCGCCGCCGGTCCGAAGCGGGTGGTGAGCACCTTGTCGACGGCGAGGGAGAGCACGCCGGCCATCCCTTCGTCCGACGCGGCGGTGATCTCCGGCCAGGCCTTGGGGGAGGTCCGCAGGAGCAGCAGGGCGCAGCCGGTGTGGACCAGGGCGGGGACCGCGCCGGCCGGGTGCCCGGCGAGCTGCTGCCAGACCCGCTCCCGCAGCGGGACCTCGGCGAGTTTCCCCTGGTCGCGAAGCCATTGCTCGACCTCGGGCAGTGCGAAGGACGGGCTCGTCTCGGTGCCGCCGACCGGCTTGGGGAAGTCGGCGTGGCGGCGGCGCCAGTTGCTGACCGCGGCGCGCCCCACCCCCGCCAGCCGTGCGATCCCGGCCGCGGTCACCTCTGTCGAGTTCTCCGGCACTGACTGTCTCCCTGGTCCTGGCGCTCGTCCCGGTACTGCTTGTCGGCGAGCATACCGACCCGATTCACACGACATCGATTCACAGCGTGCATCAACCCATCCATCATGAACCGTGTTGACTCGGTTCACAAGCTCTGCTGTTATTGACCCATCGCCGCACGACAGCGAGCGATGCACGAGCACGACGCACGAATCCGCTCACCACCCATCCCTGCTTTTGCCGGAGGGCACAGCCATGTCCCAGTTCACGCAGCCGCCGCAGTCCCCGCAGCCCCAGCAGCCGTACGCCCCCGCCCAGATGCCGGGCATGCGCCCGGCCCGTAACGGACTGGGCATCGCCGCCCTCGTCCTGGGTGTCATCGGCGCCGTGTCCGGCCTGATCCCCTTCCTGTTCTGGCTGGCGGGCATCCTCGGCCTCATCGCCCTGGTCCTGGGTCTGGCCGGCCGGGGCCGCGCGAAGCGCGGCGAGGCCACCAACAAGGGGATGACCACCTTCGGCGCCGTGCTCGGCCTGATCTCGCTGATCCTCGCGGTGGTGGGCGCGGTGATCACCTTCAAGGCCGTGGACGACGCCGTGAACGACCTGAACAAGGCGGTGTCGGACACCACGGCCTCCGCGAAGCCGAAGCCCGGCGGCGACTCCGCCAAGGGCGGCGCGGACAAGAAGAAGGACACCGGCAAGGCGCTGGAGGCGGGCGACTCGGCCGTGTACGACGACGATCTGACGGTCACGGTCGGCGACGCCACCTCGTACACCCCTGACGCCTACGCCGCCGGACACACCAAGGGACAGAAGGCCTACCGGGTCGCCGTCGTCATCGAGAACGCGGGCAAGGAGAAGTTCGACGCCGCGCTCGTCAGCGTCTCGGCGCGGGCCGGCCAGGACGGTGTGGACGCCGAGCAGATCTTCGACAACAAGGTCGGCACGGGCTTCAGCGGCACGGTCCTGCCGGGCAAGAAGGTCACGGTCCAGTTCGCCTTCGACACCCCGGCGGACGCCAAGAACCTGACCGTCGAGGTCAACCCCGGCTTCACGTACGACGCCTCGCAGTGGGACCTGAAGCTCTGACCGTCCCCCTCGGACCGACCGACCGGAGCCCGACCACCATGCGCCTTCCCGCCCGCGCCTCGGCAGCCGCCCTGAGCGCCGCGACCGCCCTCGCCCTCGCCACGGCCTGCGGAATGCTTCCGGACGACGTACCCGACGCCACCGCCCCCTACGCCCGGCTGAGCGCCCCCGAGGTCGTCAACAAGGCCCTCGCGGCGACCCGCGCCGCCAAGTCGCTGCGCATGACGGTGGAGACGACCTCCCCCGAGGGCCCGGTCGAGGCGTACGTCGCCACGGACGTCAGGGGCGAGTGCACGGTCACGCTCTCCATGGGCGCGGCGGGCACCATGGAACTGGTACGGACGGGCGGCACGGTCCACACCCGGTCGGACGCCGCGATGCTGCGCTCAGTCTCCGCCTCCGCCTCGCAGGCCAGGAAGCTCACCGGCCGCTGGCTGAAGCCCACCGCCGCCGACCGGCACGCGAAGCTGGCCGAGCGCTACTGCGACCGGGAGACCTTCCTCGGCCTCCTCGCACCGAAGAGCGGAACGGCCCGCAAGGAACGGACGACGGCACCCGGCTCCGGCACCCCCGCCCTGACCGTCACCGGCGAGGCGGCCGACGGGAACTGGACGGCGGACATCGCCACCGACGGCAAACCCCTCCTGCTCAAGCTGCGTCTGAACCCGCCCCTCCCGCACGGCGCATCGGGAAGGGACACCGACCGCACCGCCCCCGTGACAGTCGAATTCTCAGAATTCGACGAGCCGTTCACGGCGAACAAGCCGAAGCCCTGAACTCCCCGAACGCTTCAGGCCACAGAACCCGCCCCGCTCCCGGGCGGGTTCTGCGCACCCCGGACTCCCCCGCTCACCCGCCGCACTGCTCCAGCATCGCCGTCTTGTCGGCGGCGGTGACCGGCAGTTCGTACTTCAGGGACACCTGCGCGAACCGCACCGCGTACGAGCAGCGGACCGGCTTGTACGGCGGCAGCCAGGAGGCCGGCCCCGAGTCGCGCTTGGCGTTGTTGGCCGGGCCGTCCACCGGGATGAGGTTGAGCGGGTCGTTGGCGATCTGCTGCCGCTTGGCCTCGTTCCAGCGCGCGGCGCCCATCTGCCAGTCGTACGAGAGCGGCATGACGTGGTCGATCTGGACCTTGGTGGCCTGCTGCTTGCGCCAGTCGATGGTCGAGCCGGTGTACGGATCCTTGAGGGTCATCGACACGACCACACAGTCCGAACCGGAGCGGAACTTCACGTCCTTGCCGTCCCGGGCGAGGAGGTCGTTACGGGTGTCGCAGCCGTTCCTCGCGAGCGGTATCCCGTCGACCGAGTCCTTCCACGCGTAGCCGAACTTGTCCCGCGCGTAACCGGTCTTCGGCCCCCGCCCCTTCGTCGCCACCTTCTCGATGACCTTCCGCCCCGCCGCCCGGTCCGCCTCGGAAGTCAGCGGTGCGAGCCCCGGCTTCGTACCGTCGGCGTTGTCGAGCGGACTGGCCCCGAACCCGGTGACGGCCTGCCCGCCACCGTCCGAGCCGCCGCCCTGCCGCCCGGTCCCGGAGGACGCGCTCTCGGGGTCACAGCCGGCCAGGGCCAGCACCGCCGCCACGCTGAGGGCGGGCAGCATCACTCGGTAAGCGCGGGAAGATATCACTCGAAACCGTCCTGACGGGGAGAAAGCCGAACCCGGGAATCCTACGGACGCCTTCTCCTCGCGGACATGCACATGCCGACGGCCCGAGCGATTGCGGCACGAATCACACCGGCCGAGCCACCGGACCACTCAACGTACATCCGTGCAAGTTACCTAGATGTACGATTCCGTCCCCCGGCTGGAACGGGTGGCCCGGGAGGCTGCGGGCCTGCCACGAGTTCTGCGTCGGCCTGCGCCGGGATGAGGAACCGGTACGGCTGGAGGTCCGTGACAGCGGGCCCGGACAGCTGGTGGTCCGGCGTCCCGATCACGACGCGTGCTCGGGACGCGGGTTACACCTCGTGAACGAGCTCGCCGACAGCTTCGGAGTCGATGACCACATCGTCGGTAAGCCCGTGTGGCTCATGTTCAGATGCCCGCCGCCCACCTCACGCCGTGAAAAACCCGGCCCCGCCGCACTCGCGACGGGGCCGAATCAGTAGGCGTCCCGGGGCTACGACCCCAGGATCGTGGTCAGGAACTCCCCCGTCCACGCCAGCAGTTCGCGGCCCACGACCGGCTTGCCGCCGACCTTGCCCGTGGTGGGGCGGGGGACCAGGATCTGGTGGACGGCCGGCTTGATGACCGTCCTCGGGTAGAGGCGCTTGAGGCGGAGCTCCTGCGATTCGCGCAGCTCCACCGGGGCGAACCGGATGTTCGGGCCCTGGAGGACGATCTCGCCGACGCCGCAGGCGCGGGCCAGCATGCGCAGGCCGGCGACCAGGAGGAGGTTCTCGACCGGTTCGGGGAGCTTGCCGTAGCGGTCGGTGAGTTCCTCGCGGACGGCCCTGATGTCGTCCTCCGTGTTGGCGGAGGCGATGGCGCGGTACGCCTGGAGGCGCAGCCGCTCGCCGGGGGCGTAGTCGTGGGGGACGTGGGCGTCGACCGGGAGCTCGATCTTGACCTCCAGGGGCGGCTCCTCCTCCACGCCGCCTTCGAGGGAGGCCCGGTAGTCGGCGACGGCCTCGCCCACCATGCGTACGTACAGGTCGAATCCGACGCCCGCGATGTGGCCGGACTGTTCGCCGCCCAGGAGGTTTCCGGCGCCACGGATCTCCAGGTCCTTCATCGCCACGTACATGCCCGCGCCCATCTCGGTGTGCTGGGCGATCGTGGCCAGGCGCTCGTGGGCCGTCTCGGTGAGCGGCTTCTCCGGGGGGTAGAGGAAGTACGCGTAGCCGCGTTCGCGGCCCCGGCCGACACGGCCGCGCAGCTGGTGGAGCTGGGAGAGGCCGAAGTTGTCGCCGCGCTCCACGATCAGGGTGTTGGCGTTGGAGATGTCGATGCCGGACTCGACGATCGTCGTGGAGACCAGGACGTCGAACTTCTTCTCCCAGAAGTCCACCACCACCTGCTCCAGGGCCTGTTCGGACATCTGGCCGTGGGCCGTCGCGATACGGGCTTCCGGAACGATCTCGCGCAGCCGCGCGGCGGCGCGGTCGATCGACTCGACGCGGTTGTGGATGTAGAACGCCTGGCCCTCGCGGAGCAGTTCGCGGCGGATGGCCGCGCCGATCTGCTTCTCCTCGTACGGGCCGACGAAGGTGAGGACCGGGTGGCGCTCCTCGGGGGGCGTGGTGATCGTCGACATCTCGCGGATGCCGGTCACGGCCATTTCGAGCGTACGGGGGATCGGCGTCGCGGACATGGTGAGGACGTCCACGTTGGCGCGGAGCTTCTTCAGCTGCTCCTTGTGCTCGACGCCGAAGCGCTGCTCCTCGTCGACGATGACCAGGCCCAGGTCCTTGAACCGGGTCTCGGAGGAGAAGAGGCGGTGGGTGCCGATGACCAGGTCGACGGAGCCCTCGCGGAGCCCTTCGAGGGTCGCCTTGGACTCGGAATCCGACTGGAAGCGGCTCAGCGCCCGTACGTTGACCGGGAATTGGGAGTAGCGCTCGGTGAACGTGCCGTAGTGCTGCTGGACCAGCAGGGTGGTGGGTACGAGGACGGCCACCTGCTTGCCGTCCTGGACCGCCTTGAACGCCGCCCGTACCGCGATCTCCGTCTTGCCGTAGCCGACATCGCCGCAGATCAGCCGGTCCATCGGGACGGACTTCTCCATGTCCTCCTTGACCTCGGCGATGGTGGACAGCTGGTCGGGCGTCTCCGCGTACGGGAAGGCGTCCTCCAGCTCGCGCTGCCAGGGCGTGTCGGGGCCGAAGACATGGCCGGGGGCCGCCATCCGGGCCGAGTACAGCTTGATCAGGTCGGCGGCGATCTCCTTGACGGCCTTCTTGGCGCGTGCCTTGGTCTTCGTCCAGTCGGCGCCGCCGAGCCGGTGCAGGGTGGGGGCCTCGCCGCCGACGTACTTGGTGACCTGTTCCAGCTGGTCGGTCGGGATGTACAGGCGGTCGCCCGGCTGGCCGCGCTTGGCCGGGGCGTACTCGACGAGGAGGTACTCGCGGGTGGCGCCCTGCACCGTGCGCTGCACCATCTCGATGTAGCGGCCCACGCCGTGCTGTTCGTGGACGATGTAGTCGCCGGTCTCCAGTGTCAGCGGGTCGATCGTCTTGCGGC
This sequence comes from Streptomyces sp. NPDC059832, assembly GCF_042731715.1. Taxonomy (NCBI): domain Bacteria; kingdom Bacillati; phylum Actinomycetota; class Actinomycetes; order Kitasatosporales; family Streptomycetaceae; genus Streptomyces; species Streptomyces sp. NPDC059832. The sequence goes on along the minus strand of NZ_JBHWIY010000010.1, from coordinate 240,410 downwards.
GGCGGGCCGGCATCCGGCCCAGGTCCTTGGTGGCGGTGCGCTGGCCGGTGAGGTCCGTCTCGGTGAGTACGGCGAGCTTCAGCGCCGGGTCGACGAAGCCGTGGTCGATCGCGCCGCAGGAGACGTGGACGACGGACGGGGAGATCTCCGCCAGGTCCGGGTCGAGGCGGGCGGCGATGCCCTCGCCGCTCAGCAGCTCGACGGTGCGGGAGGCGAGGCCCTGGCCCTCGGTGACGTACACCGTGCGCCAGCCGTCGGCGAGCCGGCCCTTGGTGTCGGCGAACGCGCGGGCGGTGTCGCCGCGGTACGCCTCCGGGGCGTGCATGCCGAGCTTGAGCGTGTCGGTGTCCCCGTCGGCCTCGTCGGCCTCGCCGGCGGCGAACGGGGAGACCGACCACCACATCATCTCCAGCTCGCGGGCCCGGTCCCGGACGTCCGCGATGCCCCACAGCGAGGCCGCGCCGACGTCGATCGGGGCCTCGCCTCCGCCCGCGGTGGCCGCCCAGGAGGCCTGGAGGAACTCCTGGCTGGTGGCGACCAGGTCGGCGGCCCTGGTGCGGACCCGCTCCGGGTCGCAGACCAGCGCCATCGAACCCTTCGGCAGCACGTCGAGCAGCAGCTCCATGTCGTCGACGAGGACCGGGGCGAGGGACTCCATGCCCTCCACCGCGATCCCCTCGGCGATCCTGCCGAGCAGCTCGCCCAGCTCCGGGTGCTGTTCGGCGAGGGCGGCGGCCCGCTCCCGCACCTCGTCGGTGAGCAGCAGCTCGCGGCAGGGCGGCGCCCACAGCCCGTGCTCGGCGATCTCCAGCGACCGCTGGTCGGCGATCTTGAAGTAGCGGATCTCCTCGACGTCGTCGCCCCAGAATTCCACCCGAAGGGGGTGCTCCTCGGTCGGCGGGAAGACGTCCAAGATGCCGCCGCGCACGGCGAATTCGCCACGCTTCTCGACCAGTTCGACCCGGGAGTACGCGGCCGCCGCGAGCGCGTCGACCGTCTTGCCGAGGTCGGCGCTCTGTCCGATGCGCAGCGCTACGGGTTCCAGGTCGCCGAGCCCCTTGACCTGCGGCTGGAGCACGGAGCGGATCGGCGCGACGACGACGGAGACCGGGCCGGTCTCCGGGTCGTCCTTCCTCGGGTGCGCCAGGCGTCGCAGCACGGCGAGGCGGCGGCCCACGGTGTCCGAGCGGGGCGAGAGCCGCTCGTGCGGCAGGGTCTCCCAGGACGGGAACTCGGCGATCGTGTCCGGCGGCAGCAGGGTGCGCAGCGCGGCCGCCAGGTCCTCGGCCTCCCGGCCGGTCGCGGTGACGGCGAGCACGGTCCGCCCGGTCTCGCGGGCCAGCGCGGCGACGGCGAAGGGGCGGGCGGCGGGCGGGCCGACGAGGTCGACATGCATGCGGTGGCCGTCGTCGGCGGCCTTCACCGCTTCGGAGAGTGCCGGGTCACGTACGACGACATCCAGCAGACCGTGCAGGCTCATGAAGGGCTTCCGTCCGGGTAACGAGGGCGAGGTCCGGCAGCCGGCTGCTGCCAGGGCAACGCGAAGGGCAACGCGAAGCGCCCGACACGTGCTGGGGGTGGCGTCCGGGTCAGGCCGGATCAGGGAGCGAGGGCTGGTGCGTGCAGCTGCAAGGCGGACGAGGGAGCCCACGCGGAACGTGGGCGACCGACGACAACGCCGCAGATGTGCGTGCCGGCCCTCATGAGCCCGGCATGATCCAGAAACCACCCCCAGGCGTACCGGGGGGTTCCCAGCCTACGACTCCGATGTGACAGCCGCGCCCGCAATCCGGCCCGGCGGGGCGTCCGGGGGCGACGTCCGGACACACGAATCCGGCCCCGGGGTGTTTGGAGGAACACCCCGGGGCCGGATCAGGTCATCCTACGTCGCCGTCGCACGCCCTAATCCGTGGCAATCGCGTTCAGGACGTTCATCCGGCCCGCCCGGAACGCCGGGACCAGGGCGGCGAACAGCCCCACGAAGGCCGAGGCGACGAAGACCGTGAGGATCGTCGGCCACGGGATCTCCAGGACGCCGAGGCCCTCCAGGGCCAGCAGCTTCTGGGCCGCGGTGCCCCAGCCCATGCCCAGGCCGAGGCCGAGCAGGGCGCCGAAGACCGCGATGACCACCGACTCCAGGCGGATCATCCGGCGCAGCTGGCGGCGGGAGAGGCCGATGGCGCGCATCAGGCCGATCTCGCGGGTCCGCTCGACCACCGACAGGGCCAGGGTGTTCACCACACCGAGCACGGCGACGATGATCGCGAGCGCCAGCAGGCCGTAGACGATGTTCAGCAGCTGGCCGATCTGGTCCTTCAGCTGCTCCTTGAAATCGGCCTGATTCTTCACCTCGTACTGCGGGTACTTGGCCAGGGCGCTCTTGAGGGCGGCGTACGCCTCCTTCTCCTTGCCGTCCGCGGCCTTCGCGAACATGATCATGTTCTGCGGCAGGGTGTCGGCGGGGACGTACCGCGCGGCGGTCGTGATGTTGACGTACATCGCGCCCTTGTCGATGTTCACGTCGTCCGAGGTGATCGCGGCGACCTTCAGCTTCGCGGTCTCGCCGCCCTTGAAGGCGACGGTCATCCGGTCACCGACCTTGACGCGGTGCTCGGTGGCGTACGTCTCGCCGACCGACATGGCGTCCTTGCCGTACGCGGCGGCCAGCTCGCCGGAGACCGTCTCGCGGCGGACGTCGTCCTTGTACGAGGGGTCGGCTGCGACCAGTCTCCCGTCCTCGGTGGTGCCGTCGGGGGCGGTCAGCCGGGCGCCCACCATCTTGTAGTTGGTGAAATGCTCGATGTCCGGCACGGTCGTCAGGGCCTTCGCCGCCTGGGCCACGATCGGTGCGCCGCCGCCGCCGGCCGGCTGGACGATGAAGTCCGCGCCGACCGACTTGTCGAGTTCCTCGGTGGCCGAGGCGACCATGGAGGAGCCGACCACCGAGAGGCAGGCGACCAGGGCGAGGCCGACCATCAGGGCGGCGCCGGTCGCTCCGGTGCGGCGCGGGTTGCGCAGGGCGTTGCGCTCGGCGAGCCGTCCCACGGGGCCGAACATGCGCAGCATGACCGCGCTCAGCACCCGGACCACGAAGCCGGCCAGCAGCGGGCCGATGACGATGAAGCCGATCAGGGTGAGGAGCACGCCCACACCGAGGAGGAGCGAGCCCTCGCTCGACTTGTCGGCCTTCGTCGCGGCGAGGAGCGCGGCGCCGCCGGCGAGCGTGAGGACCAGACCGATCGCGGCCCGGACCCGGCCCGCGCGGCCGTCCGCCGGGGTTCCGGCGTCGCGCAGGGCGGCCATCGGGGAGACCTTCCCGGCCCGGCGGGCCGGGAAGTACGCGGCGACGACGGTGACGACGATGCCGAGCACGAGGCCGACCACGGGGGTCGTCCAGGCGACGGTGAGGTCCTCGGTGGAGAGCTCCATGCCCATGGCGCCCATGAGCTTCATCAGGCCGACGGCGAGGCCGACGCCCGCGCCCACGCCGAGGAGCGAGCCGACGACGCCGAGGAACAGCGCCTCGATCAGCACGGACCGGTTGACCTGCTTGCGGCTGGAGCCGATGGCCCGCATCAGGCCGATCTCGCGGGTGCGCTGGGCGACCAGCATCGAGAAGGTGTTGACGATCAGGAAGATGCCGACGAGGAGGGCGATCCCGGCGAAGCCGAGCATCGCGTACTTCATGACGTCGAGGAAGGAGCCCATCGAGTCCTTGTTGGCGTCCGCGGCCTCCTTCTGTGTCTGGATCTTGTACGTGGAGTGGCCGCCGAGCGCCGTGGCGACGTTCTTCTTCAACTGCTCGTCGGCCACGCCGGATTCCGCGGTGACGGAGATCAAGCTGAAGACATCGGGCTTGCCGAGCAGCTTGGTCTGCGCGGTGGCGGTGTCGAAGTAGACGACCGCGGCACCGGGGTTGGTGACCTTGAAGGTGGCGATGCCGCTGATCGCGGCCTTGATGTCGCCGTTGGCGGTGATGGTGCGCAGCTCGTCGCCGAGCTTCAGGTGGTGCTTCTCGGCGGTGTCGGCGTCGACCATCACCTCGGTCGGGCCGCGCGGTGCGTGACCGGAGGAGATCTCCATCGAACGCAGGTCGTTCCTCGTCCAGTTGCCCGCGATCGTCGGGGCACCCGAGGTCGAGCCCATGTTCTTGTCGTGGCTGTCGACGACGGTGACGGACATGCTGGAGACCGCGCCCTCGGCCGCCTTCGCGCCGGTGGCCTTCGCGACCTGCCCGACGGCGGACGCGGGGATCGTGACGGGCTTGCCGTTGCCCGGGAGCCGGTCGTCCTTCTTGGGCTCCTTCGGGCTGACCGTGACATCGGCCGCGGTCGCGGCGAAGAGCTTGTCGAACGTGGTGTTCATGGTGTCGGTGAAGACGAGCGTGCCGCACACGAACGCCACCGACAGCAGGACCGCGACGGCGGAGAGCGCCATGCGTCCCTTGTGGGCGAAGAAATTCCGCCTCGATGTCTTCCAGACGGTCATGACGTCCGCCCGCGCGAGTCGAAGTCCTTCATCCGGTCGAGGACCTGGTCGGCCGTCGGGTTGTGCATCTCGTCGACGATGCGTCCGTCGGCGAGGTACAGCACCCGGTCCGCGTAGGAGGCGGCCACCGGGTCGTGGGTGACCATGACGATGGTCTGGCCCAGCTCGTCGACCGACCTGCGCAGGAAGCTCAGCACCTCGGCGCCGGCCCGCGAGTCCAGGTTGCCGGTGGGCTCGTCGCCGAAGATGATCTCCGGCCGGGCGGCGAGCGCCCTGGCCACCGCGACGCGCTGCTGCTGGCCGCCGGAGAGCTCGGTGGGCCGGTGCTTGAGCCGCTCGGCGAGACCGACGGTCTCCACGACCTGCCGCAGCCAGGCGGCGTCGGGCCTGCGGCCCGCGATGTCCATCGGCAGCGTGATGTTCTCCAGCGCGTTGAGCGTGGGGAGCAGGTTGAACGCCTGGAAGATGAAGCCGATCCGGTCCCGGCGGAGCTGGGTGAGCTTCTTGTCCTTGAGCCCGGTGATCTCGGTCTCGTCGAGGAAGATCTGCCCCGAGCTCACGGTGTCCAGGCCGGCCAGGCAGTGCATCAGGGTCGACTTGCCGGAGCCGGACGGGCCCATGATCGCGGTGAACTGCCCGCGGGCGATGTCCACGTCGACATGGTCGAGCGCGACGACCCGGGTCTCCCCCGCCCCGTACGCCTTGACGACCTGCCGCGCTCGCGCAGCGACGGCCGTACGCCTTCCAGTGCCCCCGTGCCTGGGAATGGTTACAGCCGTTGTCACGGTTTTTCTCCTATGTCGGTCAGTGTTGAGAATGCGTCGGTGCGCGTACTGAGTCTGGTGTCGGGAGCGGATCCGGCGCACTGGTGCCCGGCGCAGTTCCCGGGTGGGGTTTTCCCCACCCCGCCCCTGTGCCCGACCGCGTCCGCGGTGGGATTCGGCCGCTTTTCGCGGTGTAGGAACACGATAAGGAACAAGCCATCGCCACCACGTCCTCCGCCGGGAGGAACCGCCCCTGGCCAGATATAAGGAGCTCCCCCTAAGGGTCTCGACCCCTGGGTGGAGTCCCGTATCAGGGGCTGGACCCAAGGGTGTACCGGCCGGGTCGGCCAGAGCCCGCTTCACGCCCGGCCGCCACCTTCCATTCACGGGGCCGCACGCAACTGAGCCATTACCGTGGGTAATTCAGGCCACCCTCTCCCCAACTGCCGTACCCACGAGTAATGTTCGCGCTTCCGACCGCACCCCGCACTCCTGCCTTGCCGTCCAGACCAGGACCCGAGCCACGCAAGGAGCAGCACCCCGATGTCGCACGGAAACCCGCCCCCATCCCCCCACCACCCCGACTATCTGCTCCCCTGGCAGAGCTCGGAGCAGGCGCCGCCCGCCCGGCCGCCGAGCACACCCGACACACCCGCACCGGCGCCCACCCCCGGCCGCCACAGCGACCTGCGCCGGCTGCGCACCGCGTACCGACTGCTGCGGCGCATCGCGACCCTGACCGCGCTCGGCTACTTCGTGGCCTTCCTGCTGCTCTCCGGATTCGCCAAGGAGCTGATGGACCGCCCTCTGTTCGGCGGTCTCAACATCGGCCTCGCACTGGGGCTCTGCCAGCTCCCCGTGACCCTGCTCGCCATCGTCGTGTACGAGCGGACCGCACGGCGCACGGTCGACCCGCTCGCCGCCCGGATCCGAAGAGCGGGAGCGGCCCGGTGAACGGATTCAACAATTCCGCGCAGTCGATGTCCCTGGTGGCCTTCCTCGCCGTGGGCACCGTGGCTCTGCTGCTCTGCGTGATGACCGGCCCGGACCGCGACGACCTCGACGAGTTCTACACCGGCTCCCGCTCGCTCTCGCCCATGCAGAGCGGCCTCGCCCTCGCGGGCGACTACCTCTCCGCGGCCACGGTGCTCGGCACCACCGGCATCATCGCCCTCACCGGCTACGACGGGATGATCCTCGCCCTGAGCATCACCCTCTCGCTCGTCCTGCTGATGTTCCTGCTCGCCGAACCCCTGCGCAACACGGGCGGGTTCACCATGGGTGACCTGCTCGTGCGCCGTGCCCCCGGCCGCGCGGTCCGCATCACCGCCTGCGCCGCCACCCTCGCCGCGCTCGTTCCGATGATGGTCGTCCAGCTCGCCAGCAGCGGCGATCTGCTCGCCTTCATCCTGGGATTCGACACCTCGGGATTCCGCACCGGCGCCATCATCGGGCTCGGCACCCTGATGATCGGCTACGCGGCGATCGGCGGGATGAAAGGCACCTCGCTGATCCAGATCGTGAAGACCGTGGTCCTCTTCGTGGCCGCCTTCACCATCGCCGTACTGATCATGAACCGGTTCGACTGGAACACCGACTCCCTGCTCTCCGCCGCCCGGCAGAGCAGCGGCGCGGGGGCCGCGTATCTGCGCTCGGGGCTCCAGTTCGACGGCAGCGGACTCGACATGGTCAGCTCCGAACTGACCGTGGTGCTCGGCGCCGCCTGCCTGCCGCACGTCGCCATGCGCATGTCGAGCGCCCGCTCCACCCAGGCCGTCCGGCGCTCGATGTCCTGGGCGGTCGGCGTGGTCGCCGCGATCTGCCTGCTGCTCGTCGTGATCGGCTTCGGCGCGGGGGCCCTCGTCGGCCACGACGTCATCACCGCCGCCGGGGCGTCCGGGAACAGCGCGATCCTCCAGATCAGCGGCGAGGTCGCGAACGGTACGCAGATGGGGGCCCTGATCATCACGACGATGACGACGGCGATCTTCCTGACCCTGCTCGCCTCCGTCGCCGGAATGATCCTGTCCTGCGCCAACTCCCTCGCCCACGACCTCTTCGCGCACGGCCTGCACGGGGTGCGCGACCCGGACCGCAAGCCGCTGCCGGGCCTGTCCGAGATGCGTACGGCACAGATCTCGGCGATCGTCGTCGGACTGCTCGCCACCGTTCTCGCCGTCGTGGCCAGACACTGGAACGTACAGGCGCTGGCGACGCTCTCGTTCTGCGTCGGCGCGTCCGCGTTCGCCCCGGCACTCGTCTACAGCATGTTCTGGCGGCGCTTCACCCGTACCGGGCTGCTCTGCACCCTCGTCGTCGGCACCCTCACCACGCTGGTGCTGATCACCGGCACCAACCTGGTCTCCGGCTCACCCACCTCGGTCTTCCCCGACCACGACTTCAACTGGTTCCCGTACACCACCACCGGGCTCGTCTCCATCCCGGCCGGATTCCTGGCGGGCTGGCTGGGGACGGTGCTCCCCCGCCACACGGCCCCTGCGGCACGCCGGCTCTACCAGGGCGAGGAGCCCCGGATCCTGGCGGGCGTGCCACCCACACCCCGGCGCTGAACACGGCCTCCGGGAGCGGCGGTTGCGCCGTCCGGCGCGCAGGGGCCCGCCCCCTGCGCGCCGGTCAGGAGTTGCGCCACAGCTGTGCCGGCTCCGAGGGATTGCACGCCACCGACTGGAAGCCGATGCTGCTGAACATCTGGAGGCAGACGCCCTCGGCGACGTTCACCAGGGTGTGACCGGCCGATGTCTTGGTCCCGATCCGCCAGACCTGGGACTCGGAGGAGTTGCAGGTCTCGGCCGACAGCCCCGCGGGCCCGTTCAGCCTGAGGCAGTTGCCGGTGCCCTGGCCGACGAGCTTGAACCTGCCGCCGGACGTGGGTCTGTACGTCCACTTGTAGTAGAGCGTGGCCCCGTTGTGCGCCGGCTCGCCGCACACCGAGTTCATCAGCATGGAACCCCCGTAGGGGGACGCGGACTCCCCGAGGCACCGCTTGTTGGACGCGTTCTTGAGGTAGTACTGCCCCGAGGGCGCCGGGACCTGCCCGCCGCCGGAACCGCCGGAGCCGCCCGAGCCGGAGCCGCCCGAGGGCTTGGAACCGCCGGATCCGGAGCCGGAGCCGCCCGAGGGACCGGAACCACCGGCATCACCGGCACCGCCGGAACCGTCGGAACCGCCGGAACCGGCCGAACCGGAACCCCCGGCCCCGCCGTCCCCGCCCTTCCCGTCCTTCCCGTCCTTCCCGCCCTTCGCCTTGTCGGCGGAGCCGTCCGGCGAGGCGGAGCCCGACTTGGAGCCCGACGAGGGGGAGTGCGACTTGGCGGGGTCAGAGGAGCGGCCGTCCGCCGGGGATCCGGTCGGCCCGGCGGTGAGCGACGGCGGCGCCGCGACGTCGGAGTCCGAACCGCGGGGACGGCCGATCTCGTACGGCCCGAGCGCCAGGGTCAGGGTCGTGCCCGCGACCACCACGACGGGCAGTGCGACGAGCAGCACCCGGGGACGGCGCCTGCGCGGCTGCTCGGGGACGGCGCCGGTCGTCCCGACATCCGGCAGGGAGGGCACCGCGGCGGGAACGGGCGCCTGCTCCGGTTCGGGCTCCTCGGCCGGCGGCGGTTTCGCCGCGAACGCGGCCCGCTCGGTGATCCGGTCCGTGACGGCCGGCGGCCACGGCGCGGAGACCGCGGCGGGCACCCGTTCGTCGGCGATCCCGAAGAGCTCGGCGGCCGTCGGCCGGTCCGCGGCGTCCTTGGCGAGACAGGACTCGACCACGGCGGCCAGGGCCGGATCGAGGTCCGGCAGGCGCCCGAGGTCGGGTTCGGTGTGCACGATCCGGTAGAACAGGCCCGGCCCCGACCCGTCGCCGAACGGCGGGCGGCAGTTCGCCGCGAACAGCAGCAGGCCGGCCAGTCCGAACACATCGGCCGCACCGGTCAGATCCCGCTCGGCCATGGCCTGCTCGGGGGCCATGTAGGCAGGCGTCCCGATGACCATCCCGGTCCTGGTCACCCTGCTCTGGTCCGCCGCCCGTGCCACCCCGAAGTCGATCAGGGTCACACCGTCGAGCGTCAGCATGACGTTGGAGGGCTTGAGGTCGCGGTGCACCATCCCGGCCGCGTGCACGGCACGCAGACCCCTCGCCCCGTCCCGGAGCAGCCGCCACAGAGCGTCCGCGGGCAGCGGGCCCTCGTTCAGCCGCAGCGCATCGCTCAGGGTGATGCCGGGGATGTACTCCGTGGCGAACCACGGAGGCTGCGCCGTGCGGTCACTGGCCAGCAGCCGCGCACTGACCCCGGACGGCAGCTTGGCGAGATTGTCGAGCTCGTGCCCGAAGTGGGACAGGAAGTCCTTGTCCGCGGCCAGTACCGGAAGCACCTGCTTGACCGCCGCGTACCGCCCCGCCGAGGTACCGAGATAGACCCGGCCCATACCGCCGGTACCAAGGATGCCGAGCAGTCTGAAGGCGCCGATCCGCCGGGGATCGTCCGGCTCCGTCGGTTTGGCCCCGCTGCCCAGTAAACGTGACTCTTCTTCAGCTCCCCCGTGCATGGCGTCAGATTAGCCCAGCCTCGAACGGGCGCACGATGGTTCCTCGGCCACGCACGGGCCCGGGAGAGGAGTCGGCCGGATCAGTCCTGCGCCGGTGTCACCCGCCCGGTGAGCGCCGCGAGCGAATTCCGTACGTGCGCCATGTGCGCCTGCACCTCCTCGCGGCCCTCCTCGTGCTCCCGCATGATCCGCTCCGTCTCCCGGACCACCCGCTCCTCACGGACCCTGGCCGCCGCGATCAGCTCCGCGGCCCGCGCCTCGGCGTCCTCCTCACCGTGCCGGGCGGCCTCCTCCGCCTCCGCGAGCGCCCGCCGCGCCTCGGCCAGGCGGGCTTCCGCCTGCTCGGTCAGCTCGTCGTGGTGCGCCGACTGCGCGGCCTCGGCCCCGGCCAGTTCGAGCTCGGCCGCCTGCCAACGCTCGGAGTGCTCCTGCTCCTGGTGCGCGAGGACGCTCTCGGTACGGCGGATCGTCTCCGTCATCATGGACTCCGAGCGCTCCCGCACCTCCGCGGCCTCCTCGCGGGCCTCGGCAACGGTCCCGTCAGCGGTGCCCCTCGCCGTGGACAGCGTCTCGTCGGCGTGGGTCACGGCCGCGGCCCGCATGGCCTCGGAGTCCGCCCGCGCCGAAGCACGGATCCCGCGGCCCGCCTCGTCCGCCGCGTCCCGCAGCGCCTGCGCCTCCTCCTGGGCGGCGCCCCGCACGGTCTCCGCCTCGCCCTCGGCGAGCGCCAGGATCTGCTGGGCACGCTCACCCAGCGATTCGTAGTTCTGCGGGGCGAGCGTGGCGACGACCTCGCTCAGCCGGACCGACTCCGCCGACAGCTCCGCCACCGACGCGGTCAGCCGGGACACCTCGTCCAGCGCCGCGTCCCGCTCCGCCGAAAGCCCGGCCACCGCGCGGTCCACCTGCTCCGGACGGTAACCACGTCCTCGTCCGCCGACGAAGCCGTGCGCGGACACCGGTGCAGAACTCATCCTTGAAGCCTCTTTCCGACTCTCCGACCATCAGCAGTAGGTCAAGGATGCGGCAATTGGCCCAGAAGTCGGAATCGATCAACTGCTTTCCGGGCGGAAGCGACAGGCATCACAGACAGCGCACAGCACGGCGCCCGGCCCCCTTCCGGGAGCCGGGCGCCGTCCGCGGAACCCGCCGGGTCAGATCAGCCCGTCCCACATCTGTTCGAGAAGTACGGACCACCAGCTCTCCGGCGACGCCAGCGCCGCCGCGTCCAGCGCCACCAGCTGGGCCTGGAAGTCGACCGTCCAACGGCCCGCCTGCTCCGGGTTGAGCCCGAAGCGCAGCCGCCACATCCGGCCGAGCAGCGCCATCGAACGCTGGAACTCCGGCAGCCCCGTGTTCACGAACTGCGGCGCCACCGACTGACCGCCCGGCCCCGCCTCGACCGGCACGGCCACGATGTTCGCGGTCCCGTACTGGACACAGATCGCCCGACCGAAGTCGGACCCCATGACGAGATACGACCCCGCGTCGGGGGCGGCCTGCACCTGGCGCTGCGCGGCGAGCTCGGCCAGCGTCGGCACCACCGGCTGACCGGGCTGCGCCCAGAAGAACGGCCCGAAGTCGGCGGGCAGCCCCGCCCACACCAGCGTGCGCGCCACGGTCTCGGGCACACCCTGACGGGAGACGGCACGCTGATCGAAGCGGCAGATGCCCTGCGGCCCGAAGGTATGCAGCAGCTCGTCCGCGATGACCTCCGGCGGCGCCGCCATCGCGGGCGGCATCTGCGGCAGCGGCGCGCGCACCGGAGCCGGACGGGCCGGTCCGTCCGCCACCTGGTGCAGCTCGCCCTGGTGGGTGAGCAGATGCTGCATGCCCTGCTGACGGCTGGCGTGATCGGTGCCGTACGGGGCGACGCTGGTGATCCGCACCTGCGGCCAGGTCTCACGGATCATCCGCGCGCAGTAACCACCGGGCAGCTCGCAGGACTCCAGCTCGGTGTGCAGCTCGATGACCTGCTGCGGCGGCACGTTCATCGCGCGCAGCTCGTGCAGCATCTGCCACTCGGGGTGCGGGGTGCCGGGCGCCGAGCGCCGGATCAGCTGCTGCTCGCTGCCGTCGGGCGCGCGGTAGCGCAGCACGGCCTGGTAGCCGGGCCCGACGGTCGGCTGACCGGTGGGCGCCTGCGGATAGCCGTACGCCGGGGGCGGTACGGGGCCGGGGGCGCCGCCCTGCGGCACTCCGGGCGGGCCGGGAGGACCGGGGGGACCGGGGGGCTGCGGCGCGCCGGGGCCGCCCATGCCGGGGTCGGCGAGCATCGTCGCGGCATGGTGCACACCGCCACCGGGCGGCGGCGTCGAACCGGGCGGTGGCACCGGAGCACCAGGAGCTCCGGGAGGACCGGGAGGACCAGGAGGACCGGGAGGCCGCAGCCCACCCGGACCACCCATGCTC
>NZ_JBHWIY010000010.1:184525-228089 GCF_042731715.1 Streptomyces sp. NPDC059832 | reverse complement strand
GGATCGGCCAGCATCGTCGCCGCGTGATGCACCCCACCACCGGGCGGCGGCGTCGAACCAGGCGGCGGAGGCGGCACCGGAGCACCAGGCACACCGGGAGCAACCGGAGCACCGGGAGCAACCGGAGCACCAGGCGCACCAGGCGCACCAGGAGGACCCGGCGGCCGCAGCCCACCCGGACCACCCATGCTCGGATCGGCCAGCATCGTCGCCGCGTGATGCACCCCACCACCGGGCGGCGGCGTCGAACCAGGCGGCGGAGGCGGCACCGGAGCACCAGGCACACCCGGCGCACCGGGCGGACCCGGAGGCGGCAGCGGCGCACCGGGCGGACCCGCCTGAGGGGCGAGCTGGGTCGGCAGGTACCCGCCCGCCGGAGCACCGGGCGCACCCGGTCCCGAGGGCGGCGGCACGGGCGGACCCGGCCTGGCACCCGGGGTTCCGGGGGCACCGGGCGGCGGCGGGGTCGACGGACCGCCACCACGCGCACCACGCGGCGGCACCACGGCCTTGCTGGTGGCCGCGTCGGCGATGTCACCGGCACCCGGACCCGGAGCGTTCAGACCCGGAGCACCCGGACCCGGAGCACCCGCGCCCGGAGCACCCTGAGGAACACCCGGGGCGCCGCCCTGCGGGGGCAGACCGGGCACGATCGCCGTCCGGGGCAGCTGACTGCCGCCCGACATCAGGGCGGTCGGCGCATCGGCCGGAACGACCGGCGGCGGGGTGCCGTCGTCGTCGGCACCCGAGAGCGGCGGCGCGAACACCGTGGCCGGGAGCGGCACCGCCCCGTCGTCGGAACCCGCGTTCGTGTCCGTGCCGGCCCAGGGGGTGGACCCGACGGGCACGTTCGGCGGGGATACCGGGACACCGTCGTTGGCCGTGGGCTCGTACGCGACCTGCCCGCCGTGCGAACCCGGCGACGCCTGACCGACAGGCGCGGCAGGGGAGGCGGGCGAAACAGGAGAGACGGGCGGCTCAGGCGTGACGGGCGGCGCAGGAGAGACCGGAGGGGCCGAGGGCGCCGCCGGAGGCGCCGCGTCCTGGCCCCGGTTCTCCCGGCGGTCCGGGATGCCCAGCTTGTCGGCCGCTTCCTGGAGCCACTCCGGGGGGCTCAACAGGAACGACGTCTGATTGAGGTCGATGCGCTGCGGCGGCTCCGGAGCGGCCGCGGCCGCCGCGTGGGCGCCGTACTCCTCCTCGTACCGCCGGATCACCTCGCCCACCGGCAGCCCCGGCCACAAGGTGGCCTCACCGCTGTCCCTGGCGATCACCAGCCGCTGCCTGCCGCCGTCCGAGACCGGGCCCTCGGCGCGGTCCTCGCCCCACACCACGAAGCCCAGCTCGAACTCCCGCACCCGCACCTCACGGTGCTGGTACGCGGGCACATCGCCGTTGATCCACTCGTCCGCGCGCTCCTGCGCCTGCGCAAAGGTCACCATCGCGCTCACCCCTCCACCGGGACGGCCCGCGCGAAGCCGCCGTCCACCATCAGGTTCGCCACGGTCTCCAGCTCCGGGGGATTGCCCGCCAGACGCTGCAGGAAGGCATCGAAGTCACCGCCGCACGGCAGCAACAGCCGGTCCACCCGCTCCTGCACGTTCCAGCCGTCCTGGTCCCGGGCGTCGTCGTACGCGCAGAACCAGACCGAGCCGACACCGTTGCCCTTCACCTTCACCGCGATGATGCCGCCCTGGACGAAACCGACGCCCAGGAAGTCCTTGGTGAGGTGATCGCGCAAGCACTTGTTGATGTACACCAGGTCGTTCGCGGCGGCCTGCTCGCGCACCGTGAAGAACGGCTGGTCGACCAGAAGCCCCAACTCCGCGTCGAGCGCAGCGCCGACCGGCGCCGAACCACCCGCCGCCTTGAGGAACGAACGGTAGGCACCCGGCAGCCGATAGCCGAGGTCCTCCTCGACACCCAGCACCTGGGCCTCGGTCACCGCCACGGCACCCTTCGGCAGCCGGAAATGCGCGGGCCGGGTCTCCTGCAACGGGCGGGTCCCCCGCTTGTTGTGGTCGACCGCCGTGGCGGCAAGGCCACCGTGATGTCTGAGCAGCGCCTTCACCTCGACCGGGACCAGCTCCATCCGCCGGCCACCGGGCACGTGGTGCCACGTCCAGCCGTGCGGAGTGGCGACCGCCGGGATCGTGTCCCACAGCTCATGGCCGCTCGCCGCCAGCGCCGCATTGGCCGACACGTAATCGGTGAGCCGCAGCTCATCGACGCCGAAGCCCTGCGGAGGCTCGGCGATCTCGGCGGCGGCACGCGCGTACGGTGCGAAGTCCGGGCTGCCGTTCTCGTCCATGCGCACACCACCGGGGTGGCGGGACGCCCGGACCGGGTCCGGGAAATGCACGAGCTGCCCGGCGTAGGCCGCGTTCGGTGGCGCGGCTTGCTGCCCGAGCCGACCTGTCGTCATGGCGGTTGCCCCCTGCTGCGTCTGGCTGGTGAGGACCGGCCTGCCCAAGGGGGACGGTCCGGGCACAGCCTATGCGGTGGCGCAAGGGCGGGTCTCGCCCATGTGACCTGTCCTACGCCTCCCCCTCCGCATCCGTCACGAACCGTCACACCGGCGTGACGGACGAGCGACGCCCCCGCCACGGACGGGCGACACCGAGACACGTTTCACTGCCCCAGCTTCCCCACCAGCCGGGACATTTGGCAGGCTGTCACCGCAACTCGGGGGCGTGCACACCGCGCAGCTACCGCTGCGGCACGGGAGGGAAAGCGCCATGCACACCACACAATCAGTCACATCCGGGGATCCGCGCCTCAGCTGGAGCAGCACCGATGCCGGCCGCACGCCCCGCCTGCACCACCGCCGCGACGGCATCCTGCCCGCAGTCGCGGCGGCCCTGTCCGTACGCGGCGAGACACTCACCTGCACCGCGGGCAAGGGCGACCAGCCCCCCGTACTGCACCCACTCGTCCAGGACTTCCTCGACACTCTCCCCAGCAGCCGGCGCGAACGCTTCACCGGCCGCTGCCCCGAGGCGATACTGCTCTCCCGGCAGCTCACCGCGGCGGAGTCGAACCGCTCCAAGCGCGCCCAGCGCAAGCCGCTGACCAACGGCGAGGCCCGGCGCGCCCTCAAGCACTCGCGGCTCACCGCACGACGCATCCGTGAGGACGGAGACCCGATGCACGGCAGCTACGCGCCGCCGTGCCGCTCCTGCGCGGCGATGCTCGCCCACTTCGGCGTACGTCCCGTCGACCTCACGACCACCGGGGCGGCGACCACCGCCGAGAAGGGCTGACCGCACGCCGATGCACGACCGAACCGACCTACCCGAACAAACGAGCCCCGCGGACCGCGACCGGAACGCCTCCACCCGCTTCCCCGTCGCCGTCGACGCCGCCCTGCGCGCCGCGGGCTGGCAGCCCGGCCGCTGGGACATCCGGCAGGCCGAGGAATGGGCCGACGCACTGCGCTCGCACGCCTCGCCCGCCGGCCACCAGCACGCGGTCTTCCCCGCGGCCGTGGAGGCCTGGGCCGAATTCGGCGGACTCCACATCACCGCGTCCGCGCCGGGCCGCCAGATCGCACCCGCCCCGGTACGCATCGACCCGCTGAGCGGACTCCACCTCGCCCGCACCCTCGGCGACCTCGGCCGGGCACTGGAGACCGAGGTCAGCCCCCTGGGCGAAGAAGGGGACGGACAGGCGGTCCTGGCGATCGACACCGAAGGCCGCGTCTACAGCGTCGACCACACCGGCGACTGGTACCTCGGCCCGGACATCGACCGGGCGCTGGCGACCCTGATCGCGGGCATCCAGCCGGAGCGCCTCGTCTCGGGTTAGTCCTGTCGTCAGACGCCGCGCGGCAGACGGCAGTTTGACGACAGGGCCTGGGGCCCGGCGGATCGGGGTCGGACAGGGCGCGGCGGCTGATGCGGTGCATCGCAGGGCGCGGGCCCCGAACCCGCGCACCGCCCCCCGCAGGACCGGCCGGGCCCCGCCCCGCCGGTCCCACGGATCAGGCCGCCGCCCCCTGAGCCGGCAGCACCGCCGACACCCGGAAGCCGCCCGCATCCGTCGGACCCGAGACGAAGACACCGCCGAGCCCCAGCACCCGCTCCCGCATACCGACCAGGCCATTGCCCCCGCTCGGCAGCCCCGCGTCCGCCGTCGCCGCGTCCGACGGTCCGTTCTCCACCTGCATCGCGACCTCCGCGTCCCGGTGCGCCAGCCGCACCCACGTCTTCGCGCCCGCCGCATGCTTGTGCACGTTCGTCAGAGCCTCCTGCACCACCCGGTACGCCGTCTGCTCGACCTCGGGCGGATACGCGCGCGCCTCACCGTCCACCGACAGCTCCACCGTCATCCCCGCCGCCCTGGACTCCCCCACCAGGACCTCCACCTCATGCAGCCGCGGCCCGTCCTCCGTGGCGGCGGCAGCCGCGGCGGCAGCCGCCTGACCGACCGAGGCCAGCGGCACCGAGGCCGGCCGGGCCGTCACCGACTCCCCCGCCCGCAGCACCCCGAGCATCTCCCGCAGCTCCGTCAGCGCCTGCCGGCCCATGTCGCCGACCAGCGCCGCGTTGCGCACCGCCTTCGCCGGATCCTTCGGCGCGACGGCCTGGAGCGCGGCGGCGTGCACGACCATCAGACTCACCCGGTGGGCGACCACGTCGTGCATCTCGCGGGCGATCCGGTGGCGTTCCTCCGTACGCGCCCACTCGGCCCGCTCCTCCGCCCGGTCGGCGAGCAGCGACAACTCCCGCTCCAGCGAGTCCGCCCGCTCCCGCAGGCTCTCCATCAGCCGCCGCCGGGCCCCTATGTAGAGGCCGAACAGCACGGGCGGCGCGGTGAGCCCGAGCGACATGAAGAGCGAGATCAGCGGTACGTACCAGTCGCCCGGCCCGAAATCGTCCTGCTGGGAGACGCTCTGCCGCAGCCGTACGTACGTGACGATGAGCGTCCCCGCGAAGGACATCCCCATCAGCACCGCGGTGATCCTTCGCGGCACGTCGGAGGCGGCCAGCGTGTAGAGGCCGACCAGGCCCATCAGGAAGCCCATCTCGGCCGGTGTGGTCGCGACCGCCACCAGCACCACCGCGATCGGCCAGCGCCGCCGCAACACCAGGACCGACCCCGCGAGCAGCCCGAACAGCACACCCACCGGCACCGGCAACCCGGTGTCCCTGGCGAACTCCACCCCCTCCAGCGCACACTCCAGCGCCGACAGGAGCGCGAGCCCCACATCCAGGGCGACACTGCGCCGCCGCTCCCACCACCAGTAGCCGCGGGTGGTCGACCCCGCCGCTTCCCGGTCTGCCCCCGTTGCGGTCATGCCGTCCACCCTACGGGCGACCGCACCTCATTTTCGGACGACCTGGACAGCACGTGCGTCCGCCGAACAGAGACGGAACAACCACTTATCGCTTGAAATGGCGAAGCGAGCAGCCTTTCGCACCGGACGTCCGCATTCCGGACGACGCCCGTCGCATGACGGAAATCACGAGCAAGTACGCCAACTTCGAAGACCTGCGCGAGCAGGTCGTCGCTCTGCGCAGGGAGGGCCTCGGCCTCCGGCAGAGCCGCGACCGGTTACCCATCCACAACAACGACATCCTGGGCCGCCCGGTCAAAGGCGAACCGGCTCCGGAGTGGACGAAACGCCCGCGCGCCAAGGACGACCTCCGAGAGAAGGCGCGGGAGCTGCGCAGCCAGGCATGACGTACGACCGGATCCAGGCCCCAACGTGATCACGCTGTACCTACGCCGGCTCGAACCGCTTGAGGTCCCACGGGAACACATGCGCCTCCGGGTCAGCATCCACGAGTCGGGGGGATGCCGTCGGAGCCGAGCAATTCCGGGCCGAGCCCGCAGGCGTCCCCGCCTCCTCGTTCCAGAAGGCGACCCTGAAGAGGCACAACCCCAGGACCACTCGCAAGAACACCACCGTGACCTACCGCGGCTGCCTGATCATCTACGTCACCAAGAGCGCGGACTTTATCGTCGCGTAGAAGGCACTTGGTACGGCATAGTGTTGGGTGCCGGTGCAGCGACCGGACGACATGTCCGGATAGTCGGCCTTGTTCCCCTGTGGTGTAATTGGCAGCACAGTAGCTTTTGGTGCTATTTGTCCGGGTTCGAGTCCTGGCAGGGGAGCCTCCGTGTGCGGGCCCCGACCTCCGAGGTCGGGGCCCGCACCCATGCCTGCCCCATACCCCCCCGGTATCCTTCGGGTGTCCACCACCCGAAGCCGAAGGGCATTTCTGTGAGCTCCGAACGCCCGGCAGCCGTCGTCGTCCTCGCAGCGGGTGAGGGCACCCGCATGAAGTCGAAGACCCCCAAGGTCCTGCACGAGATCTCCGGGCGCTCGCTCGTCGGACATGTCGTCGCCGCCTCCCGCGAGCTGGACCCCGAGCACCTGGTCGTGGTCGTCGGCCACGGCAGCGAACAGGTCACCGCGCACCTCGACGCCGTCGACGACCGACTGCGGACCGCCCACCAGACCGAGCAGAAGGGCACCGGCAACGCCGTGCGTGTCGGTCTCGACGAGCTGGGCGGCACCGTCGACGGCACCGTGATCGTCGTCTGCGGCGACACCCCGCTGCTCTCCGGCGAGACGCTCGTCGCGCTCGCCGCCACTCACACGGCCGACTCCAACGCCGTCACCGTGCTGACCGCCGAGGTCCCGGACTCCACCGGCTACGGCCGCATCGTCCGCGACCCGGCCGACGGCGCGGTCACCGAGATCGTCGAACACAAGGACGCCACCGACGCCCAGCGCGAGATCCGGGAGATCAACTCCGGGGTCTTCGCCTTCGACGGCCGGCTGCTCGCCGACGCCCTCGGCAAGGTCCGTACCGACAACAGCCAGGGCGAGGAGTACCTCACCGACGTCCTCTCCATCCTGCGCGAGGCCGGGCACCGGGTCGGCGCCTCGGTGGCCGGGGACCACCGCGAGATCCTCGGCATCAACAACCGGGTCCAGCTGGCCGAGGCCCGGCGGCTGCTGAACCAGCGGCTGCTGGAGCGGGCCATGCTGGCCGGTGTGACCGTCGTGGACCCGGCGTCCACGCTGATCGACGCCACCGTCACCTACGAGCGGGACGCGATCGTGCACCCGGGCACCCAGCTGCTCGGCACCACGCATCTCGGCGAGGACGCCGAGGTCGGCCCCAACACCCGGCTCACGGACACCGTCGTCCGCGCGGGCGCGCGCGTGGACAACACGGTCGCGGACCGGGCCGAGGTCGGCGAGGGCGCGACGGTCGGTCCGTACGCCTATCTGCGGCCCGGCACCACGCTCGGCACGAAGGCCAAGGCCGGTACGTACGTGGAGATGAAGAACGCCACGATCGGCGAGGGCACCAAGGTCCCGCACCTGAGCTACGTCGGCGACGCGACGATCGGCGACCACACCAACATCGGTGCCGCCAGCGTCTTCGTGAACTACGACGGCGTGGCCAAGCACCACACCACGATCGGCTCCCACTGCCGTACCGGGTCGGACAATATGTTTGTGGCGCCCGTCACGGTCGGGGACGGCGCCTACACCGCGGCCGGCTCGGTCATCACCAAGGACGTACCGCCCGGTTCGCTGGCCGTCGCCCGCGGCCAGCAAAGGAATATCGAGGGTTGGGTGGCCCGCAAGCGTCCGGGAAGCGGCGCCGCACAGGCGGCTCAGGCCGCCGCATCGGAGCGCGACAGCGAAAGCTGACCGGAAACAGGTGCGCCGCGCACGGCGTACCGTGATAGATGCTCACCCCATTTCGGCTGGCTCGTTGCGCATCGGGACACATGCGCGCAGCGCCAGGAACACGTCTGAGGAGACTGTGCTGTGACCGGGATCAAGACGACCGGCGAGAAGAAACTGATGCTCTTCTCCGGCCGCGCCCACCCCGAGCTGGCCGAGGAGGTTGCGCACCAGCTGGGTGTCGGCCTCGTGCCGACGAAGGCCTTCGATTTCGCCAATGGTGAGATCTACGTCCGCTTCCAGGAATCGGCCCGCGGCGCCGACTGCTTCCTGATCCAGAGCCACACCGCTCCGATCAACAAGTGGATCATGGAGCAGCTCATCATGCTGGACGCGCTGAAGCGCGCCTCGGCCCGTTCCATCACGGTGATCGTGCCGTTCTACGGCTACGCCCGCCAGGACAAGAAGCACCGCGGTCGCGAGCCGATCTCGGCCCGTCTGGTCGCCGACCTGATGAAGACGGCGGGTGCCGACCGCATCCTCACCGTCGACCTGCACACGGACCAGATCCAGGGCTTCTTCGACGGCCCGGTGGACCACCTCTTCGCGCTGCCGATCCTGGCCGACTACGTCGGCGCCAAGGTCGACCGCTCGAAGCTGACGATCGTCTCCCCGGACGCCGGCCGGGTGCGGGTCGCCGACCGCTGGTGCGACCGTCTGGACGCCCCGCTCGCCATCGTGCACAAGCGCCGGGACAAGGACGTCGCCAACCAGGTGACGGTCCACGAGGTCGTCGGCAACGTGAAGGGCCGGGTCTGCGTCCTGGTCGACGACATGATCGACACCGGTGGCACCATCTGCGCCGCCGCCGACGCCCTGTTCGCGCACGGCGCCGAGGACGTCATAGTGACGGCGACGCACGGTGTGCTCTCGGGCCCGGCCGCGGACCGGCTGAAGAACTCCAAGGTCAGCGAGTTCGTGTTCACGGACACCCTGCCGACCCCGGGCGAGCTGGAGCTCGACAAGATCACGGTGCTGTCGATCGCCCCGACGATCGCGCGTGCGGTGCGTGAGGTCTTCGAGGACGGCTCGGTCACCAGCCTCTTCGAGGAGCAGTAGGAACAGCGGTACCGAAGATCCACTTTGGGGGCGGCCTCCCCGCCGGGTAGACTCAGCGAGTTGCTCGGCGAGGGAGGCCGTACTCATGTGTACGGCGGTCCGTTATCGACGCGCTCTTCGTAGCAGGCCTGTCGTGGGCCGGGTGACCGTCCGATTTTCGTCACCTTACGAGGAGTGCAGTCATGGCTGAGGTCAAGCTCGCCGCCCAGGTCCGTACCGAGTTCGGCAAGGGTGCCGCCCGTCGCACCCGCCGCGCCAACCTGGTTCCCGCGGTCGTCTACGGCCACGGTGCCGAGCCGGTTCACGTCACCCTGCCGGGTCACGAGCTGATGATGGCGCTCAAGACCGCCAACGTCCTGATCGGTCTGGAGATCGAGGGCAAGGACGCGCTGGTCATCCCGAAGGCCGTGCAGCGCAACCCGCTCAAGGGCGACATCGAGCACGTCGACCTGCTGACCGTCAAGCGCGGCGAGAAGGTCAACGTCGAGATCGCCGTGCACGTCGAGGGCGACCTGGCCCCGGGCGGCAACCTCCTGGAGTACGTGCAGAACACCCTGCTCGTCGAGGCCGAGGCCACCCACATCCCCGAGTCCGTCACGGTCTCCGTCGCGGGCCTGGACGCCGGTGCGTCCGTCCTCGCCAAGGACATCCCGCTGCCGAAGGGCTCCGTGCTGGCCGGTGACGAGGACGCCGTCGTGCTCCAGGTCGTCGCCGCGCAGGCCGAGGAGCCGACTGCCGAGTCCGCCGAAGCGGGCGCCGAGGCCTGAGCCTCGCCCGCACTGCTCGACTGACGGGGCGGCGGTTCCTTGTTCGAGGACCCGCCGCCCCGTTTCCCTGTGATCAGCCCCCTGCAACCAGCCGTCGCACGCGAGGAGACCGAGCAGAGATGTCCGACGCCACTGATCCCTGGCTCATCGTGGGCCTCGGCAATCCCGGTCCCGAGTACGCGGCGAACCGGCACAATGTCGGCTTCATGGTGGCCGATCTCCTGGCCGAGCGGATCGGCGGGAAGTTCAAGCGGGCGCAGAAGGCGCAGGCGCAGGTCGTGGAGGGCCGCATGGGCCCGCCCGGCCCGGCGAGCCGACGGGTGATCCTGGCCAAGCCGATGTCGTACATGAACCTGTCGGGCGGTCCCGTCACGGCGCTGCGCGACTTCTACAAGGTGCCGACCGACCACATCGTGGCGATCCACGACGAGCTGGACATCGACTACGGAACACTCCGGCTGAAGCTGGGTGGCGGCGACAACGGGCACAACGGGCTGAAGTCGATGACCAAGTCGATGGGTGCGGACTATCACCGGATCCGGTTCGGGATCGGGCGGCCGCCGGGGCGGATGCAGGTCGCGGATTTCGTGCTGAAGGACTTCTCGTCCACCGAGCGCAAGGAGCTCGCGTACATGGTGGACCGGGCTGCGGACTCCGTGGAGTGTCTGCTGGCGGAGGGCCTGGAGCGCGCGCAGAGCGCGTACAACTCCTGACGCCCGCGGCAACGGCGGTGGCGCGCACAACTCTGACATTCCTGCCGGTACCCCGGCGATTTTCGGCCACGAGTTGACCGGTGGTGCCGGTCTGCCCAAGGATCGCTCCCCATGAAGCGGAGCTCCTCCCACCGCGCCCTGGTCTACGCCCGCAACGCCGCCATGGGCTGTGTCGTCCTGCTGCTGCTGGTGGCAGGTGTGCTGTCGTCCTGGAACGAGGCGCACCACATAGTTCTGTCCAAAGGCCGTGAGCACGGCACGATGACCGTGACGGGTTGCGGAGCCGATGTCTGTACCGGTCCGTTCGCGCCGTCGGGGCAGGCCGCCGCGCGTTCCCGGGTGACGATCGACAGGTCCGTCGCGGCGAGGAGGGGCGACCGGTTCCCCGTCGTGGTGAAGCCGGGCACGGATGATGTGGTGCGTGCCGGTACACCGGGCTTTCTGCACGCCTGGGTGCCGCTGGGCGGTGCCCTGTTGCTGTCGGGGCTGGTGATCGGTGGTGGCCTGCGGCTGTCCCGGACCGGCTGGTGCACGGGGATCGCGGGTGCGGCCCTGCTCGTGGCGACATTCTTCGCACTGTGAGCGGGGCCGCACCCGTGTCCGGGTGGAATCAGCCGGTGTTGCGCAGGCCCGCGGCGACACCGTTCACGGTGAGCAGCAGGGCCCTGGCGAGCAGCGGGTCGGGCTCTTCGCCGCGTGCCGCGGCTTCGCGCTGGCGGGCCAGCAGCGAGACCTGGAGGTAGGAGATCGGGTCCAGGTAGGCGTCGCGGATGGCGAAGGTCTGCTGGAGCACGGGGCTGGTGCCGAGCAGTTCGGTGCCGCCGGTGACCTTGAGGACTTCCTGCACGGTGAGTGCGTGCTCGGCCTCGATGTCGGCGAAGACGTGCTTCAGTTCGTCGGGGACGAGCGTGTCGACGTAGTGCCGGGCGATGCGCAGGTCGGTCTTGGCGAGGGTCATCTCGACGTTGGAGATGAAGTTCCGGAAGAAGTGCCAGTGTTCGTGCATTTCGTCCAGGACGGTGTCCAGGCCGGCTTCGCGCAGTGCCTTGAGGCCGGAGCCGACGCCGTACCAGCCGGGCACGATCTGGCGGGACTGGGTCCAGCCGAAGACCCACGGGATGGCCCGCAGTCCGTCAAGTCCGGCGCCCGAGTCGGGGCGGCGGGACGGGCGGGAGCCCAGGTGGAGGTCGGCGAGCTGGTCGACCGGGGTGGCCGCGAAGAAGTACGCGGGCAGGTCCGGGTCCTCGACGAGCTTGCGGTAGGCCGCGTGCGCCGCGTCGGAGACCGTGTCCATCGCGGCGTCCCAGCGGGCGAGGGCCTCGTCGGACTGGCGGGGCGCGGTGTGCAGCGCGGAGGCCTGGAGGGTGGCCGCGACGGTCAGCTCCAGGTTCTCCCGGGCGAGCGCGGGGATGAGGTACTTGTCGGAGATGACCTCGCCCTGCTCGGTCACCTTGATCTCGCCCTCCAGCGTGCCCCACGGCTGCGCGAGGATCGCGTCGTGCGAGGGGCCGCCGCCGCGGCCGACGGTGCCGCCGCGGCCGTGGAAGAGCCGCAGCCGTACGCCGTAGCGGTGGGCGACGTCGCGAAGGCGGCGCTGGGCGCGGTGGATCTCCCACTGGGAGGTGGTGATGCCGCCGAACTTGGAGGAGTCGGAGTAGCCGAGCATGACCTCCTGCACGTCTCCGCGCAGCGAGACCAGACGGCGGTACGACGGGTCGGCGAGCATCTCGTCGAGGATGACGTCGGCGGCGCGCAGCTCGTCGGTGGTCTCCAGGAGCGGCACGATGCCGATCTTGGCCCAGCCACCGTGCAGGTCGATCAGGCCGGCCTCGCGGGCGAGTACGGCGGCGGCGAAGACGTCGTCGGCGCCCTGGCACATCGAGATGATGTAGGACTCGATGACTTCGGGGCCGAAGCGCTCGAAGGCTTCCTTGACAGTGTGGAAGACGCCGAGGGTCTTCTCGCCGGCGGCGTCGAGCGGGGCCGGGGTCGGGGCGAGCGGGCGACGGGAGCGGAGTTCCTTGGCGAGGAGCTTCTGCCGGTAGTCGCGGGGCATGTCGGCGTAGCGCCAGGATTCCTCGCCGAGCCGGTCGAAGAGCTGGCCCAGCGCGTGGTGGTGGGCGTCGGCGTGTTCACGGACGTCCATGGTGGCGAGCTGGAGGCCGAAGGCGGCCAGGGTGCGAATGGTGCGGTCCATCCGCCCGTCGGCGAAGAGTCCGCCGCGGTGCTCGCGCAGTGAGGTCTGGATGAGTTCCAGGTCGGCGAGGAGCTCGGCGGTGCCGAGGTAGTCGCAGCCGGGGCGGTGCGGGGTGCCGGTGGCAAGGCGCTCGCGGGTGTTGACGAGCTTCTGCCGGATGCAGGTGGCCTTGAGGCGGTAGGGCTCCTCGGCGTTCAGCCGCTTGTAGCGCGGGCTGATCTCGGGGAGGCGTTCCAGGTCGGCTTCGAGCGAGGTCAGCAGTTCGTCGGTGGCACCGGTGTAGCGGATGGAGTTGGAGAGCAGTCCGCGCAGGTGGTCGATGAGTTCGAGGGCGTCGGTGATGCCGTGTTCGTGCTGGAGGATCAGCACTTCCCAGGTGACGGCGGGCGTCACGTTGGGGTTGCCGTCGCGGTCGCCGCCGATCCAGGTGCCGAAGGTGAGCGGGCGGGTGCCCGCGGGCAGTTCGACGCCGACGCGTCCGAGTTCGGCGGCCAGGTCCTCAAGTACGTCGCCGACGGCGTTGGCGTGCAGTTCGTCGAGGTAGTAGATGGCGTTGCGGGCTTCGTCGGCGGGCTCGGGGCGGACCACGCGCAGTTCGTCGGTCTGCCAGATGAGGTCGATGTTCTCGGCGAGCCGGAGGTCCTGGCGGCGCCGGTCGGCGTCGACGACGGGCGTCTCCAGGAGCGCGGCGATGCGGCGGAGCTTGTTCAGCACGGAGCGCCGGGCGGCCTCGGTCGGGTGTGCGGTGAAGACGGGTCGTACGTTGAGGTTCTTGACGGTCTCGCGCAGGTGGACGGGGTCGGCGTCCTTGAGCCGGTCGGCGGTGCGGGCGAGGAGCCCGCCCTCGGCGGCGCGGCGGTCGCGCATCTCGTGGGCGCGGTGGACCTGCTCGGTGACGTTGGCGAGGTGGAAGTAGGTGGAGAAGGCGCGCACGAGCTGCGCGGCGGTCTCCAGGTCCGTGTCGCCGAGGAGCTGGGCCGCGGCTTCGCCGTCGGTGCGGGTCAGGGCGCGGACGCGCTCGACGAGGTCGAGGAGTTCCTGGCCCTCCTGGCGTACGAGGGTCTCGCCCAGCAGGTCGCCGAGGCGGCGGATGTCGGCGCGCAGCTCGGGGCTGGCGGCGGGGGTCTGGTCGGCACTGCTCACAGTGTGCGGCTCCTTGCAGTGGTTGAGCACGGGGGTTCTCCGGGGCCGCGGCAGGCAGCGGCCACAGGGGTCTCCGGGGCCACGACCGGCAGCGGTGCTGACGCCACCCCGGGAAAGCAGAGTGCGGACCGCGCTGTCCGACCCCACCAGGATAGGTGTCCACTTCGTCGGCGCCGCTCGCGGCCCGATCGGGTTTCCCCTTCTTGGGCGGCCCGTCGCGCTCTCGTGCAGCGGGCCTCCGCGCTGCCATACTTACGTTGCCGTAGGTTACGGAACCGTAGCCAGAGCTATCCGTCGTATTCCTCATCCCCAGGGGACTCCCCATGAACACCAGCCCCGCTGCGATCGACGACGCCCAGCCACCGGCGGCTGACGGCCAGACCCTTCCCTCCGCCACGCTCGGCGGGGACAACAAGCGGTCGATCGAGCAGATCGCCCTTCTGCTGTTCATCGTGGTGCCGTTCGTGGCGCTGGTCGCGGCGGTGCCGCTGGCCTGGGGCCGTGGCGTGAGCTGGCTCGATCTGGGCCTGCTCGTGACGATGTACTTCATCGGCTGCCACGGCATCACGATCGGTTTCCACCGCTATTTCACGCATGGCTCCTTCAAGGCGAAGCGCCCGCTCCGCATCGCTCTCGCGGTCGCCGGTTCGCTGGCCGTGGAGGGCCCGCTGGTGCGCTGGGTGGCCGACCACCGCAAGCATCACCGTTTCTCCGACGCGGAGGGCGACCCGCACTCGCCGTGGCGCTTCGGTGAGAGTCTGCCCGCCCTGATGAAGGGCCTGTGGTGGGCCCATATCGGCTGGATGTTCGACGAGGAGCAGACTTCGCAGCAGAAGTACGCCCCGGACCTGGTCAAGGACCCGGCGCTCCGTGGCATCTCCCGCCACTTCATGACCTTCACGGCCCTGTCGCTGGCGTTCCCGCCGCTGGTCGGCGGTCTGGTGACGATGTCGTGGTGGGGGGCGGCGACGGCCTTCTTCTGGGGCTCGCTGGTCCGGGTGGCCCTGCTGCACCACGTCACCTGGTCGATCAACTCGATCTGCCACGCGGTCGGCAAGCGGCCCTTCAAGTCGCGCGACCGGTCCGGGAACGTGTGGTGGCTGGCGGTCCTGTCCTGCGGGGAGTCGTGGCACAACCTGCACCACGCCGATCCGACGAGCGCCCGGCACGGTGTGATGAGGGGGCAGATCGATTCGAGTGCCCGGTTGATCCGCTGGTTCGAGAAGCTGGACTGGGCGCGTGACGTGCGCTGGCCGGACGCCGCCCGGATCGAGTCCCGCCGTATCGACTCCCGGCGCGTCCCCGAGCGCGCCGACGCGGCATGATTGACGACGTGGCGACCGACTCCAGTACCAGCAGCGAGAAAAACCGTCCCTCCTCCCCCCGGCGTACCCGCAGGGTGCGGATGACCGGCAAGGAACGCCGCGAGCAGTTGCTGGACATCGGTCGCACGCTCTTCGCCGACAAGGGCTTCGAGGGCACCTCGGTCGAGGAGATCGCCTCCCGCGCCGGTGTCTCCAAGCCGGTCGTGTACGAGCACTTCGGCGGCAAGGAGGGCCTGTACGCCGTCGTGGTCGACCGCGAGATGCGCCAGCTCCTGGACATGGTCACCAGCGCGCTGACCGCGGGCCACCCCCGCGAGCTCCTGGAGCAGGCGGCGTTCGCCCTGCTCGACTACATCGAGACGTACACCGACGGCTTCCGCATCCTGGTCCGCGACTCCCCCGTGGCCCAGTCGACCGGCACCTTCGCCTCCTTGATCAGCGACATCGCCACCCAGGTGGAGGACATCCTGGGCCTGGAGTTCAAGGCCCGCGGCTTCGACCCGAAGCTGGCCCCCCTGTACGCACAGGCGCTGGTCGGCATGGTCGCCCTGACCGGCCAGTGGTGGGTCAACGCCCGCAAGCCGAAGAAGTCGGAGGTAGCCGCCCACCTGGTGAACCTGGCCTGGCACGGCCTGGAGAACCTGGAGGCGAAGCCGAGGCTGATAGGGCACCGCAAGAGCTGAACGGGGGGGCCGGCCACCCGTTCAGCTCTTTCACCTCGAACGGGGCAGGTGGAGCACTGTTCCCGGCCTCCTCGGCCTGTTCCTGTCAGGGGCCACACATGCTTCTGGCCCCAGGTCGGCCGTCGCTGCAACAACCACCGCCGGACCATCACACACCGCGTCTATCACGTTGCCGAGAAGGACTCACTGGATGATCTGCAGATTCCAGGTGTCCACCACCGGACTGCGCCGATAGAAGACATTCGTCTGAACAGGGTCACACGCGCGGCACCGGCCACGGCCGCCACGAGATCCGCCGCATTAAGGTGGTCACCGTCAACAACCTGCTCTTCCCCAGCACCCGCCAGGCCGTCCAGATCAAGCGCCGCCGCACCGACCGCAAAACCGGCAAGACCACCATCACCACTGTCTACGCCGTCACCAGCCTGACCACCGAGCAGGCCACCCCCGCCCAGCTCGCGACGCTAATCCGCGACCACTGGAAGATCGAAGCCCTGCACGATGCGAGGGACACCACCTTCGGCGAGGGCGCTTCCCAGTTGCGGACCGGCAACGCGCCCCCACCATGGCGACCTGCCGCAACCTCACCATCGGCGCCCTGCGGCTGAGCGGCGTCAAGAGCATCGCGGCCCGCCTTCGCCGCAATGCGCGCGACGCCCCGCCGACCCCTCGGTATCGCGTGATCACAAAACGGCCCCCGCCGACTGCGCCGAAGCTCTGCTCCCGAGGCCGATTCGCAGGTCTTGAGCATGGCTCAGCGACGCCTACTGTCGGTCGGTCCTACTCGGCTCCGTTCCTGCTCAGGGCAGTGAGTACGTGATCCAACTCATTCGGCATCACGGCAATGAGAACAGCACCTTCGGAGGAGGTGCACTCAACGATCCTGGACCCACCATTGATCTTCATTGCTTCGCGCAGCAAAGGTGAACGCAGGCCGACCTGCCGCACCCCTGCCGGAAGTGATACTGCCGCACCGGCCCTAGTGCGGGGCTCCCAAGCCATCGTGGAAGGGCCAATCAACATCCGCCCCCGGAGCCATCGGCCTTCAAGCGAGGGATGCCTGAACATACAGGGAACCTTGATCACATTTCCCTGAGTCGCACTGTCTGCACGTTGCTTCACCTTCCGGCGAAACAGCCACGTCGTCAACCCTGCCGCTACGAGGAGACCCACTAGTTCGATCACTGGAGCATTCAAGCAGCGCTCAACCCGAGTGCCCACCCCCTCAACGCCTTTTGTGATCCCGTTGCGAAATGAGAACCCGGTCGACAAGCACAAATGCAGGCAGGTAGGAGGCCAAGGCGAGACGGGCGCTGTTGCGGCTGGCCAGGCCAGCGAAGCCATGACGCCGGAGCAGTAGGCTGAGGTACTCGTCACGGAGCGGCAGCACCCCGTCGACGACGAGCAGATCGCATGCTTATCGACATCGGGTCGCTGGCGTGCTGCGCAGTTCGTCGAACTGCTGGACGCCCGGCTTCTCGCCTGTGCACGTGAGCGGGTTCAGCAGATCGTCGGCCCAGTCGCGCAACGGCCGATAGACCACACTGTGCGGCCGCCAGGTACCGGCCAGGGCTCGGTACCTGGCCAGCAGGGTGGGCTAAGCAGTGTCTCCTCGTTGCCCCCAGTCGCTGGGCCAACCGGGCTTTGAGAAAGCCCCGCGAGTACGTGCGTTTGCGGCAGATGCCTTGCTGCTCGAGCCGCACCCGAGGCAGGTGCACCGTTGCCCGATGTTCAGGAGATGTAGTCCGCCATCCGAAGGGTCCCCGAAACGGACCTCAGTGCACTACACCTCATTGTGTGCCCCTTCAACCCATTCAGAAGGAAAGATATAAGACACAGGGCAGCAAACAAAACTGCAATAACTGTCGCAGCTTTCCAGCTCAACAAGATTCCGATGATTACCGCTATCGCCACCCAAAGAATTAGAGGCACGCGACACCCGCCCAAAACTCCCCAAAAGGAAATGCGACCATTCACGCCATTCGCGGATCCAACGCGATCCAAATCTACGTGATGACGCGTCGAGCAATGCACTTTATTCATTCTTGACCCTAATTCACTCGCGGATGCAGGAACTCCAATGCGGGAGCACGGCAGGCGCAAAGCCGTAGCGGCTTTGCGCCTGTCGCTTTGAAGGCGACGAATACCTAAGGAAGGAATCCACCACGATTCCACAGAAGCGGCAATCCACCCTTCCTGGGACCAGTAACTATGCTGCGGCCTGCGCCCGGTACTGCGCCGCCTTGTTCGCCCGCTGCTTCGCGTAGTAGTCGTTGATCAGGTAGCCGCTGGTGTTCTGGCGGTACGCAGCGTAGAGGAACTGGGATTCCGGGTCCTTCTTGGGTGTCTGGTGCCAGACCCACTTGCTGCCCTTCAGGGTGTAGCCGGCGTTCATGCCGCGGTCCCGTGCCCAGGCATCGTCGTTGTACGAAGCACCTCCCGCCGGGCCGTCGGGGCGGAGACCATCCGGGTCGGACTTGGTGAGGGGGCTGTTGTGGGCGTAGCTGTACGCGTTCATCTGCGCCGGGTCGTTGATGTCGATGACGGGGTCGACGGAGAGGAAGCGGCCGAGGGTGGGGTCGTATTCACGGGCGCCGAGGTGGGTGAGGCCGGTGGGGTCGTTGGTGCCGCCGACGAAGCCTCGGGTTCCGAACGCTGCCGACTGAGTGGTGCGGAGCTGTCCGAAGGGGAGCTGCTTGCGGCGGGTGAGGGCGAGAGTTCCGACCGTGATGGCGGTCATCGCCGTGCCCTGGTGGTCGCTGATGAGGTACGAGGTGGTCGCCCCCGTGCGGACGGCCACGGATTCGCCGTTGTGCGCGTAGTAGCGAGTGCCGGTCTTGGTGCCGTTGGCGGCCACGGTGAGTTCGTTGCCCTGGGGCAGCGTGAGGGTGCTGGAGCCGTCTGCGTTCTTGGCGATGAGCCGGTTGCCGTCGGCGTCGTAGACGTAACTGCTGGTCTTGCCGGCCTCGGTGAGGGTCGCGAGGTGGCCCTCGGCGTCCCACTTCAGGTCCTGGACATTTGAGCCGGTGGTGCGCTTGGTGGTGTTGCCGTTGTTGTCGTACTCGAAGGAGGTGGTGCGACCGTTGTCGGGGCCACCGGTGACTTTGGTCTGCTGGACCGCGTGGGGGCGCTTCGAGCTGGAAGCGGGGTGGGTGTAGTCGGTGGTCATATCCGTACCGGCGGTGTCGGTGGCGTGGTCGGTCTGGCTGGTGCGGTTGCCGAGCTTGTCGTAGCCGTAGCTCTGCCAGTACGCGTCGGGGCCTCCGATCGCGGTCGCGGTCGGACCGGTGGGGGCACAGTCGGCCTTCGCTGTCCATGCCTCAGTGAGGCGGCCCAGCGGGTCGGTGGTGAAGCACTGGGTGTCCACGGACTTCTGGGCGTCCCGGCCGCTGGCGGTGGTAACTCCGGTGACGTTGCCGGCCGGGTCGTACGCAAAGGTGGTGTCGTCCACACGTTGCGGCGCCAGGTCACGGTCGGTCGTCTGCTGTACCACCCGGCCCGTGTGCTCGTCGTACGCCAGGGATTTGTAGGCCTTCTTACCGAGGGTCGCGCCGTACTCCAGACGGGAAGGGCGGTTGAACACGTCGTAGAGGGTGTTGCCGACCAGGGCCCCGTTCTGTCCACTGGTACGGAAGGGCTGGTCGTCACTGTTGTAGTTGGTGATGACCCGTTCCGAAGGAACGTTGCCGACGGCAGGGTTAAGCGTCCAGAGCAGGGCGCCCGTCTCGGCCTTGTAGCCGTACGTCCAGGTGTACGTGCCAGCGGTGTTGCCGGCCTGGGACGGAACGGTGACGGTGGTGGAGATGGGCTGGTAGCGGTCGTTGAACTCGTCGGTCGCCGTGGTGTAGGCGGCACCGTCACCGGGGGCACCGTGAGCGCACAGCCCGACAACCCGTACTGACCGCTGATCCCCATGCCTGAGCTCACGCCCGACGCCTTGCGGGCTGCGGTCGCCCGGATCGCTCCCAGCCGCATTCCCGCGCTCACTCAGCATCTTTTCGAGGCCACGACGAACGCGCAGCAGACGCAGCGCCTCGCTCCGCTGAGGGTGTTCATCCACTCCTGGGCCGTGTTCGTGGCGATCGAGCAGCAACGTCACCTGGTACGACTGAGCCCGGCTGCTCGTCAGGCGACCCGCTCCAGGAACTCCAGCCGGTTCCCCACCGGGTCGTGGCTGAAGAAGCGCCGGTGTCCCGGCAGGTCGCCGTCCCAGTGCACCTCGGCGCCCCGCTCCGCCAGCCGGGCCGCGTACGCCTCGATGTCCGTGACGCGCAGCCCGGGGTGGGCCTTCCGGGCCGGGCGGAAGTCCTGCTCGATGCCCAGGTGGAGCTGGACCGGGCCCGCCTGGAACCAGCAGCCGCCGCGGGCCGCGAGGGCCGGGGGCTTGGGGATCTCCGTCATGCCGAGGGTGTCGGCGTAGTAGGCACGAAGGGCACCCTCGGAACCCTCCGGGGCGGCGAGCTGTACGTGGTCGAGGGCGGCGATCATCACTTCTCCTTGCGGGCCACGGCGAAGATGCGGCGGAACGGGAAGACGGTGCCGTGCGGGCCCCGGGGGTAGGCGGTGCGCAGCAGGTCGCGGTATTCGGCGAGGAACGCGTCGCGGGCCTCGGGGTCGTCGGCCAGGGCGGTCAGGACGGGGCGCAGGCCGGTGCCCTTGACCCAGTCGAGCACCGGGTCCTCGCCGGGCAGCAGGTGCAGGTAGGTGGTCTCCCAGACGTCCGCCGTGATGCCGGGGGCGGTCAGCGCGTCGAGGTAGGCGGTGGGGGCGAGCACGGCGTCGGCATGGCGCAGCTCGCCGGCCAGGCGGTCGCGCCAGCGCGGGGAGCCGGCGAGTTCCCGCATCAGGACGTGGCTGGGCTGGTCGAAGTTGCCGGGGACCTGGAAGGCGAACGTGCCGCCGGGGGTGATCGCGTCCAGCCAGTCCGGGAAGCGGTCGGCGTGGTCGGGGACCCACTGGAGCAGGGCGTTGGAGACGATCAGGTCGTGACGCTCGGCGGGGGTCCAGGTCGTGGCGTCGGCCTCGGCGAAGTCCAGGCGGGGGCCGGCGTGGGCGCGGGCCCGTTCGAGCATCTGCGGGGAGTTGTCGTAGCCGGTGATCCGGGCCTCGGGCCAGCGGTCGGCGAGCAGGGCGGTGACGTTGCCCGCTCCGCAGCCGAGGTCGGCGATACGGGGTGCGGGGGCGGCCGGGAGGTCGGCGATGCGGGCGAGGAGGTCGAGGAAGGGGCGGGTGCGGTGGTCGGCGTGGCGCAGGTACTGCTGCGGGTCCCAGGTGGGTGAGGTCATGGAGTCAGGATCACGGCAGAAATATCTTGATGTCAAGACACTTGAATTCAAGAGACTTCATGTCGACAGACCCTCTACACTGATCCACATGGAGGACGAGGTCGACCGACTGGTCGCTGCATGGCGCCGCGAGCGCCCCGACCTCGACGTGGAACCACTCGAGGTGCTCAGCCGCGTCTCCCGCCTGGCCCGCCATCTGGACCGGGCCCGCCGGATCGCCTTCGCCGAGCACAATCTGGAGCCCTGGGAGTTCGACGTACTGACGTCCCTGCGTCGCGCCGGCGCCCCTTACCAGCTCTCCCCCGGCCAGCTCCTCACCCAGACCCTGGTCACCTCCGGCACGATGACCAACCGCATCGACCGGCTGACCAAGAAGAACCTCGTCGAGCGCCTCCCCGACCCCAGCGACCGCCGTGGCGTGCTCGTCCGGCTCACCGCCGAGGGCCGCGACAAGGCCGACCAGTCACTGGCCGGACTGCTCGCCCAGGAGCGCGCCATTCTGAGCGAGCTCTCCACCCAGCAGCGGGGCGAACTGGCCGGACTGCTACGCCAGTTGACCGCCCCGTTCGACAACATTCCCGGCTAGGGCCTGTCCGGCCGGATCGGCCGGGCCGACGCCCGCGCGTCGGGCCAGGGCGACCGCGGCCAGGGTGGAGTGCACGCCCAGCTTCCCCAGCACGTTCTGCATATGGGTACGGACCGTGTGCGGGGAGAGGAAGAGCCGCTCGGCCACCGCCTTGCGGCCCAGGCCCGCGACCATGCAGCGCAGCACCTCGCGTTCGCGCGGGGTCAGGGACTCGACCAGCTGCTCGCTCTCGGTGCGGTGCTTGCGCGCCGAGGTCAGCTCCCGCAGCACGCCGGTGAGCAGCGCCGGGGGCAGATGTGTCTCGTCCCGCAGCACCCCGCGGATGACCGTGAGCAGCCGTTGCAGGGAGCAGTCCTTGGCGACCCAGCCGAAGGCACCGGCCTGCAGTGCCAGCGCGGCCCGGCGCGGGTCGTCCTTCTCGGCGAGCACCACCGTGCGCACGGACGGCCGGCCCGAACGGACCCCGGCCACCAGGGAGATGCCGTCCACCGGGGTGTTCTCCCCGTCGGCGGGGACCGGGACCGGTGCCCGGCGGTCTCCCGCCGTGCCCAGGATGCCCAGTTCCGCATCGACCAGCATCACGTCGTAGCCGCGCCCCTCGGCGGCGGCCCGCTCCAGGCACCGCAGCGCGGCCGGGCCGCTGCCCGCCGCCGCCACCTCTACGTCCGGCTCGGCCGCCAGTGCCGCTGCGAGCGACTCGGCGAAAATACGGTGGTCGTCCACCACGAGAACCCGGATACGAACCACAGGCACCCCCATGCCGCGTCTGTTCCCGGGCCACCCCCGGGCCCGCCGAAAGGGATCGATCAGCGCGGGTACGACGCCCGGATCGGGGAGATGGATCATGGTTCCACGGCCGCCGCCGTGTCCCGACCGCCACCCGCCCCGGGCGCCGCACCCGACTGTCTCGTACCCCTGAATCAGCACCGGCCCCCACCGGTGCTGTGCATCAGGGTAAGGCCGGCGGGCCGTGGCGGAAGGCGATTCGCAGAACTGACCGGCTCCGGGCGGTTCTAAGGTGTGGTCCATGTTTCGTCTTGAGACAGAAGTGGACAAAGGGCGGCGTACCTTGCTGGGCCGGCGGCTGCGTGACGACAACACGGCCGGCTCCCCGGAGCTGCGCGCGCTGCGCACCGGCCCCGCCGGGCGGGAACTCCCGCTGGAGGTATGGGCGCTGGACATCGAGGGCGCCGTCGCCGGTGGGCTGACCGGCCGCACCTGGGCGTACTGGCTCCATGTGGACCAGCTCTGGGTCGATGCCCGCCACCGCGGCCGGGGCCTGGGCTCGCTGCTGCTCGCGGAGGCGGAGCGGGTGGCCGGGGCGGACCGGGCCTGCACCCGCTCCCGGCTGGAGACCTGGGGTTTCCAGGCGCCGGACTTCTACCGGGAACGGGGCTACGAGGTGAGCGGGCGGGTCGAGAACTACCCGCCCGGGGTCACCGAGTTCACCCTGACGAAGGAGCTCGGCTGAGCCGGCGGGCACCCGCCGAGGGCACGGCCGGGAAGATCCGCGGCGTCGCGTGACCCGCCGCGGCGAACGCCTCCAGCACGGACTTGGAGACCGTGTCCGCCTGCTCCTCCGCCACCAGCACGATCGCCGAGCCGCCGAAGCCGCCGCCGGTCATCCGGGCACCGAGCGCCCCGGCCTCGCCGGCCGCCGACACCACCAGGTCCAGCTCCGGGCAGGAGACCCGCAGATCGTCGCGGAGTGAGGCGTGCCCCGCGTCGAGGACCGGGCCCACGGCCCGCACGTCACCCGCGTCGAGCAGCGCGATGACCTGCTCCACCCGCTGGTTGTCGCTGACCACATGGCGTACGTAGCGCACCACGGACTCGTCGACGTCGGCCATGGCCAGGGTGTCCAGGGCCGCGCCGAGGCCGTCGTACGGCACCTCGCGCAGCGTCCGTACGCCGAGCGCCGCCGCGCCCGCCTCGCAGCCGGCCCGCCGCTCCGCGTACGCGCCGTCGCCCAGCGCGTGCTTGACCTGGGTGTCGACCACGAGCAGCCGCAGTCCGCTCGCGGCCAGGTCGAAGGGGACCTGGCGCCGGGTGAGGTCGCGGGTGTCCAGGTGGAGGGCGTGGCCCTCGGTGCAGCAGGCGGAGGCCATCTGGTCCATGACCCCGCACGGCACGCCGACGAAGGCGTTCTCGGCGCGCTGGCCGAGAACCGCCAGCTCCGATGCGGAGAGCCCGAATCCGAAGAGGTCGTTCAGGGCGAGCGCGGTGACGACCTCCAGCGCGGCGGAGGAGGACAGGCCCGCGCCGGTGGGGACGGTGGAGGTGAGCTGGATGTCCGCCCCGGTGACCGGATGGCCGGCCTCGCGCAGCGCCCAGACGACCCCGGCCGGGTACGCCGCCCAGCCGTGCCCCTGGTTCGGGGCCAGTTCGTCGATCCGGAGCCGGACGACGCCGCCGGGTACGTCGGTCGAGTGGAGCCGCAGTTCGCCGTCGGTGCGGCGGGCGACGGCCGCGCGTGCGGTGTGCGGCAGGGCGAGCGGCATCACGAAGCCGTCGTTGAAGTCGGTGTACTCACCGATCAGGTTGACCCGTCCGGGGGCCGCCCAGATCCCTTCGGGCGCACGCCCGTACAACTCGGTGAAGGAGGTGGTCAGCTCGGTGAGGGAGGCGGTCGGCTCGGTGAGGGAGGCGGTCGGCTCACTGTTCTCGGTCATGGGGCGGTGGGCTCCTCTCGGCGGGCGAACGTCCAGGCGTCGGTGACGATTCCGGTCAGGTCGGCGCGGGACGGCGACCAGCCGAGCCGCTCCCTGGCGGTGGCGGCGGAGGCGACCAGCACGGCGGGGTCACCGGCGCGGCGGGGGGCCGCGGTCTCCGGGACGGGGTGGCCGGTGACCTCGCGGACGGTCTCGATGACCTCGCGCACCGAGAAGCCGTTGCCGTTGCCGAGGTTGCAGATCAGGTGCTCGCCCGCGGTGGCCGCGTCCAGGGCCAGCAGGTGGGCCTCGGCGAGGTCGGCGACATGGATGTAGTCGCGGACGCAGGTGCCGTCGGGGGTCGGGTAGTCCTCGCCGTACACGGAGATCGACTCGCGTCGGCCGAGAGCGACCTGGAGGACCAGCGGGATGAGGTGCGACTCGGGGCTGTGCCGCTCCCCGCAACTGCCGTACGCGCCCGCCACGTTGAAGTAGCGCAGCGAGACCGCGGCCAGTCCGTGCGCGGCCGCCTCACCGGTGATCATGTGGTCGACGGCGAGTTTGGTGGCGCCGTAGGGGTTGGTGGGCGCGGTCGCGTCGGACTCGGTGATGGGGGTGGTGACGGGTTCGCCGTAGGTGGCGGCGGTGGAGGAGAAGACCAGGGTGCGCACTCCGGCGTCCCGCATCGCGGCGAGCAGCGCGAGGGACCCGCCGACGTTGTTCACCCAGTACTTCTCCGGGTCCGTGACGGACTCGCCGACCTGGGAGTACGCGGCGAAGTGCAGCACCCCGTCGTAGGAGGGGTCCAGCCACTTCGCCGCGTCCTGGACGCGGCCCTCGATGAACTCGGCCCCGGCCGGGACGCCCTCCCGGAACCCGGTCGAGAGGTCGTCGAGAACGGTGACCGCGTGCCCGGCCTCCAGCAGGTGCTGGGCGACCACGCTGCCGACATATCCCGCGCCGCCCGTGACCAGGTACTTCTTCTGGGGCTTGCTCACTCGCTCGCTACCTCTCGCAGTCGCTGGGCCGCGGCCTCCGGCGGCACATCGTTGATGAACACGTTCATGCCGGATTCGGAACCCGCGAGGAACTTCAGCTTGCCGGAGGTACGTCGGATGGTGAAAAGCTCCAGATGGAGCCCGAAGTCCTCCCGTCCGGGGACACCGAACGGGGCCTGGTGCCAGGCCGAGATGTACGGGGTCGGCGGCTCGCCGGGGCCGAAGATCCGGTCGAATCGCCTCAAGAGTTCCAGATAGACCTGTGGGAACTCCGTGCGCGCGCCCTCGTCGAGTTCCCGCAGGTCGGGGACGCGGCGGCGCGGGTGGAGGTGGACCTCGTACGGCCAGTGCGCGG
Source organism: Streptomyces sp. NPDC059832 (assembly GCF_042731715.1). Lineage (NCBI taxonomy): Bacteria > Bacillati > Actinomycetota > Actinomycetes > Kitasatosporales > Streptomycetaceae > Streptomyces > Streptomyces sp. NPDC059832. Next base: position 202,613 of record NZ_JBHWIY010000010.1, on the reverse strand, counting down.
CGTAGGGCACGAAGGCGACCCAGTGCTCGCCGTCGATGACGATCCGGGAGCCGTCCGCCTCCTCGCGGGCCACCACGTCGTCGAAGAGATTGCCGCCGGTCTCGACGCGGTGGGCCGCCATCGAGCGGAACATCAGCTCGGTGCGCGGGGTGACGAAGGGGTACGCGTAGATCTGGCCGTGCGGGTGGCCGAGCGTGACACCGATCTCGGCGCCCCGGTTCTCGAAGCAGAACACCTGCTTGACCTGCGGGAGTTCGGCGAGTTCGGCGGTGCGGTCGGTCCATGCCTCCAGGACCAGGGCGGCCTGGTCCTCGGTGAGGTCGGCGAAGGACGCGTCGTGGTCGGAGGTGAAGCAGACGACCTCGCAGCGGCCGGAGTCACCGGCGAGCGAGGGGAAGCGGTTCTCGAAGACGGCGACGTCGTAGTCGGCCTCGGGGATCTCGCTCTGCCGGCCGTCCCGCGAGGGGCAGAGCGGGCACTCGTCGGCCGGCGGGTGGTAGATGCGGCCCTGGCGGTGCGAGGCGATGGCGACGCCGTCGCCGAGGAACGGGTCACGACGGATCTCGGACGAGGTCGATACGGCGTCGAGGGGGCGCCGGTCGACGGCGTCGCGCACGACATCGTCGCGGCCGTCGTAGTAGAGCAGCTCCCGGCCGTCGGCGAGCGTCGTAACCGTCTTCTTCACCAGGTTCCTCCAAACATAACCAAACACAATGAACCACAACTCAACAAAGGCGTCAATGAGTGGCCCACGCCGGATGGCACGGGCCAGCGGTCCGGTATTCGGGCGTGCGTGGATGGCTGTGCGTGGATGGGCGTGCGTGGATGGGCGTGCGTGGATGGCTGAAGAGCGTGGACGGGTCTGCGCGGATGGCTGTGCGTGGCGCGGAGAAGGCCGGGCGAGCGGGGCGGGGCGCGACTCAGCGGTTCGACCGGTCCGGCCGGTCCGACCGGCCGACCGGTGCCGCGCGGTCCAGCAGTCCCGTGCGGGCCGCGAGTGCCGCGGCCTCCAGACGGGAGCCGACGCCCAGCTTCATCAGCACCCGCTGCACATGCGTACGCGCGGTGCTCGGCGCGATCCGCATCCCGGCCGCGATCAGCCGGGTGTCCTCCCCCTCGGCGACCCGCACCAGGACCTCGACCTCGCGCGGGGTGAGCATCTGCAGCAGCCGCTGCCCCTCGTCGTCCGGCGCCGCGGCGGGATTGAGCAGTTCGGCGAAGGCGCCCTGGAGGAGTTGCGGCGCCACCGCCGCCTCGCCGGCCCGCGCCTTGACCATCGCCCGTTCGACGCCCTCCATGCGCTCATCGTGGCGTACGTATCCCGCGGCCCCCGCGGCGAACGCCGCCGCGATCCCGCGCGGGCTGGGCACCGGTCCGAGCACCACGACGGCCACCTGCGGGCGCTCGCGGCGGATCCGTACGATCGGGTCGAAGGCGCCGGGTTCGGCGGGTGCCGCGGTGCCGAACAGGCAGACCTCCGGGGCCCTGCTGACCACCAGTTCCGCCGCCCCCGAAGTCGGCGCGGCCGCCGCGAGGACGCGATGGCCCCGCAGCTTCAGCGCCGAGGCGAGCGCCTCGGCGAGCAGTCTGTGATCATCGACCACCATGAGCCGCACGCCCATCGAGCACACCCCCGTAGCACCGGCACACCGGTCCCCCCGGCCTTCCTGACCCGGCAAGCTACACGCTTGTTCGACGCCAGGGGCGTCTTACCGGCCAAAAGGCTCCAGAACGCCGAATCGGCGTGCGTTCAAGACCGGTTGATGGTGCGCCATGTCCGACTGGTCACCGTTGTCATCGGCCTGCCGACCATTACGGATCGCTTCCCGGGGGACCCCTGCGGGCGAAAAGGACCGGCCCGCATCTGCTCCCGAACGTGCGCGGGGGTGGTGCCCGACGAACGGACACCACCCCCGCGCGCATGCGCCCTGCTGCTAGTCCCTGCTGAAGCTGACCACCAGGCGGCGGCTCGCGTCCAGCGAGCCGCTCGGCTTGCTGACCATCGTGCTGGACAGATACAGGTGCCCGTCGTTGTAGCGGAACTCGGAGTAGTCCGGCGTGAAGCTGGTCTCCGCGTCACGGATGGACTCGTCGCTCGGGTTCTCCATCAGCACCGTCTGCTTGAACGTGGCGCCGTCGATGGAGACGACCTGGCCACCCTTGTCGTACGGGGGGACCCGGTACGCGATGATGTTGCCGCCGTCCATGCGGATCGGGAACATCGTGTAGCGGTCGCCCGCGTCGGCCCGGTCGCTGGTCGGCTTGCCGGTGGTGAGGTCGAAGGAGACGATCTCGTTGGTGTCGCCGTACTCGCCGGTGCCCTCGTGGTCCTCGGTCGGCACGTAGATCCGGTTGTTGCCCACGGCCAGCTGGCTGCAGCTCTCGACCTTGGTGGAGGCGCAGCGCGCGGCGTACTTCTCGCCGTCCGCCGCGATCCGGGTGAGCAGCTTGCCGGTGGAGGCGTCGATGGAGAAGAAGTCCGAAATGCCGCTGCCGTCACCGGCGGTGTCACCGACATCGGCCGCGACGACCAGCGGCTTGGTGGAGACGATGCTCGCGTAGTCGACACCGGGCGGCATCTTGTACGAGGAGATCGGGGCCCCGGTGGTGGGGTTCAGCGCCTGGATGACAAGCTGCGGGTCGTCGTACGAACCGCACTTGCGGACCACCGCGAGTGCTTCGCCGCCGCCGTATCCCCTGTCGGAGCAGCCGTCGGTGGTGGCCTTGGGCTTCCAGCGCTCGGCGCCGGTGTTCAGGTCGAAGGCGGCGCCGCCCTCGGATCCGCCTGCGGCGACCGTGGTACCGCTGAGCGTGACCTCTTCGAACCTGACCGCCGCGTCACCGCTGGTGGCGGCGGTCACCGACTTGCTCCACATCAGCTTGCCGGTGCTCAGGTCGATCGCGCCGACCTGGTTGCACGGCGGGTACTTGGTCGCCTTGGTCGGCTTGCTCTGCTCGAAGGCGATGGCGGTCTTGTAATCCTTGGACATGTGCCGCGAGGCGGCACAGACCTGGCCCGCGAGCGGGATGGACCAGAGCTTGGTGCCCTTGGCCAGGTCGTAGGCGACGATCTCGTTGAGACCGGTCTTCACGTACGCCTTGTCGGTCAGCCAGGAACCGTCGACCTTGGTGATGTCGGTGACCTTCGGCAGCGGCAGCTGGAAGGCGACCTTGGACTTGGGGTCCGCGGGTGCCTTCTCCTTGCCGGGGCCATCGGCGGCGGCGCCCTTGTTCTCGCCGCTCTTGCCCTCGGTGGAGCCGCTGGACTGGGACGCCTTGTCCTTCTTGTCGTCGTCACCGCTGCCGGAGGAGTACCAGATGCCGCCGACGACGATCAGCACCACGGCGACCGAGGCGGCGACGATGATCTGCATCTGGGTGGAAAGCTTCTTGCCGTTCCCGTTCGGCTGCGGCGGCTGCGGGGGCTGCTGCATCGGCGTGGTCGGGTAGCCGTACCCCTGCTGCGGCGGCTGGCCGGGCGGCATGCCCTGCGGGAATCCGTAACCCTGCTGCGGCTGGCCGGGCACGGGTGCCTGCGGGTAGCCGTAACCGGGCTGCGGGGGCTGGCCCTGCGGGTAGCCGTAGCCCGGCTGCTGGCCCTGCGGGTAGCCGTAACCGGGGCCCGGCTGGTGCGGGCCCCCGGCGGGCGGCTGGGCGGCGGCGGGCGGCGGGGTCGGGGCACCGAATCCGCCTGCGGGCGGGGGGGCCGGCTGCTTGCCGAACGGGTCGGCGGGCGGCGGGGTCGGGGCGCCGAATCCATCCGGCGGGGGATCCTGCGGGGCGCCGAATCCGCCCTGGGGCGGATCGTTGGGCGGCTGGGGCGGCTGCGTCATGGCGTACGTACCTCTGGGGAAAGGGAGTCGGTGGGACGGGACCGGCGGCGGTCGGTTGTACTCCGGCCGCCGCCGGTCGTGAGCCGTGGGGCTCCGACGGCCGGGAGCTGCCGCCGAAAGGCTTCGTGAGCCGTCAGTTGCCGAAGGCCATCATGGTCTTCGTCTCCAGCTCTTCCTTGTCGTTCCTGGCGCTGACCCGGCCACTCGCGATGAAGGAGCGGCCGCCCGCGTAGACGATCTTCGAGCTGTAGAAGTCGTTCTCGATCTCGGCCGTCGACGCGGGGTGCTTCAGCAGCATCTGCGGGGTGCCGCCGGTCGGTGCGAGGGTGGCGATGCCGCCGCCCTTCTCGTAGCCGGCCTCCACGTAGAGCAGCACGTTGCCGCCCTCCATGCGCAGCGGCTTCACCGTGCGCTCGGCCGGGGCCGCGGCCTTCCACTTGGGCTTGCCGGTGTTCAGGTCGAACGCCACGACCTTGTTCGTACGCGCGACACCGCTGGAGTCCGGCGAGGTCGACATGTAGAAGGTGTTGGCGTCGGCGGCGACTCCGGTGCAGCCGTCGAGGGACTTGCCGAAGATGGCGAAACTGCTGCCGCAGTCCGGTGCGAACCTGTCGCCCTTGTCGCTGACGATGCCGGAGCGGAAGGATCCATTCTGCTTCAGCGAGAGGATGCTCCACTGCTTGTCCTTCTTCAGCGAGACCACCAGCGGGTTCACCGAGTAGACCCGGTCGATCTCCCAGCCGCGCTTGGGCCGGTACGTCCACCGGGGCTTGCCCGTGACCGGGTCGAGCTCCTGGAGCTGTTGCTGCGGAGTTTCGGAGTTGCTGGTGCGGCAGCTGGAGGCGGCGATGAGCTTGGACCCGCCGGCGAAGGCGAACGGCTGGCAGATGCCCGACGGCTTGCCGAACAGTTCCTTGCCGTCGCTGACCCGGTAGGCGTTGGAGTTCCCGGTGCGCCCGACCGTCACGGTGTCGCCGCTGATGGCCAGCGAGATGTCCGAAAGGAAGTCCCAGGTGCCGTTCTGCTTGATCGCCTTCTTCCAGCCGGCCTTGCCGGTGTTCAGGTCGATCATCTGGAGATCCGCGCAGTCCGCCTTGTCGGTGGTGCCGTTCTTGACCCCGATGACGATCTTGCCGTCGGCCGCGGGCTGCGAGGGCGCCGCACACAGATCGGCGGGCAGCGTGAGGGTCCACTTCTGCTTGCCGTCGGCCACGGAGTAGCCGGAGACCGAGCGGTACATGCCCTTGACGATCGTGTCGCCAATCACCCAGGGGCCGTACACATCGGCGCCGTTGCGCGGCAGGTCGATGTCGTTCTTCTGCAGCCAGAGGACCTTCGCCTCGCCGGACTTGCGCCCGGCGTTGAGGTCGCCGTCGGCGCCGCGGCCCTCGCCGTCGCCGTTGCCGTTGCCCTCGTTGACGGAGGGCGAGGTGCTCGGCTTGGCGTCCCCGCTCTCCTTCGCGATCGGCTTCTTGTCGTCGTCGCCCCCGCTCGTGGCGACGAAGATGCCGCCACCGATCACCAGGAGCGCGGCGGCTGCGGCGCCGATGATGATCGCGGGCTTGCGCTTGGAGGAGCCGCCACCGCCCGGACCGACGGGGGCCGGTGCGCCGGGGTACTGCTGCTGCGGGTAGCCGTAACCGGGCTGCTGCCCGTACGGACCCGGCTGCTGCTGCCCGTACGGACCCGGCTGCTGCTGCCCGTACGGACCCGGCTGCTGGGCATAGGGGCCGGGCTGCTGGGCGTACGGGCCCGGCTGCTGGGCGTACGGGCCCGGCTGCTGGGCCGGCTGCTGCGGGTAGCCGTAGCCGGGGGCCTGGCCCGGAGGCTGAGCGGGTGCCTGCGGGTAGCCGTAGCCCGGCTGGGCGGGCGGCGGGGTCTGCGGCGGGCCCTGGGGCGGCTGAGGACTTCCCGGCGGCGGCTCCTGCGGCGCGCCGAAGCCTCCCTGCGGCGGTTCCTGGCTGGGCGGCTGGGTCATCAGCACGTCCCCCTTCGTGCGGTCCGGTGCCCGGTCCGTTCTCCCCCGCGATTCCGCGGAGCACCACGGGGGCGAAACCCCCCTGAACTTCCCGGAAAGGAGCGAATCAGGCATGGATCCCGCGGCGTTACGTCAGTCGAGCGGGGCTTCTTTGTACCACCCGCAAGTCCTCGGGCACCGGGTCGGTCCGCCCCCTGTTCCCAAGGGAGAACCGCCCCGTGATGCCTCCGTTACGCCTCATTGTCCGTCAGCTGCCGAAGGCCGCCATCGACTTCGCCCGTATCTCGTCCCCGTCCTCGATCCCGGTGATGCTCGTGCTCAGAAGGAGGGAGCGGCCGTTCAGGTAGGCGACCCGGGTTTCGAAGAGATCGCGTTCGGCCTCCGCCCCCGAGGCCGGGTGCCTCAGCAGCATCTGCGGTGTGCCGCCGGTCGGCGGGAGGGACGCGATGCCGCCGCCCTTGTTCTTCGCCGGCGACAGGTACATCAGCACCTTGCCGCCCTCCACCCGCATCGGCATCAGGATCTGCCCGGCGGGGGCCGCGGCCTTCCACTTGGTTTGACCGCTGGCCAGATCGAAGGCGACGACCTTGTTGGTGGGGGCGGGGTCGGACTCGTCGGGCTTGGTCGCCAGGTAGACCGTCCTGTCGTCGGCCGCCACCCCGAGGCAGTTGTCGAGGTTCTTGCCGACGGACACGACGTCGGTGTCGCACTGCGTCTTGTAGTTCTCGGTGCCGCCGACCAGTTGGGAGCGGTAGGTACCGTCCGCGTTGAGCATGATGATGGCCCAGTCCTGCCCCTTCTTCAGCGACACGACCAGCGGGCTGACCGAGTAGAACTGCGCGACCTCCCAGCCCTTCTTGACCTTGTACGTCCACTGGACCTTGCCGGTCGCGGGGTCGATCCGCTCCACCAGCTGTTCCTTGTGGTCGTCGGCCGCCGTCTGGCAGCTGGCCGCGGCGACCGCCACGGGGCCGCTCGCGAAGCCGAACGGCTGGCAGTTGCCCGGCAGTTTCCCGAAGAGCACCTTGCCGTCGCCGACCCGGAAGGCATCCGTCCTGGTCTTGCGCCCGACGGTCACGGTGTCGCCGTTGATCGCCATCGCGGGGTCGGAGAGCAGGTCCCAGGCGCCCTGCCGCTTGTACGTCCGGTGCCAGCCGGCCTTGCCGGTCGTGAGGTCGACCATCTGGAGCCCGTTGCAGAGCGCCTGGTCGCCGTGACCGGTCTCGATCCCTAGGACGATCTTGCCGTCGGCGGTGGCCTGCGAGGGGGCCGCGCACATGGCGGACGGCAGGCGCAGGCTCCACTTCTGGCTGCCGTCGGCGACCGAATAGCCGGAGACGGTGTGGAACATCGCCTTGACGACGGTGTCGCCGACGAACCAGGGGCCGTACACGTCCGAGCCGCTGCGCGGCAGGTCGACGCCGCCCTCCTGGAGCCAGAGGACCTTCGCCTCGCCCGGCTTGCGCTTGGCGTTGATCCCGTCGACCTCCGGGCGGAGATCGCGCGGCCCCTGGTCCTTCTTCTTGTCCGTGCCCTTGGACTTGCCGTCGCCGGTGGGCGAAGGGCCCGGCCCGGGGGCGGTGCTCTTCTTCGCCGTGGGCTGCGTCCCGTCGTCGCCGCTCGTGGCCAGCCAGACGCCACCGCCCGCCAGCAGCGCCACCGCGAGCACGGCACCGACGACCTTCCCGCGCCCGCCCCGGAAGAATCCGCCGCCACCGCTTCCCGCGGGACCGGGCTGCGGCTGCATGCCGTACGGGCCGGGCTGGGTCGGCGCATGGTACGGACCCGGCTGCGGTGGCGCGCCGTACGGGCCGGGCTGCGTGGGTGCAGCGTACGGACCGGGCTGCGGTGGCGCGCCGTACGGGCCGGGCGGCTGCGTGCCGTACGGGCCCGGCTGCGCGGGGGTGCCGTACGGACCCGCGGCCTGACCGGGTGGCTGGGTCCCGTACGGACCCGACGGGGGATCGTACGGAGCCCCGAAGCCTCCCTGCGGCGGTTGCTGGCCGGGCGGCTGGGTCATCAGCACGTCCCCCTTCGTGCGGTCCGGTGCCCGGTCCGTTCTCCCCCGCGATCCCACGGAGTCGGAAAGGGGCGGGCAAACCCCCTGGGCTCCATGGGAAGGAGCGGATCGGGCATGGATCCCGCGGTGTCACGACTGTCGAGCGGGGCTTCTTTGTACCACCCGCAAGACCTCGGGCACGGGGTCGGTCCGCACCCTGTCCCCAACGGAGAACAGCCCCGTGATGCCCCCGTTACACCCGACCGGACCTGACCACCGGTCAGCCGGCCAATCAGTCGGTCAGCCGCCGAAAGAGATCATGGTCTTCATCGCGATCTCCTCCTCGTCGGTGACTCCGCTGACGAAGGCATGCATGAGCAGGGAGCGCCCGTTCACGTAGGCGACCCGGGGAGTGGAGAAGCCACGCTCCACCTCGGCCGCCGACGCCGGATGCCGCAGGACCGGCTGGAGGGTGCCGCCCGTCGGGGCGAGCGACATGATGCCGCCCCCCTTGCCCTTGGTCGCGCCCATGTAGATCAGCACCTTGCCGCCCTCCATCCGCATCGGCATCAGGGTCTGCCCGGCAGGTGCCGCGACCTTCCACTTGGACTTGCCGGTGCCCAGATCGAAGGCGACGACCGCGTTGGTCATGTCGGAGCCGACGTACTCGGGCTTCGTCGCCATGTAGAAGGTGTTCGCGTCCGCCGCGACCCCCAGGCAGTTGTCGACGTTCTTGCCCCGGGTGAGCAGGTCACTGCCGCACCGCGTCTCGTAGTCGTCGGTGCCGCCTGCCAGCTGGGACCGGTACGTGCCGTCGGAGTTGAGCACCGCGATGGCCCAGTTCTTCTCCCCTTTCCTCAGGGAGACGACCAGTGGACTGAGCGAGTAGAACTGGTCGACCTGCCAGCCCTTCTTGACCTTGTACGTCCACCGGACCTTCCCGCTGACCGGGTCGATCCGCTCCACCAGCTGTTCCTTGTGGTCGTCGGCCTCGGTCTGGCAGCTGGCCGCGGCGATCCCCAGCGGGCCGCTCGCGAAGCCGAACGGCTGGCAGTTGCCCGGCAGTTTGCCCCACAGTGCCTTGCCGTCACTGACCCGGAAGGCGTCCGTCCGGCTGGTCCGTCCCACGGTCAGAACGTCTCCGTTGATCGCCATCGCCACGTCGGAGAGCCCGTCCCAGAGACCCGGCCGCTCGTACGACGTGCGCCAGCCCGCCTTCCCCGAGGCGAGGTCGATCATCTGAAGGCTTTCGCAGGGCGCGTCGCTCGCGGTGCCGCGCCCGATCCCGATCACGATCTTGCCGTCGGCGGTCGGCTGCGTGGGGGCGGCGCAGACGTCGGACGGCAGACGCAGACTCCACTTCCGCGTACCGTCCACGGCCGAATAGCCGGACACCGTCCGGTACATGGCCTTGACCACGATGTCCCCGACGATCCAGGGACCGTATGCGTCGGAGCCGTTGCGGGGCAGGTCGACACCGTTCTTCTGGATCCAGAGGACCTTCGCCTCGCCGGACTTGCGCCCGGCGTTGAGCTTCTCGGCGGTGTCGCGGTCCACGACCGCCTTGCCCTTGCCCTTGCCCTCGCCCTTGCCCTCATCGGCGGGGGGCGAGGAGCTCGGCCGCCCGGCGACGGGCTTCTTCTCGCGGTCGCCGTCGCCCTTGCTCGTGGCGAACCAGACGCCGCCGCCCACGATCAGGCAGCCGGCAAGCACGGCGGCGACCACAACCGCGGGCTTCCCCTTGAAACGCCCGCCACGACCGGGCCCGCCGGGAGGCTGCGGGTGTGGCTGCGGCTGCGGTTGTGGCTGCGGATAGCCGTATCCGGGCCCGCCGTAACCCCCCGGCGCCTGCTGCCCGTACGACTGCGGGGGCTGCCCGTACTGGCCGGGTTGCGGCTCGTACGGAGCCCCGAAGCCCCCCTGCGGCGGTTGCTGGCCGGGCGGCTGGGTCACCAGCACGTCCCCCTTCGTGCGGACCGTTCCGGCTTCTGCGCCGGGCAAGGTTCCTTTCTATCACCCGCCCCACGAGCCCCAACGGTCACACCTGACGCACCGTAGCGATCAGGCGTCCTCGGCCAGTTCCAGCCAGCGCATCTCCAACTCGTCCCGCTCGGCGACCAGTTCACGCAGCTCCGCGTCGAGCTCGGCCACCTTCTCGAAGTCCGTGGCGTGCTCCGCGATCTGTGCGTGCAGCGTGGTCTCCCGGGTCGACATCTTGTCGAGCTGCCGCTCGACCTTCTGGAGCTCCTTCTTCGCCGCACGGGCCGCCTGCGGGGAGACCGCCGCGGTCGGCGCGGCCTTCTCCTTGGCCGCCGCGGGTGCGGCGGAGGGCGTGGCCGCCTCCTCCATCCGCTGCCTGCGCTCCAGGTACTCGTCGATCCCGCGCGGCAGCATCCGCAGCGTGCGGTCGCCGAGCAGCGCCATCACCCGGTCCGTGGTCCGCTCGATGAAGAACCGGTCGTGGGAGATCACGATCATCGATCCGGGCCAGCCGTCGAGGAGGTCCTCCAGCTGGGTCAGGGTCTCGATGTCGAGGTCGTTGGTGGGCTCGTCGAGGAAGAGGACGTTCGGCTCGTCCATCAGCAGGCGCAGGATCTGGAGCCGGCGCCGCTCACCGCCCGAGAGGTCGCCGACCGGGGTCCACTGCTTCTCCTTCGAGAAGCCGAACTGCTCGCAGAGCTGGCCCGCGGTCATCTCGCGGCCCTTGCCGAGGTCGACCCGGTCCCGTACCTGCTGCACCGCTTCGAGCACCCGCAGGTTCGGGTTCAGCTCGTGGACCTCCTGGGAGAGGTAGGCCAGCCTGACGGTCTTGCCGACGACGACCTTCCCGGCGGCGGGCTGTGCGTCGCCCTGGGTGCGGGCCGCCTCGGCGAGCGCCCGCAGCAGCGAAGTCTTGCCCGCGCCGTTGACCCCGACCAGGCCGATCCGGTCACCGGGGCCGAGCTGCCAGGTGAGGTGGGTGAGCAGCGTCTTGGGGCCCGCCTGGACGGTCACGTCCTCCAGGTCGAAGACGGTCTTGCCGAGCCGGGCGTTGGCGAACTTCATCAGCTCGCTGGTGTCGCGCGGCGGCGGCACGTCGGCGATCAGTTCGTTGGCCGCCTCGATGCGGTAGCGCGGCTTGGAGGTGCGGGCGGGGGCGCCGCGGCGCAGCCAGGCCAGCTCCTTGCGCATCAGGTTCTGCCGCTTGGACTCCTCGGTCGCGGCGATCCGCTCCCGCTCGGCCCGTGCGAAGACGTAGTCGCTGTAGCCGCCCTCGTACTCGTGGACCGTGCCGCGCTGGACGTCCCACATGCGCGTGCAGACCTGGTCGAGGAACCAGCGGTCGTGGGTGACGCAGACGAGTGCGGAGCGGCGGGCGCGCAGATGTCCGGCCAGCCAGGAGATGCCCTCGACGTCGAGGTGGTTGGTGGGCTCGTCGAGGACGATCAGGTCCTGCTCGGCGATGAGCAGCTTGGCCAGCGCGATCCGGCGCCGCTCGCCGCCGGAGAGCGGGGCGATGACGGTGTCCAGGCCGTGCTCGAAGCCCGGCAGGGCGAGCCCGCCGAAGAGCCCGGTGAGAACGTCGCGGATCTTGGCGCTGCCCGCCCACTCGTGGTCGGCGAGGTCGCCGATCACCTCGTGGCGGATGGTCGCCTGCGGATCGAGCGAGTCGTGCTGGGTGAGGACGCCGAGCCGCAGCCCGCCGTTGTGGGTGACGCGTCCGCTGTCCGCCTCCTCCAGCCGGGCGAGCATCCGGATGAGCGTCGTCTTGCCGTCGCCGTTGCGGCCCACGACACCGATCCGGTCTCCCTCGGACACCCCGAGGGACACACCGTCGAGCAGGGCACGGGTGCCGTACACCTTGCTGACCTGCTCGACATTGACCAGATTGACGGCCATTTCACTCCTGCCCGGGGGGATCGATCGGCTTCCCAGGGTACGGGGCGGCGGCGGTGCGATGCCCGCTCGCCCTTGCCGCCCCTCCGTGGTGGCAGGCGCGGTCAGACGACGGCCGCGCCCGGTGCCGGGGACACCGCGGCCCGCGCGTTCCGGCAGGTGCCCGAGGTGAGCAGGGCCTCGGCCACCTTCTGCGCCGACTCCGCGTCCGCCACCAGGAACGCGGTGGTCGGCCCGGAGCCCGAGACCAGGGCGGCCAGGGCACCGGCCGCGGTGCCCGCGGCGAGGGTGTCGGCGAGCGAGGGGCGCAGGGAGAGCGCGGCGGGCTGGAGGTCGTTGGAGAGCGCCTCGGCGAGCGCGGCGGGGTCGCCGGCGCGCAGGGCGTCGAGGAGCGCCGGGGAGGCTTCCGGTACGGGGACGTCGGTGCCCGCCGTCAGCCGGTCGAACTCGCCGTAGACGGCCGGGGTGGAGAGCCCGCCGTCGGCGACCGCGAAGACCCAGTGGAAGGTGGAGCCGACGTCGACCGGGGTCAGCCGCTCGCCGCGTCCGGTGCCGAGGGCGGCGCCGCCGACCAGGCTGAACGGGACGTCGCTGCCCAGTTCCGCGCAGATGGCGAGCAGCTCGTCCCGGGTGGCGCCGGTGGACCAGAGGGCGTCGCAGGCCAGCAGCGCGGCCGCGCCGTCGGCGCTGCCGCCCGCCATGCCGCCCGCGACGGGGATGTCCTTGGCGATGTGGATGTGCACATCGGGCGCGATGCCGTGCCGCTCGGCCAGCGCGATGGCGGCGCGGGCGGCGAGGTTCGTCGCGTCCAGCGGGACCTGGGCGGCGTCCGGGCCGGAGCAGGTGATGCGCAGCTCGTCGGCGGGGGTGACGGTGACCTCGTCGTACAGGCCGACGGCGAGGAAGACATTGGCCAGGTCGTGGAAGCCGTCGGGGCGCGGGGCGCCGACCGCGAGCTGGACGTTGACCTTGGCGGGTACCCGGACGGTGACGCTCACTCGCCACTCCCGGTGGGCTTGTTCTCGGCGATGGCGGCGAACTCCTCGACCGTCAGCGCCTCGCCGCGGGCCTGCGGCGAGATCCCGGCGGCGACCAGGGCCGCCTCGGCGGCGGGGGCGGAGCCCGCCCAGCCGGCCAGGGCCGCCCGCAGCGTCTTGCGGCGCTGGGCGAAGGCCGCGTCGACGACCGCGAAGACCTCGGCCCTGCTCGCGCTCGTCGCGATCGGCTCCGTGCGCCGGACCAGGGACACCAGACCGGAGTCGACGTTCGGGGCGGGCCAGAAGACGTTGCGGCCGATGGAGCCGGCCCGCTTGACGTCCGCGTACCAGTTGGCCTTCACGGACGGCACGCCGTAGACCTTGTTGCCCGGCCGCGCGGCCAGCCGGTCGGCGACCTCGGCCTGGACCATGACGAGGGTGCGCTCGATGGACGGGAAGCGCTCCAGCATGGTCAGCAGGACCGGCACGGCGACGTTGTACGGCAGGTTCGCGACCAGCGCGGTGGGCGCCGGGCCGGGCAGCTCCCGGACCAGCATCGCGTCGGAGTGCACCAGGGCGAACCGGTCGGCGCGCCCCGGCAGCCGGGCGGCGACGGTGGACGGCAGCGCGCCCGCCAGCACGTCGTCGATCTCGACGGCGACGACCCGGTCCGCCGCCTCCAGCAGCGCCAGGGTCAACGAGCCGAGCCCCGGACCGACTTCGACGACGACGTCGTCCGGGCGGACTTCCGCCGTCCGCACGATCCGGCGGACCGTATTGGCGTCGATGACGAAGTTCTGACCGCGCTGCTTGGTCGGGCGTACGCCCAGCGCGGCGGCCAGCTCGCGGATGTCTGCGGGGCCCAGGAGGGCATCGGGCTCAGTGGTGCTCACCTGTAAAGCGTAAGGCGCCTCGCGGTTCGCGCCCGCCGCCCTGCCGCTCAGTAGTCGAAGGCCCGTGCCGTGTTGTCCGCGATTGCCGCCGCCATGGTGTCCTCGTCGACCCCCTTCACCTCGGCCATCGCACGGAGCGTGACCGGGATGAGATACGGCGCGTTGGGCCGGCCGCGGTACGGGGCGGGCGTCAGGAACGGCGCGTCCGTCTCGACCAGGACCAGCTCCGTCGGGGCGACGGCCAGGGCGTCCCGCAGCGGCTGGGCGTTCTTGAAGGTGACATTGCCCGCGAAGGACATGAAGTACCCGGCGTCCGCGCAGATCCGGGCCATGTCGGCGTCGCCGGAGTAGCAGTGGAACACGGTCCGTTCGGGGGCGCCCGCGTCGGCGAGGACGCGCAGCACGTCCGCGTGCGCCTCGCGATCGTGGATGACCAGCGCCTTGCCGTGCCGTTTGGCGATCTCGATGTGGGCCCGGAAGGACTCCTCCTGGGCGGCCATGCCCTCGGGGCCCGTACGGAAGTAGTCCAGTCCGGTCTCGCCGACGCCCCGTACGTGGTCGAGCGCGGCCAGCGCGTCGATCTCCGCGAGCGCCTCGTGCAGCGCCACCTGTCCGCCCGCTTCGCGCGCCCCCTGGCGCGAGGTGCCGTCGGGGTCGCCGTGCACGATGCGCGGTGCCTCGTTGGGGTGCAGGGCGACCGCCGCGTGCACGTTCGCGTGTGCGGCGGCCGTCTCGGCGGCCCAGCGCGAGCCGGCCACGTCGCACCCCACCTGGATCACGGTGGTCACATTGACCGCCGCGGCCCTGGCCAGGCCTTCCTCGACGGTCGCGTCCTGCATGTCCAGGTGGGTGTGCGAATCGGCGACCGGTACCCGGAGGGGTTCGGGCAGCGGCGGGGCTTCGGTACGGCTCATGACGACGATCGTACGAGGACGCGCCGGTGGGCCCCGCTCGCGGTGGAGCCGGTGGGCCTACTTCCGGTGGAAGGGGTGCAGCAGATCGGACAGGTGCCAGTGGTGTCCGGTGCCCGCGGGTGCGGCGGCCACGGCCTCGTCGCCCTGGTTCGCCGGCCGTGCCGGCCGGGGGTTGTTGTGGAGCAGCTGCTGGACGGTCGAGACCCGGCCGGACCGCATGATCCGGACCACGTGTGCGCCGCAGTTCGCGCAGCTGGGCCGGGACAAGGGGGAGGGAACCCGCTCCCCGTCCGCCTTGTATATGACGAAGGCCTTGTTGGAACCGTCGACGTGGTGCTCTATCTCGTAGGCCTGCTCCCAGCCGTGTCCGCACCTCATGCAAGCGAAGGCGTATGCCTCGTGCGCGGTGGTTGCTGCGATGTCGCTCATGCCCGCTCCTTTGTCCGCCGGACAGGCACTCCGGGCAAGCGCCCCGGAGATTGCGTCCCTGGACCAGTGGACGCCTTTACTGGCAGGAACGCATCGGGTCCTGTCGACTGTTGGAGCGCTTTTGGCGTTCTCGTGACAGAAAGGCTCGTTGCGCGGCTCTCGCTTTGCTTTTTACGATGGTCATTTGCCCTTCGCGGGTACGGTTCGCGCCGCATTCTTTGCCGCGACGACCGCGTCGAACACTTCGCGCTTGGGCAGCCCCGCGTCGGCGGCGACGGCGGCGATGGCCTCCTTGCGTCGCTCCCCCGCCTCCTCGCGCACCCGCACCCGGCGTACCAGCTCCTCGGCGTCCAGTTCCTCGGGCCCGGATTCGGCCGCGCCCTCGACGACGACGGTGATCTCGCCGCGTACTCCTTCGGCCGCCCAGACCGCCAGCTCGCCCAGCGGGCCGCGCTTCACTTCCTCGTACGTCTTGGTCAGCTCCCGGCACACGGCGGCCCTGCGGTCGGCGCCGAAGACCTCGGCCATCGCGGCGAGGGTGTCGTCGAGCCGGTGCGGGGCCTCGAAGAAGACCATGGTCCGGCGCTCGTCGGCGACCTCGCGCAGCCGGCCGAGCCGTTCGCCCGCCTTGCGGGGCAGGAAGCCCTCGAAGCAGAAGCGGTCGACGGGCAGCGCGGACAGGGCGAGCGCCGTCAGCACGGCGGACGGGCCGGGGACCGCGGTGACCTTGATGTCCTTCTCCACGGCGGCGGCCACGAGCCGGTAGCCGGGGTCGGAGACGGACGGCATGCCGGCGTCCGTGACCAGCAGGACGCGGGCGCCGCCGGTCAGCGCCTCGACGAGTTCGGGCGTACGGGCCGACTCGTTGCCCTCGAAGTAGGAGACGACCCGCCCCGTGGTGTGGATGCCGAGCGCCTGAGTGAGGCGGCGCAGCCGCCGGGTGTCCTCGGCGGCGACGACGTCCGCCGTCTCCAGTTCGGCGGCGAGGCGTGGCGGGGCGTCCGCCACATCGCCGATGGGGGTTCCTGCGAGTACCAGCGTTCCAGTCGTTCCAGTCACAGGAGCCATCCTCCCAGCACGGGCGACGGCGCTGGTGCCGTGACCGGCGACGCTTGCCGGAAGGAGCGTCGTCCGGTGCGTGTGATCGCAAGGCGGCCGAGGGCCCTGGTAGCGGCGCCACCAGGGCTTTCGGCCAACGACGCGAGCGTGCGTGCGGGGCGGCGCGACGGGGCGGGACCTGCCGGGAAGGGCACCCGCACAGAAGCGTTCCCTACGATGGCGCGGTGACGAGTACTGCGCCCGAAGCCCGACCGGGCCAAGACGCCGGGGAACCGCACGGCGAAGAACCGGCCTCCTGGCAGCAGCGGCTGCGCCGCTTCGGCCATTCGCCCCGGCCCGGGATCGGGCTGCGCGAGCGGCTTGTCCCGCCGTTCACCAGGCCCGGCGCCCAGCTGTGGGCGGTGCTCGGGATCCCCCCGCCGATGGCCGAGCGCCTGGTGCGGTGGTCGGCCTGGGGCGGGCCGCTGCTGGTGGCGCTGGTCGCCGGGGTGCTGCGGTTCTGGAAGCTGGGCAGCCCGCACGCGCTGATATTCGACGAGACGTACTACGCCAAGGACTCCTGGGCCCTGATCAACCAGGGGTACGAGGGCGACTGGCCCAAGGACATCGACAAGCTGATCCTCGAAGACCCGTCGAAGGTGCACGTCCCGGTGGACCCGGGCTATGTGGTGCACCCGCCGGTCGGCAAGTGGATCATCGGGCTCGGTGAGCACTTCTTCGGGTTCACGCCGTTCGGCTGGCGGTTCATGGTGGCGGTGCTCGGCACGCTGTCGGTGCTGATGCTGTGCCGGATCGGGCGGCGGCTGTTCCGCTCGACGTTCCTGGGCTGTCTGGCGGGCACCCTGCTCGCCGTCGACGGTCTGCATTTCGTGATGAGCCGCACCGCGCTGCTCGACCTGGTGCTGATGTTCTTCGTGCTGGCGGCGTTCGGCGCGCTGCTGATCGACCGCGACTGGGCGCGGCGCAGACTCGCCGCGGCGCTGCCGGTCGACGCGGAGGGGGTGCTGCGCCCCGACGCGGGGGTCGCGGAGCACCTGCGGCTCGGCTGGCGTCCCTGGCGGATCACCGCGGGCCTGATGCTGGGGCTGGCCTTCGCCACCAAGTGGAACGGCCTGTACATCATGGTCGGCTTCGGCCTGATGACGGTGCTGTGGGATGTGGGCGCGCGCCGGACCGCGGGTGCGGTCCGTCCGTACCTGGCGGTGCTGAAGCGGGATCTGCTGCCCGCGTTCGTCTCGACGGTCCCGGTCGCGATCCTCACGTATCTCGTCTCCTGGACCGGCTGGATCGTCACCGGCAAGGGCTACTACCGGAACTGGGCGCAGACCGACGGCCGGGGCGGCAACTGGACATGGCTGCCGGACTGGCTGCGCAGCCTGTGGCACTACGAGTACCAGGTCTACGAATTCCATGTGAACCTGACGTCCGGCCACACCTACCAGTCCAATCCCTGGAGCTGGATCGTGCTCGGCCGGCCCGTCTCGTACTTCTGGAAGGAGCAGCCGGGCTGCAAGGCGTCGGAGACCGGCAAGTGCGCGCGCGAGGTACTGGCGATCGGGACGCCGCTGCTGTGGTGGGCGGCGTGCTTCGCCCTGGTGTACGTGCTGTGGCGGTGGTTCTTCCGGCGCGACTGGCGGGCGGGTGCGATCGTCTGCGGTGTGGCGGCGGGCTGGCTGCCCTGGTTCCTCTACCAGGAGCGGACGATCTTCCTCTTCTACGCGGTCGTGTTCGTGCCGTTCCTGTGTCTCGCGGTGACGATGATGATCGGCGCGATGCTGGGCCCGGCGGCCGGGACCGGGCCGAAACAGGAGCTGGGCCTGATGACCGGCGATCCCTCGGGCGAGCGCCGGCGGACGCTGGGCGCGATTGCAGCGGGCGTCCTGGTCCTGCTGATCATCTGGAACTTCATCTATTTCTGGCCGATCTACACGGGCACGCCGATCCCGGACGGGTCGTGGCGGGACCGGATGTGGCTGGACACCTGGATCTAGGGTCTTTCGTCTGGATCATGCCGGGCAGAACCGTCGAGGGGGACCAGACGTTTACCACGGGCCCCCTACAGTTTTCGGCCGTCCCCGGTGTTCCTGGGTTTTCTCCCATGCACCCCCCCTGGAACCAAGGGCCCTCCTC
>NZ_JBHWIY010000010.1:0-184515 GCF_042731715.1 Streptomyces sp. NPDC059832 | reverse complement strand
AGGGGTTGTGGGGGGACGGGGGGGGTTGGGACGCTTGGCTCGGGGTTTTTTTGTTTGGATCGTGCCGGGAAGAACTTTCGGGGGGCCGCGGTTTTCGACTGTGCCCCCTCGACGGTTGCCGGCCGTCATCGGTGTCCGTAGGTTCTCCACGGTGAATCCGATGGAGACCCGGGGCCTCGCTTCGATGACCGACGAGGCCCGAATACGCTGGGTGGCGCTGGGTGACACGGCCCGGAAGCCACCCGTGGTCATGCTCCACGGCGGCCCAGGTCTGCCGGACTATCTGGGCGGCGTCGCCCCGATGATCGCGGACCTCGCGCCCGTGTACCGCTACGACCAGCGCGGCACGGGCGGGTCCCCGTGGCAGGGCCGCCATACCTTCGCCCGGCATGTCGACGACCTCGCTGAGCTTCTCGACGTCTGGGACGCGCCTGCGGCCGTACTGATCGGGCACTCCTACGGCGCCACCCTGGCCGGCCGGTTCTGCATGGCCCACCCGGACCGGGTGGCCGCGCTGCTGCTGATGTGCGGGCCGTTCGTCGGCGAGTGGCGCACGGGGGACCGGGCGGAACGCGACCGCCGCATGTCCGCGCCACAACAGGAGCGGCTCCGCGCGTTGCAGCAGTTGCCGCACCGCACGGAGGAGCAGGAAGTCGAGTTGCTCACGTTGTCCTGGTTCACCGACCACGCCGATCCCGAACGCGGTTGGCACTGGGCCGCGCAGGGTGCCCGGCAACGCCGCCCCGTCAACTGGCTCATGAACCGTGAGCTCGGCGAGGAAGGACGTGCGGACCCGCTCGACCAGCACCTCGACGAGCTGCGCGGGTGTCTGCCCGCGCGGGTGGAGATCCTCGGCGGCGCCGATGACCCCCGCCCGCTGTCGGCACTCGAATCGCTCGCGCTCCGGCTGGATGTTCCACTGACCCGGGTCGACGGCGCGGGCCACGAACCGTGGCTCGAACAGCCCGATGCCGCACGCGCGCACCTTCGGGGATTCGTGCGGGGCGCGGTGGGCCCGTAGCGCTTCGACCGCGATGTCGGGGCGGGCGGACGCCCGTGATGGTGCGCCCGGATGTCCGGATCGGCATGTTCGCGTCACCCGTATCGCGTTCCGATAACAACCGTCCCGGCCCTCACCACCGTCCCGTAGGGTGCCCAGCAGCATCCCCTTGAACACGTTCAAGGGGACTCCTGGGGAGGGGGACTGCAGGCATGCGCAGTGGAGCGAAGGTTGCGATAGTCGGCGGAGTGTTCGCGGTCGTGGTCGGCGGGGTGGGCTACGGGGCGTACAACATGCTGGACGGGCTGAACGGCGGGGGCGGCGAGGGTACGGACAGCAAGTCCGCCTCCGCCGAGGTGAAGACGGGCCCGGTCACCAAGGCGGAGATCGGCGACGCGTCCAAGAAGTTCCTTCAGGCCTGGGCGAGCGGCGACTCGGACGCCGCGTCCCAGCTCACCAACAACGCGGCCGAGGCCGGGCCGGTCCTCACGGACTACCGCGAGAGCGCCCACGTCACCAAGGCGGTGATCACCCCGGGCCCCGCGGTCGGCTCGAAGGTGCCGTACACGGTGAAGGCGACCGTCTCCTTCGAGGGCACGTCCAAGCCCTGGTCGTACTCCTCCGAGCTGACCGTGGTGCGCGGACTGACCACCGGCAGGCCCCTGGTGGACTGGTCCCCCGCCGTGATCCACCCGGACCTGACGGACGGCGCGTCGCTCAAGACGGGTGAGGCGGCGGCCCCGTCGATCGAGGCCGTCGACCACAACGGCCGGGCGCTCACCAAGGAGAAGTACCCCTCCTTGGGCTCGATCCTGGACGCACTGCGCGAGAAGTACGGCGAGAAGGCCGGCGGCACCGCGGGCATCGAGACCTGGATCGAGGGCCCGGACGCGGGCAGCCCGGACAAGACCCTGCTGACCCTCACCAGGGGCAGGCCGGGCAAGCTGCGGACCACCCTGGACGCCAACGCCCAGGCGGCGGCCGAGGTGGCCGTGAAGAAGTTCAGCCAGGCCTCGGTGGTCGCGGTCCAGCCGTCCACGGGCGCGATCCGCGCGGTCGCCAACAACCCGGCCACCGGCTTCAACGCGGCGATGCAGGGCAAGCAGGCACCCGGTTCGACGATGAAGATCGTGACGGCGGCGATGCTGATCGAGAAGGGCCTCGCCTCGGCCAACCAGAAGATCGAGTGCCCGCCGACCGCGACGTACTACAGCCGCACCTTCAAGAACCTGGCCGACTTCTCCATCCCCGACGGCACTCTGACGACCAGCTTCGCCCGGTCCTGCAACACGGCCTTCATCAAGCTGATCGACGACACGAAGGACGACGCGGCGCTCGCCAAGGAGGCCCGCGACGTCTTCGGGATCGGCCTGGACTGGCAGACCGGCGTCGTCTCCTTCGACGGCAGCGTGCCCGAGGAGACCCAGGGCGAGGCCGCCGCGCAGTACATCGGGCAGGGCACGGTCCAGATGAACGCCCTCAACATGGCGTCCATCACCGCCACCGCGAAGACCGGCACCTTCCACCAGCCGATCATCGTGGCCCCGGAACTCGACGGCCGGCCGATCGCCACCGCGTCCCGTTCACTGCCCGGGTACGTATCCCAGCAGGTCACCAACATGATGCGCCAGACCGCGAGTTGGGGCACCGGAAGGAACGCCATGGCCTCGGTCGGCGGCGACAAGGGCGCCAAGACGGGCTCGGCGGAGGTGGACGGCCAGGCCACGTCCAACAGCTGGTTCACCGGCTTCAGCAACGACCTGGCCGCCGCCGCGGTCGTCCAGTCCGGCGGCCACGGCGGCGACGCGGCGGGCCCGGTGGTGGCGGCGGTACTCCGCGCGGGGTCGTGAGATGTCCGCTGCTGGACGGGCCGAACTGACGGCCTGACGCAACTCTCCGGTCGACCGATCAGACCCGACGGTGGTCGCCCGCATCCCTGCCGAGTGCGGCGATGCGGGACAGCGGGCGCTCCACCTCGTGGTCGACGTACTGGAGCGCTACCGCTCGAAGCCTGGCAGGTAAGGGATCATGAAAAGGATGAACGTCGCCCTCGCGACGGCCACTGCCGCGACGCTTGTCACCGGTTGCTCCGCCGGGTCGACGGACAGGTACGCGACTCCCCACGAGATGTGCGGCATCGACGTTCCTCCGGCAGTCACCGAGCCGCTCCTCCCCGCCGGCAAGAGCATCGACCAGTACCCCGAGGACTTCGCCAAGAAGCCGGACTCGATCGGGAGTTGCCTCGTCAACGTCGACAAGAAGTTGGCTCTGCGGATCGCCGTCTACCGGGAATCCGGAAGCATCGACATACCCGGTCTGGCCCAGGAGGGTTCGCTCCGGCTGCGGAACCCCGAGAAGGCGGAGATCAAGAACGTGTCCAGTGCCCAGGTCGCCGAGGACGGAGCACTCATGTCGATCCCCTGCCGGGCAGGCGGGAAGGACCACCTCGTCACCGAGTTCGCCGTCGGGGAACGGTCGTGGGACAGGGGGAGCACCAAGGACCAGCGCAAGGAGATCGACGCGTTCGTCCGCGGTTACGTGCCCGGACTGATCAAGGCGAAGTGCGGCGGATGACGGCCAAGTCTTCGGGTGACCGGCGCCCGTCGCGCCGCCGGTTCCGCGCTCGGGCCCGGTTCGCCCCCCGTGGATCGCGCACGCTCGTGCTCGGAATGTGCGCGTCCGTCGGCGGGATCGCGGGCGCCGTCAGAGGTGCGGCGGACGGCATGGGTCTCCTCAAGGTCCTCGGACTGCTGGCCATTGGGGTGCTCGGTGTGCTGCTGACCGTCGGCTGCGTGGTGAATTACGCCAAGGAGCGGTGACGACCGACACCGCCTCGCGCGTCGGCCGCCCCCGCCCGCGTGGAACCCCGTCGCACACCCCGTGCCGGGTTCGCTAGCGTGCGGGGCATGAGCGCTTCCGATGCCACCGCCGCCGCCGAAGCCCACCCCCGATTCGCCGAGGCCCTGCGGGAGCTGGGACTCGATGTCGAGGTCCGCCGGTTCCCCGAGGCCACCCGTACCGCCGCCGAGGCCGCTGCCGCGATCGGCTGTGAGCTCAGCGAGATCGTCAAGTCCCTGATCTTCGAGGCCGACGGGGCCCCGGTGCTGGTCCTGGTGGACGGCTCCTCGCGGGTCGACGTGGAGCGGGTACGCGCGGAGCTGGGCGCCGGGAAGGTCGGGCGGGCCGGGGCCGATCTGGTCCGGGAGACGACCGGGTACGCGATCGGGGGCGTACCGCCCTTCGGGCACCGTACGAAGACCCGGGTGCTGGCCGACCGCGGGCTGCTGGACCACGGCGTGGTGTGGGCGGCGGCGGGCACCCCGCACACCGTCTTCCCGCTCGACCCCGAGTCGTTGATCGGACACGCCGGAGGAACCGTGGTGGACGTGCGCGAGCAGTCGAAGTGACACCGCTGGTCGCCCTCGCGGTCCTGATCGCGGCGGTCACGCACGCCAGTTGGAACGCCATCGCGCACGCGATCAAGGACCAGCTGCTCTCCTTCACCCTGATCTCCGGGGGCGGGCTGCTGATCGGCGCGGCCGGGGCCTTCCTCGTGCCGTTCCCGGCAGCCGCGGCCTGGCCGTATCTGCTGGTCTCGGCCGCGCTCCATGTGGCGTACATGCTGCTGCTGATGCGTTCGTTCACCCTGGGCGACTTCGGGCAGATGTACCCGATCGCCCGGGGTACGGCGCCGCTGGTGGTGACGGTCCTCGCCGCGGTCTTCGTCGGCGAGCGTCCGGACGGCTGGGCCACGGCCGGGGTCGCGGTGGCCTCGGCGGGGCTGGTCGGGCTGGCTCTCTGGGGCATCCGGGGCTCCGGCAGGCGCCCGGACTGGCCGGCGCTGCTGGCCGCCCTCGCGACCGGTCTGGCCATCGCCGGGTACACCACGGTGGACGGCGTCGGCGTACGCGCCTCGGGCAGCTCGCTCGGCTACATCGCCTGGCTGATGATCCTGGAGGGGCTGGCCATCCCGGCCTACGCGCTGTACCGCCGCCGCGCCGAACTCCTGCCCGCCCTCCGCCCGTTCGCCGTACGCGGGCTGCTGGGCGCGGCCCTGTCGGTGACGGCGTACGGTCTCGTCCTGTGGGCCCAGACCCGGGCGGCACTGGCCCCGATCGCGGCCCTGCGGGAGTCGTCGATCATCGTCGGAGCGGCCATCGGGACGCTGTTCTTCAAGGAGCGGTTCGGCGCACCGCGGATCGCGGCGGCGGGGCTGATGGTGGTAGGCATCGGGCTGATGCTACACACGAGTTGAGCACGACGCCCCTGCGGCTCCGCCCCTTGCGGAAGGGCATCCCGTGGCAGCCGGATCCCGTCGATCGTCACGTTTCCATCGGGGTGCACGGAGAGGGTGTACGTGAAGTCGGTGTCGGGGACGACGACGAGGAACGGGTTGCCGCCCTGGATGTGTGCCTGAGCCGCGCGCTGTCCCTGCCGGTCCTCGTACCAGGCACGGAGCTCGGCGGGGCGGTCGGGCCTGGAGCCGACCGGCAGCCGTTTCAAGGGCTGCGCCCACGCCGAACGCTCCAGGTCCGATCGCGGGCCGAAGCCGGAGTCGGGGTCCGGATCGGCGCCGGGATCAGCGTCGATCCGGTCCGCGATCCACAATGCCTGACCGCCCAGCCACCGCAGCGCCAGCACCCAACGGTGGCGACTGCGCGGAGGTTGCCGCCGACCTCGCCGCCCCGCACGGCATCGTCCCCGTCCGCGACTCCAAGAATCCGGGCGGCCCCGTGCTGCACACCTCCCCCGCCCCCTTCGCCGCCTTCGTGGCGGGCGTCAAGGCCGGGGAGTTCGGCACCGTCTGACCCGGGTCGACCCCACACCGCCCCGCCGTGCCACGCATGGCGGGGCGGTCGGGCGTCCGGCCTCCGCGCCGGCCGACCTGCTGGCGTTCGCCACCGCGGGGCGGGAGCCGGCGGCGGGCAGCTCGCGGGCCGACGCGGCGGAAGCCGACGCTCCGGGTCCCGCCGCGCTCAGCTCGCCGGGACCGGCGCCGGGCGGGCCGGCGGTTCCTCGGCCGCCGGGGCCGCCGGGGCCGCCGGGGCCGCCGGGGCCGCCGACTTGGCGGCCGGGCGCAGGAGTACGGCGCAGGCGAGGGCGGCCAGCAGGGCGAGCGAGGCCGAGACGGTCAGGCACAGCCGCATGCCGTCGAGGAAGGAGTCGCCCAGGGCGGTCAGGGCCGGTCCGGTGGCGGCGTCCAGGTGGAGCCCGGCCACGGCGCCGAGTCCCTGCTCGCGGGCGGTGTCGAGGACGCGGTCGGCGGCCTCGGCGGGCACCCCCGTGTCGGCGAGGCGGCCGGGCAGCGCGTCGAGGGCCCGGGTGGTCAGCAGGGCGCCGAGCACGGCGGGGCCGAGGGCTCCACCGACCTGGCGGAAGGCGTTGTTCCCGGCGGCGGCCATCCCGGCCAGGTGGTACGGGACGGAGGACACCGCGGAGGCGGTCATCGGGGTGAGTACCGCGCCCATGCCGAGGCCCAGCAGGGCCAGCCGCCAGACGATCGAGCCGTAGGAGGTGTGGGCGTCGACGCCGGTCAGCGAGAGCATCGCGCCCGCCGCGACGACCAGGCCGGCGGTGATCAGGACCCGGGCGGAGACCCGGTGCATCAGGCGTCCGATGGGCGCGCCGACGACGAGGGCCACCCCGGACACCGTCACCATCCGCAGCGCCGCCTCGATCGTGGTCAGGTGCTGGACCATGCCGAAGTAGAGACTCAGCACGAAGAAGAAGCCGATCAGCCCGAGGAAGCTGATCATGGCGACCAGGGCGGTGGCGGTGAAGGCCGGGCTGCGGAACAGCGCCAGGTCGAGCATCGGGCTCGCACTGCGGCGCTCCACGGCGACGAACACGACGGCGGCGACCGCGCCGAGCACCAGGGCCGTCACCACGGCGGGCTCGCCGAAGCCGTCCGCGCCGCCCTCGACGACGCCGTAGACGACCGCGGTGACCGCGACGGCCGCACTGATCTGTCCGGGCCAGTCGAGCCGACGGCCGTGCGGGGCGCGCGAGTCGGGCAGCAGGAACGCCGCGACGACCAGCACGATCAGGGAGACCGGCACGGGCAGGAGGAAGATCCAGCGCCACGCGACGTGCTCCAGCAGCACACCCGCGATCAGCGGGCCCACGGCGAGCGAGGCCATCAGGGACATGGCCCACAGGCCGATGAACCTGCCCCGTTCCCGGTGGTCGGGGACCGCGTGACTGATCAGGGCCAGCGTCGTGGGCAGCAGCGCCGCCGCCCCCAACCCGGATACGGCCTGCCCGGCCCACAGGACCTGCACCGAGTCCGAGGACAGCGAGATCGCCGCGCCCAGCGCGCAGAAGGCCATGCCCGCCTGGAAGACCCGCTTGCGGCCGTGGACGTCGCCCCACACCCCGGTGGTCAGGATCAGCGCGGCCATCGGCAGCACGAAGGCGTCCGAGACCCAGGACAGCTGGGACGTGGAGGCGCCCAGAGCCCGCTGGACGGCCGGCAGGCTCACCGACACGGTGGTCACGGGGAGGTAGGCGACGAAGACGCCCAGGCAGGCCATGACGAGCGTGACGCCCCGCCCTGATCTGTCCTGTGTCGTTGCGGAATTCACGAAGAGGTTCCTTCTGCTGCGGGGGTGGGTGCCGCGCGGGCACCGGCTGCGATGTGAGCACCGCCGTCCGGCGTGCGCCCGCTCCCGGGTGATCCGGCGTACCACCGCATTCCGCGCGGTACGCCGAATCACCCACAAAGCCGCCGACCAGCTTCGCCCCGACCGTCGATGAATCCCCAAGCGATCCCGGCGAACGTCATGGAACCTCCGGATGGAGCGCCGTCCATGTGACCATTCATCCATGCCTGACGATCTGGACCGCAAAATCATCCATGGACTGAACTGCTCGCCGCGGGTCTCCTTCCGCCGCCTCAGCGAGGTCGTCGGGGTGTCCGAGCAGACCGTGGCGCGCCGCTACAACGCCCTGCGCCGCGGCGGCGTCGTCCGCGTCGTCGGGCTGAGCAGCCCCGCCGCCCACGGCCGGTCCGAGTGGATCGCGCGGCTGCGCTGCCGCCCGGACGCCGTGGGGCCGCTCGCGGATTCCCTGGCCCGCAGGCCGGAGGTCGCGTACACGAGCATCGCGTCGGGCGGTTCGGAGATCATCTGCATCATCCGTTCGCCCGCCGGGACCGCCGGGACCGCCGGCGACGACGTGCTGCTGAGGCGGCTTCCCCGGGCGGCCTCGGTCCTCGACCTGAACGTCGATCTCCTCGTCCACGCCTTCGGTTCCCCGGACACGGCCGGCTGGACCGGGCGGGAGGGCTCGCTCACCGACGAGCAGGTGCGGCTGCTGACCGCGGAGCGCCCCATCCCCGCCGGGCCCCCGCTCACCCCGACCGAGGAGGACCGCCCGCTCCTCGAAGCGCTGGCGGAGGACGGCCGCGCCTCCCACACCCGGCTCGCGGAGGCCACCGGCTGGTCCAAGCCGCGCGTGGCCCGCCGGCTGGAGGCCCTCGAAGCGACCGGCTCGCTGGTCTACGACATCGACACCGTGCCCGAACGCCTCGGCTACGCGCTCAACGCCACCCTCTGGCTCCAGGTCGACCTGCCCCGGCTCCAGGAGATCGGCGAGGAGCTCAGCGGGCACGACGAGTGCGCCTTCGCCGCGGCCATCAGCGGCAAGCACAACATCATGGCCGTGGTCATCTGCAAGGACACCCCGGACTTCTACCGCTACCTCAGCGGCCGCTTCGCCCGTACCGAGGGCATCAGGGGCTACGAGATCAGTGTGCGCGTGCGCCGCCTCAAGCAGGCCGCCTCCCTCATCCTCAACGGGCGGCTCGTCCACCCCGCGCTCGCCTGACCCGGGCGCGGGGCGGACCGGGCCCGTATCGGTCAGGCCCCCGAAACCGCGTCCCGGAAGCCGTAGTTGGCTGCCGTCAGCCCGCCGTCCACGCGCAGCGTCGTGCCCGTGATCCAGGCCGCGTCGCGCGAGGCGAGGAAGGCGACGGCGGACGCGATGTCCTCCGGTTCGCCGACCCGGCCGAGCGGGTAGAGGCCGCTCACCCGGGACAGTTCCGCGTCCCGGCCCGCCCAGGCGTCCGTGCGGATCGTGCCGGGGGCGACCAGGTTGACGCGTACGCCGCGCGGCCCCGCGTGGCCCGCGAGGGTGCGGGTGAGGCTGCCCAGGCCCGCCTTGGCCGCGCTGTAGCCGTGGTTGCCGAAGTCCTGTTCGCCGTTGACCGAGCCGATGTTGACGATCGCGCCCCGGCCGGAGGCCACCAGGTGCGGGAGGGCGGCGCGGGCGCAGCGGTAGGGGCCGGTGAGGGTGATGTCCAGGTCGCGCTGCCAGGCCTCGTCGGGCTCGTCCTCGAAGAGCGGGGCGTCGGCGGCGCAGGCGTACGCGTTGTTGACCAGCACGTCGAGGGAGCCGAAGGCGGCGACGGTGTGGGCCACCGCCGCCTCGACGGCCGCCCGGTCGGCCACGTCGCAGGGCAGCGCCTCGGCGGCACCGCCCGTCCCGCGTATCGCCGCGGCGGTCCGTTCGGCGCGGTCGCCGTCCAGGTCGGTCACCAGGACGCGCGCACCCTCGGAGGCGAGCCGGCGGGCCGTGGCCGCGCCGATGCCCTGGCCCGCGCCGGTGATGAGCACGCCGTATCCGTCGAACCGTGGACCAGCGGAGTGAGGAGGAGTCATAGCGCCGACCGTACTGCCCTGACCAGCGCCTGGGCACGGGGATCGGCGGTGACTCCCTTCTGCAGACCGTTCGTCACATAGCCGAGCGCGATGCCGGATTCGGGGTCGGCGAAGCCGAGCGAGCCGCCCCGGCCGGGGTGGCCGAAGGAGCCGGGGGCGAGCAGCGGCGCCGACGGGCCGTGCAGCATGTAGCCCAGGCCGAAACGGGTGTTGACGACCAGGACCCGGTCCGGACCCGCCGACTCCTCGGTGCGGGCCAGGGTGAGGGTGGCCGGGGCGAACAGGCGGTGGCCGTCGACCGGGCCGATCATCGCGGCGTAGCAGCGGGCCAGCGCGCGGGCGGTGGCGATGCCGTTGGAGGCGGGGAGTTCGGCCGCCCGGTAGCCGGGGTCGTTCTCGTCGGGGAGCGGGTCGATGGCCCCGAAGGCGCGGCGGGTGAGGGACTGCGGATCGCGGTACGCCTCGGCGACGGAGCGCTTGGGGCGCACTCGCAGGATGCCGGTGTTGCCCGCGGCGGCGGGCGGTTCTTCGGGCCCGATCCGGCCGATCCGGTGCGCCTCGTCCGCCGGGAGGCCGAACCAGAAGTCCAGGCCGAGCGGCCGGGCGATCTCCTCGGCGATCCAGCGGCCGACGGTGCGGCCGGTGACCCGGCGCACCAGTTCGCCGATGAGCCAGCTGTAGGTCTGGGCGTGGTAGCCGTGGTCGGTGCCGGGTTCCCACTGGGGGCGCTGGGCGGCGACGGCCTGCGGGCCGGAGATCCCGTCGGCGGCTTCGGAGGGGGTCAGCGGGCAGTCGAGCGCGGCGAGCCCGGCCCGGTGGGACAGCAGGTGCCGGACGAGCACGCGTTCCTTGCCGGCCGCCTTGAACTCCGGCCAGTACGTGCCGACCGGGGCGTCGAGGTCGACCTGGCCGCGCTGGTGCAGCAGCAGCGGTACGGCGGCGGCGATGCCCTTGCCCGCCGAGCGGACGATCTGCACGGTGTCCACGGCCCACGGTTCGACGCCGTCGACGTCTCTCGTACCGGCCCAGAGGTCGACGACCTTGTGCCCGTCCCGGTAGACCGTGACGGCCGCGCCGCGTTCGCCGCGCTGCTCGAAATTACGGATGAAGGCATCCCGGACCGGTTCGAATCCGGCCGCCACCGTGCCCCGTACGTCCACGCCTGCTCCTGCGCTCCCGCTCATCCCCCCATGGTGCATCCCGTGGCGGGTCGGACGTGTGGCGGGTCACCTCATGTTCACAGCGCCGGGACGTGCACCGGCGCGGCACGCTCGCGGGCGCGGAACGTTCAACGGCGCGGGGCGTCCACCGTCACGGAGCGCGGGTCGAAGCCGAAGGGCAGTTCCAGGCGGTGGCGGCGCATCAGCTTCTCGTCGCAGAGCAGGTCCTGGGTGCGGTCGTCGGCGGCGATGACGCCCTCGCTGAGGATCACCGCGCGCGGGCAGAGCTCCAGTGCGTACGGCAGGTCGTGCGTGACCATGAGCACGGTGACGTCCAGGGACCGCAGGATGTCGGCGAGTTCGCGCCGCGAGGCCGGGTCCAGGTTGGAGGACGGCTCGTCCAGGACGAGGATCTCCGGCCGCATGGCGAGGACGGTGGCGACGGCGACGCGGCGGCGCTGGCCGAAGGAGAGATGGTGCGGCGGCCGGTTCGCGTACTCCTCCATGCCGACCTGCTTCAGGGCCTCGGTGACGCGTTCCTCCAGTTCGCCGCCGCGCAGCCCGGAGGCGGCGGGGCCGAAGGCGACGTCCTCGCGGACGGTGGGCATGAAGAGCTGGTCGTCGGGGTCCTGGAAGACGATGCCGACGCGGCGGCGGATCTCGGCGAGATTGCGCTTCTCCACGGGCAGGCCCGCGACCCGGACGGTGCCCGCGCCGGCGTCGAGGATGCCGTTGAGGTGGAGTACGAGGGTGGTCTTGCCGGCGCCGTTGGGGCCGAGCAGGGCGACCCGTTCGCCCCGGGCGACCGCGAGGTCCACCCCGAAGAGCGCCTGGTGGCCGTCGGGGTAGGCGTACGCGAGGCCGCTGACTTCCAGGGACGGTGCGGGGGCGGTGGGCTGACTCATAGGGACCATCCCAGCAGACAGACCGCGAGGGCGAGCACGGGGAGGGCGGCGGCGTACGCCCACTGGGTCCGGGAGGCGGTCACCTCGTCGATGACCGGCATGGAACCGGCGTAGCCGCGGCTGACCATGGCGAGGTGGACGCGTTCGCCGCGCTCGTACGACCTGATGAAGAGGGCGCCCGCCGACTTGGCCAGGACACCCCACTGCCGTACCCCGCGCGCCTCGAAGCCCCGGGAGCGGCGGGCGATCGACATCCGGCGCATCTCGTCGGTGATCACGTCGCCGTACCGGATCATGAAGGAGGCGATCTGGACGAGCAGCGGCGGCAGTCTGAGCCGCTGGAGGCCGAGCAGCAGCGAGCGCAGTTCGGTGGTGGAGACGAGGAGCACGGACGCGGCGCCGCCGAGGGTGCCCTTGGCCAGGACGTTCCAGGCGCCCCAGAGGCCGGGGACGCTGACGGAGAGGCCGAGGACATGGGTCTGCTCGCCGGGCACCACGAACGGCATGAGCAGCGCGAACGCGACGAACGGCACCTCGATGAGCAGCCGCTTGAGCAGGAAGCCCGCCGGGATGCGGGCGAGCGCGGTGACCGCGCCGAGCAGCACCGCGTACAGCCCGAACGCCCACACCGACTCGCGCGGCGTCGAGACGACGACCACCACGAAGCAGAAGGCGGCGGCGATCTTGCAGTGCGGCGGCAGGTCGTGGACGGGCGAGTGACCGTGCCGGTAGAGCTTGTGTGCGTGTCCCGCGCCCATGTCAGACGTTTTCGCTGGTGCGCGTGGTGTCGTCGGGGGCGTCCTGCGTACGACGGCGGCGGACCACGTAGAAGACCCCGCTGCCGACCGCGATCGTGGCCCCGACGCCGATGACTCCGGCGAGGCCGCCGGAGATCCGGGCGTCGGACACGTCCTTGACGCCGTAGTCGGCGAGCGGGGAGTCCTTGGCCGCGTGTTCCTCGGTCTTCTTGTCGATGCCCTGGTCGGCGGCGACCTTCTCCAGGCCGTCGGGGTCGGCGGAGGCGTAGTAGGAGACGAAGCCCGCCAGGACGAGGGCGGTGACCAGGCCGGTGGCCCAGATCCCCCGGTGCGAGCGGGCGGCGACCGGGGCGAGGGGCTGCCGGACCGGGGCGTCGACGAGTTCGCCGTCGACCCGGAGCTTGAGCGAGGTGGTGAGTCCGCGGGCGCCGTGGACCAGGTCGGGGCGTACGGCGATGACGGCGCCGACGGTCAGCGCGGTGATCACGGCCTCGCCGATACCGATCAGGACGTGGACCCCGACCATCGCGGTGAAGACCTTGCCGATCGGGATGTCGGTGGTGCCGCCGATCCAGTAGATCAGCGTGAAGACGCAGGCCGCGGCCGGTACGGAGACCAGGGCGGCGACGAAGGACGCGGCCGTCACGGAGCGGCGGGTCCGCGGCAGCACCCCGAGCAGCCCGCGGAAGAGGGCGTACGCGACGACGGTGGTCGTGATGCCCATGTCGAGCACGTTCACGCCGAGCGCGGTGAGGCCGCCGTCGGCGAAGAGGA
Source organism: Streptomyces sp. NPDC059832 (assembly GCF_042731715.1). Lineage (NCBI taxonomy): Bacteria > Bacillati > Actinomycetota > Actinomycetes > Kitasatosporales > Streptomycetaceae > Streptomyces > Streptomyces sp. NPDC059832. The sequence goes on along the minus strand of NZ_JBHWIY010000010.1, from coordinate 171,258 downwards.
TGCCCTGCATGAGCAGCACGACGGTGACGCAGAGCACGCCGGTGTACGGCCCGACCAGGATCGCCGCCAGCGCCCCGCCCAGCAGATGCCCGCTGGTGCCCGCCGCGACCGGGAAGTTCAGCATCTGCACGGCGAAGATGAACGCGGCGACGAGACCGGCGAGCGGCGCGGTGCGTTCGTCCAGCTCACGCCGCGCGCCCCGCAGGCTGACGGCGACCGCACCCGCCGCGACGACTCCGGCGGCGGCGGAGACGGGCGCGTCGATGAATCCGTCGGGTACATGCATGGGGGGCTCCGCTTCCTGCGGTCCTGCGTTGCTGCGGACGATGTCGTGAACCGCTCAATGATAGGACCTTGTTGCAAACCCTTCGCAAGAGCGGTTACGTCACAACTGTTCACCGCGCCCCTTACGGGAAATATGGGACATTAGATGGCGAAGCAGTATGCACAGGAGGAGTCGGACCATGCCCCCCGTGATCCATGAACAGGCAGAAGCCTGGCTCGTCAACGACACCCCCGACCTCCCGGCGATCCCGGTCGACCTGCTGTACGACGCCGACAAGGACCCGCGCACCGTCCACGTCTCCTTCCCCGGCGGCGCCGACTGGGCGTTCGGCCGCGACCTGCTGGAGGGCGGGCTGAACTCCCCCACCGAACGCGGTGGCGTCCGCGTGTGGCCCTGCGGACGGACACAGCTGGTCGTGGAGGTCCACTCGAAGGAGGGCGTCGAGGTGGTGCAGTTCGACAACGCGCCGCTGATCCGCTTTCTGCACCGTACGCACACCGACGGGGGCGCCAGACCCGCGCACGACGTGACGCCCGCGTGAGATCCGCCCGCACGGCTCACCCGCATGGCGCATCCGCATGACACAAGCCCCCGTGCCGCTCGCACGGGGGCCTCTGTCATCGCCCCGGTCCCCCGTCCCCACAGGTAACCGGCGCTTCCGGGGCCGCGCTCCGCTCGGACGCGGACCCCGGAGGCCTTCTCTCCGGTCAGACCCGGGCCAGCTCCCGCTCACCCCCGGCGTCGCCGCCGGGCGTCTCGTCGAGCTGCTCGCGCAGCCCCTCGCCCTCCACGTCCACGTTCGGCAGGATCCGGTCCAGCCAGCGCGGCAGCGACCAGGCGCGGTGGCCGAGCAGGGCGAGGACCGCGGGCACGATCGCCATCCGGACCACGAACGCGTCGAAGAAGACGGCGATGGCGAGCGAGAAGCCGATCATCTTGACCATCTGCTCGCTGGAGCCGATGAAGCCGGCGAAGACCGCCATCATGATCACGGCCGCGGCCGTGACGACCCGGGCACCGTGCCGGAAGCCGGTGACGATCGCCTGACCGGGCTTCTCGCCGTGGACGTACGCCTCGCGCATCCGGGTCACGAGGAAGACCTCGTAGTCCATCGCGAGACCGAAGACCACACCCACCATGAAGATCGGCATCATCGACATGATCGGACCGGTCTGCTCCACCCCGAAGAGCGAGCCGAGCCAGCCCCACTGGAAGACCGCGACGACCGCGCCCAGGGCCGCGACGACCGAGAGCAGGAAGCCGAGGGCCGCCTTCAGCGGCACCAGCACCGACCGGAAGACCACCATCAGCAGCAGGAAGGCCAGTCCGACGACGAGCGCCAGATACGGCAGCAGCGCGTCGTTCATCTTCTGCGAGAAGTCGATGTTCATCGCGGTGGAACCGGTGACCAGGACCTCGGCGCCGGTGTCGGACTTGATGCCCTTGCCCGCGTCGCGGATCGCGTGGACCACGTTCTCCGTCTCGACGGAGCTCGGGCGGTCCTTCGGGACGACGGTGATCATCGCGGCGTCGCCGGCCTTGTTGAACTGGGCCGGGGTGACGGCGACGACGCCCTTGATGCCGGAGATCTCGTCGGAGACCTGCTTGGCGGCGGTCTTGCCGTCGGAGCTGTCCGCGGTGTCGACGACGACCATCAGCGGCCCGTTGAAGCCGGGGCCGAAGCCGTCGGAGAGCAGGTCGTAGGCGCGCCGCTGGGTGGTGCTGGTGGGCTGGGAGCCCTCGTCGGGCAGGCCCATCTCCAGGGAGGCGGCCGGTACGGCGATCGTGCCGAGGCCGATGACGCCGACGAGCAGCACCCACACCGGCTTGCGCAGCACGAACCGCGCCCAGCGGGTGCCCATGTTCGGCTTGTCCTCGACCTCGCCCGGGGCCTCGGCGGCCTTGCGCGCCTTGCGTCCCAGGACCCGCTTGCCGGCGAAGCCCAGCAACGCCGGGACCAGGGTGAGCGCGATGAGGACGGCGATGGCGACCGTGCCGGCCGCGGCGAAGCCCATCTTCGACAGCATCGGGATGTTCACCACGGCGAGGCCGACCAGCGCGATGACGACGGTGAGACCGGCGAAGACCACCGCGGAACCCGCCGTGCCGACGGCCCGTCCGGCCGCTTCCTCGCGCTCCCGGCCCTCGGCCAGCTCGGCGCGGTAGCGGGAGACGATGAACAGCGCGTAGTCGATGCCGACCGCGAGGCCGATCATCATCGCGAGGGTGGAGGTGGTGGAGCCCAGGTCCAGCACGTTCGCCAGCGCGGTGATCGACGAGACACCGATGCCGACCCCGATCAGGGCGGTGAGCAGCGGCAGCCCGGCGGCGATCAGCGAGCCGAAGGTGATGACCAGCACCACCGCGGCGATGGCGACACCGATGATCTCGGTGGCTCCGGTCTCCGGCATCACCTGGAGCGCGTCACCGCCGATCTCCACGGTCATCCCGCTCTTCTGCGCCGCGTGGCCCGCGTCCTCCAGGGCGTCCCGGGTCGCGTCGGTCAGCTCCATCGAGTTGACCTTGTAGGAGACCGAGACGTACGCCGTGGAACCGTTCTTGCTGACGGCATTGGCCGCGTACGGGTCGGTGACCGAGGCGATCTGGTCGGAGCCGGACTTCAGCTCGGCGATGACCTTGTTCACCTCGGCCCTGTTCGCCGGGTCGGTCATCTTCTGGTCGTCGGGGGCCTTGAAGACGACCCGGGCGCTCGCACCGTCGGCACTGCCCCCGGGGAAGCGCTGTTCCAGCAGGTCGAAGGCGCGCTGCGCCTCCGTGCCCGGGATCGAGAAGGAGCTTGAGGTGGCGGTGGACGCGGAGGCCGCACCGAATCCGGCGAGCGCCAGCAGTGCCACCCAGATCAGGGCGACATAGCGGCGGCGCCGGAAGGCGAGCCGTCCGAGTTTGTAGAGGAATGTGGCCACGGAGGGGTACTCCCGGGTCGGGTCGTGAGTGGAAATGGGCGTGCGGAACCAGCCCGACGACGAGAGCGGCGTGTCAGGTGGGGCTTGGGGAGGGGGCCGTGCGGTGGGGACGGACCGCGCGGGGCGGTCCGGGGGGTCAGACTCCGAGAGCGGGGAGAATCACGGAGTCGACGTAATCGGTAAGGAACGCCTGGTCGACGGCGCGGTCATCGACCAGCTGCCGAGCAGTGAAGGCACCGATCAGCATGTGCGATACATATTTCAGCGCCGGGTTGTCCGGACGCAGTTCACCCCGGTCCACGGCTCGGCGCAGCAGCAGGTCGAGGCCGGTCATCTCCGGCTCGATCAGCAGCTCGCGCAGGGCCTGGAGCAGATCGGGATTGTCGTGGACGGCATGGGCCAGACCCCGCATCAGCGCGGAGTTCTTCTCCATCTGGCAGTCGTCGCTGCGGTTCAGTGCGGTGTGGAAGTCACCGCGCAGCGACCCGGTGTCGATCTCACCGAGGGTCACCGGCTTGTTGTGCCGCAGGGCCTTGACGACCAGCTCGGGCTTGCTCCCCCACTGGCGGTAGAGGGTGGCCTTGCTGGAACGGGTGCGAGCGGCGACGGCGTCCATGGTCAGGGCGTCGTAACCGACTTCGCGGAGCAGGTCGAGCACGGCGGCGTACAGCTCGCTCTCGCGCTCGGGCGTGAGCCGGGTGCGTGCCATGTCTCGACCTCCTGTTCGGGTGCTCGAACTTCAGTTACTCGTACGCCAGTCAATCGAACGAAACTGTTTCGTACACATCGACGGTACCCCGCCCGTCCAGCGAAACGAAATCGTTTCGCTTGTGTTCCGCGCCACAACTGGTCCGGCACCACGAGTTGCCGGGGCCCTCCCGCGCGGAAAGCATTGGAGGGTGAGTGACGACGTCGCGTATCTCCGTTTCCCGCACCTCCACGACGACCTGCTCTGCTTCGCGGCCGAGGACGACCTCTGGGTCGCCCCCCTCGCGCCCGAGGGGCAGCGGCCCGGCCGCGCGTGGCGGCTGACCGTCGACCGCACCAGGGTCAGCCACCCGCGCTTCTCCCCCGACGGCAGCCGTATCGCGTACACGACCTGGCGCAGCCTCGATCCCGAGATCCATCTCGCGCCGGTCGACGGCGGCCCGGCACGCCGGCTGACCTACTGGGGCTCGACGGACACCCGGGTCTGCGGCTGGACCCCCGACCCCGGGGACTCCTCCCACATCCTCGCCGTGTCCTCGCACAACCAGCCGTTCTCGCACATCTCCTGGGCCTACAGCGTCCCCACCGACGGCAGCCCCGGCGGCAAACTGCCCTGGGGCCCGGTCTCCGACATCGCGGTCACCGACATCGACGGCGAGCGGCGCACCCTGCTGCTCACCGGCACGCCGCCGCACGAACCGGCCGCCTGGAAGCGGTACCGGGGCGGCGCGACCGGCCGGCTCTGGCTGCACGGCAAGCGGCTGCTGCCGGACATCGGCGGCCATCTCGCCTCACCGATGTTCGTCGGTGGCCGGATCGCGTTCCTCTCCGACCACGAGGGCGTCGGCAATCTGTACTCCTGCCGGCCCGACGGCACCGATCTGCGCCGCCACACCGACCACGACGCCTTCTACGCCCGGCACGCCTCCAGCGACGGGCACCGGGTGGTCTACCAGTGCGCGGGCGATCTGTGGCTGGTGGACGACCTGGCGTCACCGAACGCGGTGCCGCAGAAGCTGGAGGTCCGGCTCGGCGGGCCGCGCACCGGACGGCGCCCGTACCAGGTGCCCGCCGCCAGCCACGTCGACTCGCTCTCCGTGGACGAGACGGGCCGGGCCAGCGCGGTCACCGTACGCGGCAGCCTGTACTGGCTCACCCACCGCGACGGCCCCGCCCGCACCATCGCCGACACCCCCGGGGTCCGGGTCCGGCTGCCCGAGATGCTCGGCAGCGGCGGCCAGGTCGCCTACGTCACGGACGCCGACGGCGAGGACGCGATCGAGATCGCCTACCTGCCGCGCGCCAGCGGCGACCGCGAGCCGCGCCGGCTGGCCTCGGGGCAGCTCGGCAGGGTGCAGGAACTGATCGCCGACCCCGACGGCGAGCGCCTCGCCATCGCGACCGACGACGGGCGGCTGCTGCTCCTGGACACCGACGAGGAGACCTCCACCGGCGAACCCACCGAGCTGATCCGCTCCATCAACGGCCCCGTCCGCGACCTGGCGTTCTCGCCGGACGGCGCCTGGCTGACCTGGTCGCACCCCGGGATCGGCCGCTCGCTGCGCCAGATCAAGCTGGCCCGCATCCTGGGCACCGGCGCGCCCGTGATCGTCGATGTCACCAACGGCCGCTTCGAGGACGAGAATCCCGTCTTCACGGGCGACGGCCGCTATCTCGCCTTCCTCTCCTGGCGCGGCTTCGACCCGGTCTACGACGTCCACACCGGCGACCTCTCCTTCCCCCTGGGCTGCCGCCCGTACCTGGTGCCGCTCTCGTCCGCCACCCCCTCCCCCTTCGCCCTGTCCCCGGAGGGCCGCCCGGCGGCGGGCGGTCTCGACCCGGCCGACGACATCCCCGACGCCGGTACGGGCGAGGGTCCGTCGACGGTCACCGTCGAGTTCGAGGGCCTGGAGAACCGGGTGACACCCTTCCCGGTCTCCGCGTCGAAGTACTCGGCCCTGCACCCGGTGAGCGGCGGCGGCCTGGTCTGGCTGCGCTGGCCGATCTCCGGCGCGCTCGGCGAGACCTTCGCCAACCCGGCGGACATGTCGGGCCGCCCCACCCTCGAACACTTCAACATCACCAAGGCCAGGAAGACCGAACTGGTCGGCCATCTCGACTGGTTCGCGGTCAGCGGTGACGCGACCCGGCTGGTCGTCATGGACGAGGGCGAGCTGCGCGCCGTCCCCGCCACCGAGACCGGCGACAGCGACACGACCGTCTACCTCGACCTGCGCCGCATCCTGCACGAGGTCGACCCGGCGGCCGAGTGGCGGCAGGCGTACGAGGAGGGCGGACGCATCATCCGCTCCTACTTCTGGGACCCGGACATGTGCGGCATCGACTGGACGGCCGTGCTCGACCAGTACCGCCCACTGGTCGAACGGGTCGCCTCCCCCGACGAGTTCGCCGATCTGATGCGCGAGGTCCTGGGCGAACTGGGCACCTCCCACGCCTATGTGACCCCGGCCCGCCGCAACGAGGGCCCGCCGCACTACCAGCGGGCGATCGGCCTGCTCGGCGCGAACCTGGTGTGCCGGGACGGCGACTGGACGATCCAGCGCATCCTGCCGGGCGACTCCTCCGACTCCAAGGCCCGTTCCCCGCTGGCCGGTACGGGCATCCGGAAGGGCGCGGTCCTCACCCATGTCGACGGACGCCCGGTCGACCCGGTCGCCGGCCCGTACCCCCTCCTCACGGCGGCGGGCGGCACCACGGTCGAGCTCACCTTCCGCCCGGCCGAGGGCGAGGGCCGCCCCCGCCGCATCGCCGTCGTACCGCTGGTCGACGAACGGCCGCTGCGCTACCAGGACTGGGTGGCCAAACGCCGTGACGTCGTACGGGAGTTGAGCGGCGGCAAGTGCGGCTACCTGCACATCCCCGACATGGGCGGATCGGGCTGGGCCCAGTTCAACCGGGACCTGCGCCTGGAGGTGTCCCGGCCGGCCCTGATCGTCGACGTACGCGGCAACGCGGGCGGTCACATCAGCGAGCTGGTGGTCGAGAAGCTGACCCGCACGATCCTCGGCTGGGACCTGACCCGCAACGCCCAGCCGGTCAGTTACGCCTCCAACGCCCCGCGCGGCCCGGTGGTCGCCCTGGCCGACGAGGCGACCTCCTCCGACGGCGACATGATCACCGCCGCGTTCCGCCTGCTGAAGCTCGGCCCGGTGGTGGGCCAGCGGACCTGGGGCGGCGTCGTCGGCATGACCGGCCGGACCCGGCTGGGCGACGGCACGGTGATCACGGTGCCGATGAACGCGGCCTGGTTCGACACCTACGGCTGGTCGGTCGAGAACCACGGCGTCGAACCGGACCTGGAGGCACTGCGCACCCCCCTCGACTGGGCGGAGGGCCGGTACGCGGTACTGGACGACGCGGTACGGGTCGCCCTGGACCTGCTGGCCGCACAACCGGCGGCGACCCCACCGACGTACGACGACGTCCCGGACCGGCGACGGCCGCCCTTGCCGCCGCGCTGAGGGCCGCCCCGTAGCCGGAACCGCTCAGCGCAACTCGCACCAGACCGTCTTCCCGTACGGCCCCTGGTCGACGCCCCACCGCAGCGCCAACGCGTCCACGAGCGACAGTCCCCGCCCGGACTCGTCACCGGGACCGGCGGTGCGCGGCGTCGGCCAGGCACCCGGTTCGGGATCGCTCAGCTCGACCCGGACCCGGCCGGAACACGTACCGGCCACCCGGAGCGTGACCGGTGTCCCCTCACCGAGATGCACGATCACATTGGTCAGCAACTCGCTGACGCAGAGCAGCAGATCGGGCGAGTCCGCACCCCCGCACCGCTCCCGCAGGGTGCGCCGCATCTCAGGTACGGCCTTCGGCACGGCGAGCAGATCCACCGTGAGCGGCAGCGGAGTCATCCCCCAGCCGCCGAGCGCAGCACCTCGGCCATGCGGCGCGCGGTCGCCACATTGCAGTTGCCGAGCGCGACCAGTGGCGGCCGGGTCGTCCATCCGGCGAGGGTCAGCGGATCGACACCGAGCGACGGCAGCGTGATGCCGTGCGCGGCGAGCGCGGCGCGGAGTGCGTCGATGTCCGTGCCGATGTCGAGGCCGGTGAGGTCGTACGTGTCATCCATGGGGGGAAGTCCACCTTTCGTTGCTGACTGTGACGAACGCCTCACACGCTGCCGCATGGGCCTCTACCGTGAAAGGACTTCCCGCTCCACAACGCACAGCGCGAAAGGCGGTCAACAGTGGCCACACGCAAGGAGATCGACGGCTCGGCGGGCGTCCCGCAGTTCTACGGCAAGGAACTCCGCTTCAAGCGGGAGGAGGCGGGCCTGACCCTGGAGAAGCTGGTGGACGGCAGCTTCTACGGCATCACGTACCTCAGCGAGATCGAGCACGGTCACCGGCGGATGCCCCTCGACCTGGCCCAGCACGTGGACCGGGTGCTGAGAACGGACGGGTTCTTCCAGCGGCGGTGCGAGGACGTGCGGAAGGCCCGGCGCAAGGGGCACGCGGAGTATTTCGAGCGCGTGTTGGACGCGGAGAAGCGCGCCGAGACCATCGAGCAGTGGTCTCCGACGGTCTTCCCTGGCCTGCTCCAAACAGAGCCCTACGCACGTTCCCTGTTCCGCGCCGAACGGACGCCGGATCTGCCGGAAGAGATCGATGCCAAGATCGATGCGCGGCTGGCACGGGCACAACTCTTCGAGAAGAACCATCGGACCCCGCAGTACTGGAACATCCTGAGCGAGTCCCTGCTGCGTCTGCCGATCGTGCCGTCGCAGCAGATGGCCGAGCAGCTCGACCACATCGCCGAGCTCACCAGGCGCGGCCGAATCTTTACGCAGATCATTCCGTGGAACGCGGGAGCGCACCCCCTCATGCAGGGCAACGCCTTGGTTCTGGACTTCGCGGACGCCCCTCCGTTCGCCTACACGGAGGGCCAGCACCACGGTGTTACCGTCGATGATCCGGGCCTCGTGAAGCAGTATCGGAGGTCGTACGATCTGCTGAGGGCCACCGCCTTGCCGCCGGAGGTGTCCCTCGCCATGATCGAGAAAGCGGCAGAGGACTACCGAAATGGCGTGCACCCCAATCGACTTGAGCACCGCGATCTGGCGTAGGAGCAGCTACAGCAACACCTCCGGCGGCGACTGCCTCGAAGTCGCGGACGGCCACCAAGACCTCGTCCCCGTCCGCGACTCCAAGCGTCCCGAAGGCCCGGCGCTCGTCATCGCCGCGTCCGCCTGGACGCCGTTCGTCGAGGCCGTCAAGGCGCCCTGACCCCGCCGCAGCGCCCCGGGCATACTTTCGAGCATGCCCGAGACCAAGGCCGTACCCCCCTCATGGGCCGCCGCCCTGCGGCCAGGTTCCGCGTCCCGTTCGCCGGCGGATGCACTCCGCTACGCCGCGCCCGCGCTGCTGGGCTACGTCGCCGTACGGCTCACCGGTATCGCGATCCTCCTGATCACCGCCTCCGTCACCGGCAAGGACGGAATGCACCGGCTGACGGGCCGCTGGGACTCGGTCTGGTACCAGCGGATCGCCGAACACGGATACGGCTACGGGGTCCGGCTCCCGGACGGCACCTTCCACTCCGATCTGGCCTTCTTCCCGCTCCTGCCCGCGCTGGAGCGGGGACTGTCCGCCCTGTTCCCGCCCCTCGGCATAGCCGGTGCGGGCCTGTTGATCTCCTGGCTCGCCTCGCTCGTCGCCGCCGGTGGCATCTTCGCCGTGGGCGCGCGGCTGTACGGGCGCCGGGCGGGAATACTGCTGGCCGTGTTCTGGGGGGCGTACCCGACGGCGTTCGTGCAGTCCATGGCGTACACCGAGACGTTGTTCACGGCGCTGGCGGCCTGGGCGCTGTACGCCGTTCTGACCGACAGATGGATCACAGCGGGTGTGCTGTGCGTCGGTGCCGGGCTCACCCGGCCGGTCGCGGCCGCGCTGATCGCGGCGATCGGCGTCACTGCGATGTGGCGGCTGGTCACCGCGCGGGGCGGAGACGAACCGCTCCGGACACACCGGCGGATGGCGGTGGGTGTCTGTCTGGCCCCGCTGGGCTGGCTGTCGTACATCGTCTTCGTGGCCGTGCGGGAGAGGAACCCGTTCGCGTACTTCGATGTCCAGGCAGCCTGGAACAACCGGATCGACGGAGGGGCGGCGCTGGCCGCCTTCGTGGTGGAACAGTTCGGCCGCAACGTCTTCGCGGGACTCGGACTGTGCGCAGCCTTCGCCCTCCTCTTCTGGGTGGTGTGGCTGTGCGTACGGCAACGGCCGCGCCAACCGTTGCCCGTGATCGTCTACTGCGTCGTGGTGGTCGTGATCTCACTGATCGGGTCCGGCTACTTCGGCTCCAGGCCCCGGCTGATGATGCCCGCGTTTCCGTTGCTGCTGCCGGCTGCGGTGGCCCTGGCGGGCGCCCGGCGAAGGATGGTTCCGGCGGTGGTCGTGGGCGTGGCGGCGCTCGCGTCGGGGGTGTACGGAGCCTTTGCGCTGCTCGGTTCCGGGCCCCCGTGACGCCCAGGTCAGAAGCCGCTTCCGCGAAACTAGTACCCGCACCATCCCGGCCTCCCGGCCCGACTCCCGGCAGGAGCAACAACGTGGACCAGCTCACGTACGACGACATCAAAGCCGCCACCGACCGGACCACCGGGCACATCCGCCCGGTCACCGTCACACCCGTCGAGCGGCCCGAGCGGCCCGAGCAGCCCTACGAACTCTGGTACGCGCTGGAGTACATGCAGTACACCGGCTCCTTCAAGGCGCGCGGCGCGCAGAACTTCATCCAGGCCCACCGCGAGGCGGGCACCCTGCCGGACGCGGGGGTGACCATCGCCTCCGGCGGCAACGCCGGGCTGGCCTGTGCGTGGGCCGCCCAGCAGCAGGGCGTACGGGCCACGGTGTTCCTGCCGAGCGTCGCCCCGGCGGTGAAGGTGGCCAAGCTGCGCGGCTTCGGGGCGGATGTGCGACTGGTCGGCGCGGAGTACGCCGAGGCCCTCGAAGCGTGCGAGGAGTTCGCGGCCTCGTCCGGCGCGCTCGCCGCGCACGCCTACGACCACCCGCTGATCGCCGCCGGGGCCGGCACCCTGCTGGAGGAGATCCACGCCCGGATCCCCGGCCTGGACACCGTGGTGGTCTCGGTCGGCGGCGGCGGTCTGTTCGCGGGCGTCGCCACCGCCGCCCGGCAGCACGGAATCCGCACGGTCGCCGTCGAGCCGGAGAACAGCCGGGCACTGAACGCCGCCATGGAGGCCGGCCGCCCGGTCGACGTCCCGGTCGACTCGGTCGCCGTCGACGCCCTCGGCGCCCGGCGTGCCACCGCCCTGGCCCTGCACGCCGTGCGCGAGAACGACGTCCGCTCCGTCCTCGTACCGGACGGGGAGATCGTCCGCGCCCGCCAGGCGCTGTGGGACCACCGCCGCGTCGCCGTCGAGCACGCCGCCGCCACCGCGCTGGCCGCGCTCACCGCACCGGGCGGCGGCTACCGGCCGGGCGAGGGCGAGCGGGTCGCCGTGGTGCTGTGCGGGGCGAACACCGACCCGGGCGACCTGGTGCACCCGGCCGGAAGCTGAGACCGGGGCCGCCGGAAGTCCCGGTCCGCGCCACGCGGAAGGGGCGTGCCCGGATATCCGGGCACGCCCCTCACAGACAACGCGCAGTGTCGCGATGCGACCGTCAGCGGTCGCGGCGCTCGCGGAGCTCGTCCGCGGCGCCCCGGGCCTTGTCACGGCCCTGCTGCGACGTCTTCGAGGCCCGCTCGGACGCGGCCTGCGTCCGCTCCCGGCCCTCGGTGCGCATCCGCTCCTGGCCTTCGGTGCGCGTCCGCTCCTGGCCTTGGCTGCGGCCCTCGCCGGCCTTCTTCTTCGCCTGGTCGGCGAGCTCCTGCGCCTTGTCCTTGAACTGGTCTGCAATACCCATGCTGTTCACTCCTAGTGGGTGCTTGGGGGCGGTCCGTGAGGACCTCGTTCAGCGTCGCAGGCCCCGGCACCCACCGCATGTCGATCACTTACGCTGCGTAGTCGCCGCCCTCGCGTCCTGGTCAGCGGCGCCCCCGGCGCCCACCAGTCCCTTGCTCACGCCGTCCAGCCGGGACCCGAACCTGCGGACCTCCCGCTGTCCGACGACCCCTATCAGCGAGGGCAGGCAGCCCCGCACGGACTGCATCCCGCGCAGCCACCACTGCGCGTACACATGCGGGGACCGGCGCTCGATCCCGGCCACGATCCGGTCGACCGCGGGACCCAGCGGATACGTGCGGTTCGCGGGCCAGGGCAGCCGCTGCCGCAGTTCCCGCATCACGTCGTCCTGGTCGGCGCCCCGCACCATGTCCGTGTCGGTCCAGGACAGATAGCCGACCCCGACCTTCACGCCCCGGTATCCGACCTCGGCCCGCAGGCTGTGCGCGAAGGCCTCCACGCCCGACTTGGACGCGCAGTACGCGGTCATCATCGGCGCCGGTGTCATCGCCGCGAGGGAGGCGATCTGGAGGAAGTAGCCGCGGCTCTCCATGAGCACCGGCAGGAAGGCCCGCCCGGTCACCGCGCCGCCGATCAGATTGACCTCGATGACCCGCCGCCACGCCTCGGGGTCCGAGTCGACGAACGGTCCGCCCAAGGCGACCCCGGCGTTGGCGACGACGACGTCGATCTTCCCGAACCGCGCCTTGACCTCCTGGGCGACCCGCGCCATCGCCTCGTGGTCGGTGACGTCCGCGAACCAGTGGTCGCTCTCCGAGTGCAGCCGCTCGGAGACCTTCTTCAGCTCGTCCGGCTCCAGGCCGACCAGCGCGAGCCTCGCGCCGCGCGCCGAGAGCTTGCGGGCCAGCAGCTCGCCCACACCACGTGCCGCGCCCGTGACGACGACGACCTGTCCTTCGAGACTCCGCCTGTCGCTCATGCGACCTCCTCCTTCTCGGCCGTACCGTCCGTGCCTGCGTCCGTGCCCGCCGGGAGGTGCCCGGCGACGAGTTCCCGGATCTTCGCCGTGACCGCCTCCGGTGCCTCCACCGGCGTCATGTGGCCCATGCCCGTCAGCTCGGTGAGCCCGAGGCAGTCGGGCAGCGCCGCCGCGAGGGCGCGGGCCTGCGCGGGCGGCGTCATCCGGTCCTCCGTACCCGCGATCACGGCCGCGGGCACCCGCAACTCCCGTACACCCGCGTCGAGATCGAGCTCCGCGAGGACGTGACCCCAGGGCGCCCTGGCGCCCCGCGGGCAGGCGTGCACGATCCGGGCGCAGGCGTCCACCCGGTCAGGGGCGGAGCCCGCTCCCATCGTCGCGTACTTGAGTATCCGCCGGGAAACCGGTGTGACCGGTCCGAGCGGGGCCTTCGCACGGAGGATCGCGCGGGTCATCCGGGTCCGCACGGCCCCGGCCCGGACCGGCACCACCAGCGACTCGGCGGCCAGCCGCGAACTGCCGGTGCTGCACAGCAGTACGGCCGCCGCGTGCTCGCGCAGCCCGGCCCGCCGCGAGGCCGCCATGATCGTCATGCCGCCCATGGAATGCCCGGCGAGCACGGCCTTCTCACCCGGTGCGAGGGTGGCGGCCAGTACCGCTTCGAGGTCGTCGGCGAGGGCGTCGGTGCTGTATCCCTCGCGGCCGACGGCGGGCGAACGGCCGTGGCCCCGCTGGTCGTAGACGACGACCCGGTGGTCCGCCGCGAGGTCCCGGATCTGCGCGTCCCAGAATCGGGTGCTGCACGTCCAGCCGTGCGCGAGGACCACCGCGGGGGCGCCGTCCCGCCCGTGCACCTCGACATGGATCCGGGCGCCGTCGGCGGAGAGCGCGGTCAGCTCCCGCGCGGGGACCGGCGGGGCGCCGTCGCGCCGCAGCAGCCGGCTCATCCCACGACCTCCTCGGCGACGGCCTTCGCCGCGGCGGCGGTGGCCCGCTTCGGGACGCGTACGACCTCGTACTCCGAGAGGTCGACCGACCGTGTCGCCTTGCGGAATTCGGCGGTGGTGCCCGGCCAGACGGTGGTGTTGCGCCCGTTGGCGTCCAGGTACCAGCTGTTGCAGCCGCCGGTGTTCCACACGGTGCGCTTCATCCGCTCCTGGACCCGGCGGTTCCAGGCCCCGACCGCCGAGGCCCGCGCGTCGAGTGCGACCCGTCCGCCCAGCACGTTCAGCTGGCGCAGGTAGTCGGCCATGTAGTTCAGCTGGGACTCGATCATCAGGATCATCGAGGAGTTCCCGAGCCCGGTGTTGGGGCCGATGATCGTCATCCAGTTGGGGAAGCCGGCGGCACTGGCGCCGCGCAGCGCCTGCATGCCGTCCTTCCAGGAATCGGCGAGCGTGATGCCGTCCGCGCCCACCACGCGCTCGGCGATCGGCATGTCGGTGACGTGGAAGCCGGTGCCGAAGACGATCGCGTCGACCTCGGTCTCCGTACCGTCGGAGGCGACGAGCGTGGAGCCGCGCACCTCGGCCAGGCCGGAGGCGACCACGTCCACGTTGGGCTTCGCGAGCGCCGGGTAGTAGGCGCTGGAGAGCAGGATGCGCTTGCAGCCGATGCGGTACGAGGGAGTCAGCTTGGCCCGCAGCGCGGGGTCCTTGATGGCCCGCGCCATGTTGGCCTTGGCTATCTTCTCGACCACGCCCAGCTCACCCGGGTGCTTGGTGAAGGCGCTGACCTGCAACTCCCGTATGCCCCACAGCAGTCCGCGGCGCACGGTGCCGGTGATGGGCAGTGCCCGGTGCAGCCGGCGCTCGGCGCCGCTGATCTTCCGGTCCATGCGCGGCATGACCCAGGGAGGGGTGCGCTGGAAGAGCGTCAGGCTGCCGACCTTCGGCTGGATCGCGGGCACGATCTGGATGGCGGAGGCGCCGGTGCCGATCACGGCGACGCGCTTGCCGGTCAGATCGGCGTCGTGGTCCCAGCGGGCCGAGTGGAAGACCTTGCCGGGGAAGTCGGCGAGACCGGGGATGTCCGGCGTCTTCGGGTCGGAGAGCGGACCGCTCGCGGAGACGACGACATCGGCGGTGAAGGAGGCCCCGTTCGCCGTCTCGATGGCCCAGCGCAGCTCTTCGCGGTCCCAGCGCATGACCGTCACTTCATGGCCCAGCCTGAGGTGCGGGCGCAGCCCGAAGGTGTCCGCCACATGCTCCAGGTAGGCGCGGATGTGCTCCTGCCCGGAGAAGGTGCGCGGCCACTCGGGGTTGGGTGCGAACGAGAACGAGTAGAGGTGGGACGGTACGTCGCAGGCGCAGCCCGGGTAGCTGTTGTCGCGCCAGGTGCCGCCGACGGATTCGGCCCGCTCCAGGACGACGAAGTCCGTGATGCCTTCGCGGCGCAGCCGGACCGCGGCCCCGAGGCCCCCGAATCCGGATCCGATCACCGCCACTCGTACGTGCTCGTGCTGGGCCATGCTGCCGCCTCCCGCGGTACGTCACACGACTCTGCCAGCAATCACTGGCATTGTTGGGAGAGTAGAGCAGCTCCGTACCGATGGGTAGGGGTACGGCAAGGGAAAGTTACCGGCGGTACAACATAGGGTGCGGGTGTGGCTGACGGACGCGAGCACCGCGAATACCGCATGGAGGAGCTGGCCAAGGAGGCCGGCATCCCCGTGCGGACCGTGCGTTTCTACCGGGAGCGCGGACTGATCTCGCCGCCCCGCCGCGAGGGGCGCATCGCCTGGTACGACGACCACCATCTGGCCCGGCTGCGCACCATCACGGGCCTGCTGGAACGCGGCCACACCCTCACCGGCATCGCCGATCTCGCCCGCACCTTCGAGAGCGGTCGCGATGTCGCCGAGGTGCTGGGCCTGGGCGAGCCGACCGAGGAGACCCCGGTACGCCTCACACCCGAGCAGCTCGCGGACTACTTCGAGGGCGAGACCACCGCGGAGAACCTGGCCGCCGCCCTCGACCTGGGCTATCTCGCCACCGACGGCGACGAGATCGTCCACATCAGCCGCCGCCTGCTGGAGGTCTCGTCCGAGCTGGTACGGGAAGGGGTGCCGCTCGCCACGGTCCTCGCGGCCGGCCGCCGCGTCCGCGAGCACGCCGACGCGCTCGCCGAACTCTTCGTGGGCGTCCTGGAGAACCACGGCGACGAGGCCGAACCGCCCCAACTCCGGCCACTGGCCCGCGCGGTGGTGGACGCCGAGCTCTCCATGGCCCTGGACCGGCGGCTGCGCCGCGAGAACACCGACGAGCCGCCGCGGAACCCCGAACCCTGACGGACGGTCACACGAAGGCGGCTGCCGGACCGGCGCTCTTGATCGCACGCCGGGATACTGCCCGGATCGAGCCGCCCGGCACTCCCCGCGTTCGCACGCTCTACTGTTCGAAGACCACCGTCACCGGCGCGTGGTCGCTCCACCGCTCGGCGTGCGTCGCGGCCCGCTCGACCCAGCCCTTCACCGCGCGCCCGGCCAGCCCCGGCGTCGCCACCTGGTAGTCGATGCGCCAGCCGGTGTCATTGTCGAAGGCCCGCCCGCGGTAGGACCACCACGAGTACGGCCCCTCCTCGCCGGGGTGCAGCGCCCGTACGACATCGACGTACTCGGCCTCGTCGAAGACCCGGGTCAGCCACTCCCGCTCCTCGGGGAGGAAGCCGGAGTTCTTCTTGTTGCCCTTCCAGTTCTTCAGGTCGGCCTCCTGGTGGGCGATGTTCCAGTCGCCGCAGACCACCACCTCGCGGCCGTCGGCCGCGGCCCGCTTCTTCAGGCCCTTCAGATACGGGAGGAACGCGGCCATGAACCGCTCCTTCTCGTCCTGCTTCTCGGTCCCGACCTCGCCGGAGGGCAGATACAGGCTCGCGACCGTGACACCCGGCAGGTCGATCTCGACGTAGCGCCCGCTCGCGTCGAACTCCTCGCTCCCGGCGTCCCCGAAGCCGCCGAACCCGATCTGCACGCGCTCGGGCGCACGTCGCGAGTAGAGGGAGACCCCGGCCCGCCCCTTGGCGGCCGCCGGCGCGTGCACGGTGTGCCAGCCCTCCGGCTCACGCACCTCCTCGGGCAGCTGCTGCGGCTCGGCCCGCACCTCCTGGAGGCAGATCACATCGGCTTCGGTCCGGGCCAGCCACTCGGCGAAGCCCTTCTTGGCGGCGGCACGGAGCCCGTTCACATTGACGGAGGTCACAGTCAGCATCCCGGCACGATACCGACATTCACGAACCGCATACACGTACCATCATCCGTATGAATATCCACCCTCGGCCCTTCGACCACCCCGACGCCGTCAAACTCAACGACCAGGTGCAGCTCGAATACGCCGAGCGGTACGGGGACGAGGGCGATGTCACACCGCTCGACCCCTCGATGTTCGAGCCGCCGAACGGTCTGTATCTGCTCGCCTACGACGCGCGCGACCGCCCCGTCGCCACCGGCGGCTGGCGCACCCAGGACCGGAACGA
Source organism: Streptomyces sp. NPDC059832 (assembly GCF_042731715.1). Lineage (NCBI taxonomy): Bacteria > Bacillati > Actinomycetota > Actinomycetes > Kitasatosporales > Streptomycetaceae > Streptomyces > Streptomyces sp. NPDC059832. The sequence continues at coordinate 154,003 of NZ_JBHWIY010000010.1, read as the reverse complement.
CGAGGGCTACTCGGACGGCGACGCCGAGCTCAAGCGGATGTTCGTGATACCCGAGGGCCGCGGCAACGGACTGGCCCGCCGCATCCTGGCCGCGCTGGAGGCCGACGCGCGGGCGGCGGGCCGGGTCCGCATGGTGCTGGAGACCGGGGACAAGCAGCCCGAGGCCATCGCGCTGTACGCGTCCAGCGGTTACGCCCCGTGCGAGAAGTTCGGCCACTACCGCATGTACGAGAGCAGCCGCTGCTTCGCCAAGCCGCTGCGGTAGCGGCCTCTCAGGCGTCGGCCGCGTACTTCCAGAACTCTCGCATCAGCGTGGGCGGGGTCGGTCCGGCCATTTCCAGCTGGGTCAGCAGGACGGCGACCGCGCCGGTGGACGGCGTGAGGTGTCCCGCCGTACCCGTGCCGCCCACCCAGCCGTAGCGTCCCGGTACGTTCCAGGGCTCGATGGCCTCGACGTCGACCGAACCGCCGTAGCCCCAGCCCTGCCCCTCCAGGAACAACGTGCTGCGCTCGCGCTGCGCCCGCGTCAGATGGTCGGTGGTCATCAACCGCACCGACTCGGCCGACAACAGCCGGCGCCCGCCGGGGCTCCCTTCCGGGTTCCCCTCCGCGAGCAGCATCCGGGCGAAGGCGTACCAGTCGTCGGCGGTCGAGACCAGCCCGCCGGTGCCGGACGGGAACGCGGGCACGCTGCTCCACTGCCCGTCCGGGGCATCGACCAGCTGGAGGCCGCCGCCCTCCGGGGCGGTGCGGTAGTAGCTGGTGAACCGGTCGGCCTTGTCGGCCGGCACGGCGAATCCGGTGTCGGCCATGCCCAGTGGCTCGAACAGCCGCTCCGCCAGGAACTCGGGCAACGGCCGGTCCGAGACCCGGGCGATCAGCACGCCGAGGATGTCGGAGCAGGTGTTGTACAGCCATGCCTCGCCCGGCTGGTCGAGCAGCGGGATACGGGACAGCGTGGCCATCCACGCGTCCGGCTCCTCGATGGCCTGGGGCTGCAGCGATCCCTGCTTCAGCTCGCTGAACAGCAGCCCGACCGCGGGCAGCGAGAAGTCCGACGGGAAGCCGTACCCGGCCCGGGAGGTGAGCAGATCGGCCACGGTGATGACCTTCTCGGCGGGCACCACGTCGTCGACCGGGGAAGCGGGCGTACGGACCACCTCCGGTGCCGCCAGCTCCGGCAGCCACTGCCGCACCGGTTCGTCCAGTGCGATCCGGCCCTCCTCGACCAGCATCATGGTCGCCGCGGCGGTGACGGGCTTGGTCATCGAGGCGATGCGGAAGATCGAATCCCTGGCCATCGCGGCCGTACCGCCCGCATCGGCGGAGCCGACCGCCGCCACCTCGACCCGGTCGCCACGGGCCACCAGGCCCACGGCTCCCGGCGCCGTTCCGTCGCCGACGTGCTTCTCCAGGAGATCGCGCAGATTGCTCATCGGTCCACCTTCTCGCTCGTACGCCCAGAAGCAGGACTGCCGCACCGCCCCGGACCCATCGGTCCCGGAGGCGTTCCCCCGACGGCTCAGCGCACCCGGCCGACGCCCACGTAGAAGCCGCTGCGCTCCCGCACCGGCGCGGGCTCCTCGCGGTACCACTCCGTGGCGAAGACCAGTCCCGGCTCGACCAGGTCCAGCCCGTCGAAGAAGGGCTCGACCTCGCTCCGGGTACGCATCCGCAGCGGGATCGCCCCCTTCTTGTACGCGGTCTCGGTCTCCTGCTTGAGCTCCGGGTGCTGGTCGGCCGTGCCGTGCGAGAGCACCAGGAAGCTGCCTGCGGGGAGCGCGTCGACGAGGGTGCGGGTGAGGCCGTACGGGTCCTCGTCGTCCGGCAGGAAGTGCAGGAGCGCGATGAGGGAGAGCGCGATGGGCCGGTCGAAGTCGAGCAGCTCACGGGCGTGTTCGAGGATCACCTCGGGCCGGCGCACATCCGCGTGGAGGTAGTCGGTGATGCCGTCCGGCCTGCTGATCAGCAGCGCCTCCGCGTGCCGCAGGACGATCGGGTCGTTGTCCGCGTAGACGACCCGGGCGGACGGCGTGATGCCCTGGACGACCTGGTGCAGATTGGGTTCCGTGGGGATGCCGGTGCCGATGTCGAGGAACTGGTCGACCCCGCTGCGGGCCAGCCAGGCGGAGGCCCGGTGCATGAAGGCCCGGTTCCGCGCCGCGTTGCCCCGCGCCTCCTCGGGCAGCTTCTCCGCCACCTGCTGATCGACCGGGTAGTTGTCCTTGCCGCCCAGCAGCCAGTCGTAGACGCGCGCGGGGTGGGGCTTGCTGGTGTCGATCTGGGGCCTGGGCATGCCGGCTTTCACAGGGACGCTCCTCCGTACGGAAAATCACGAGCAGCTGAGAACTCGGCCTGACGCGGGAACACCCCCGGCAGCACACACGGAACAGGCGAGCACCGCCAGCGTAGTTGGCCCCGCCGACACCGCTCGAAGGCCCCCGCCGTCACTCCTCCCACGGCGGCGGCGCGGCCCTGCCCCCGTCGTCGGGCAGCATCACCAGGCGTACGGCCATCTGACGTGTGTCCGGCGGGTCTTCGCCGGGCGGGTTCGTGTACTTGTGCAGCAGCGCCTGGTACTCCTCGGCGAACGAGGCGACCTGCTCCTTCGTCATCCGCAGCCCGGCTCGGTAGATCTGGTTCCACCCCGCCGAGGCGTCGTAACCGGCGTACGCCTTCACGACCAGGTTCAGGTCATGGGTCATCTTGAGCGCGCCGAGCTTCACGGCGGCCTCGCGCTCGTCCTCGGTCATCTCCAGGCCGGGCGGCGTGAAGATGTTCGTCATGAGCGACTTCCACCAGCGCTCCCGCCCGGTGGAACGCTCCTCGATCTCCGCGATCAGATTCAGCTCGGCGAGCTTGCGCAGGTGGTAGCTGGTGGTACCGGTGGACTCGCCGAGGGCCTTGGCGACGCCGGTGGAGTTCGCTTCGCCGTGTTCGCCGAGATAGCTCAGGATGTCGCGGCGCACCGGGTTGGACAGCGCCTTGTAGAAGGCCTTGAGGTCCGGGCCGGTGAGCACTCTCGTCTCGGGACGCTCGACCACGTCCGCCAGCATAGTGCAGAGGTTCTCTGCAATCGCTGCAGAGACTGTTTGCAGAATCTCTCTGCAATGATTACGTTGACCCGGGAGGCGCCATCGGGCGCCGGGGTTCGGGGGTACCCATGTCTGATTCGCTGGACGCCCGGACGCGGGACGAGATCGACGACCAGGTGGCCGAGGCCTTCGACGCCTACCTGTCCGACCGCCTGACGGAGCGGGGCCCGCTGCGCACGGCCCTCACCGCGGGGCGCGGCGCCCGGGTCGTGCTGGGCACGGTCGCCCTCGGCGCCCTCGCAACGGCACTCGCGCCGGGCGGCATTGCCGCCATCTGCTGGATCTGGGGCGCCATCGCGGTGATCGACGTCGCCTGGCTGTGGGCGGCCCACCGCCACTGACGATCCGTGAGCCGATTCGCCGCACATTCTTCGCTGCACGGCCCTTCGCGGAAAGCGGGCCCCCAAACGACGAGATCCCGTCCGATCTTTCGATCGGACGGGATCTCGTGTGTGCGGTGGACCTGTGGGGATTTGAACCCCAGACCCCCTCGATGCGAACGAGGTGCGCTACCAGACTGCGCCACAGGCCCTTGCAACGAGTGAAACTCTAGCACCCCGAACGGGGTGCTCGGAAATCTGGTCCGTGCTGGTCAGCCGAGGCGGGGACGCAGCGGGGCCCGGGACGGGCTCACTCGTTGGCGGCTCGGGGTCGTTCCCCGTCCTCGTACTGGTCGAAGAGCGGCGTCCGGCCCCGGTCGCGGGTGCGGCGGGACTGGTTGGTGCGCTGACGCGGCGCCGGGTCGACCGGGGGTGCCACGGGGTGCGAGGTGCCCGTCTGGGTCGGCTCGGCAGCGCTGGAGCGGGCCGCGCTCCACGTCTCCGGGTTGCCGACCTCGACGCCACCCGTGGCGCGCGGGGCGACCGGGGCGGTGACGTAGGTCGGCAGCGGGACCGGGACCGGCTCCCAACTCTCGCCCTGGACCCGGCCGCGTTCGCGCTGCTGGTCGACCCACTCCGCGTGGTCCGTCTGCTCGACCAGGGCGCGGCGGCCGGCCTCCTGCGGGGAGACCGCGGGCGCGGGCTCCGGCTCGGGGCGGCGCGCTTCGGGCTCCTCGTCGGGCTCGGCGGGGGCCGCCGCGGCCGGCTGGTGCCTGCGGGGACGGTTCTCGCGCAGATGCTGCGCCGCCACCTCGGCCCGGCGCCGGTCCATGGTGAAGGCGAACCGGCGCCGCTCCTGGGTCCGCAGATGCACGATGTACGTGCTCAGCAGCACGGCCGGAACGGCGGGTGCCCAGAGGAAGTGGAGGCCGCCGACCGCCGCGACGACCGCACCGAGGGTGAAGGCCAGGAAGAGGACGACGGTGGTGCGCCGACGGCGCGCGAGGACCTGGAGGCGCTGGGCCCGCCGGACACGCTCGGCGTCCGTTCCGCCCGGACGCGGGCGTGCGCGCCGCGCGGAGGACGGCGCCTGTGCCCGTGCCGGTCCGGGACGCTCCCCGGCCGTGCGCTCGGACGCGCGCGCCGGGTCGTGCACCCGGGCTTCGGTATGCGCGTCGGGCGCGGCGAAGGCCCGGACGTCCACGGAGTCCATTCGGTCCGTGGCGACGTCCGGGTCGGCGTCGGGCTCCGCCTCCTCGGCAGTGCGCTCCCGCAGGTCCTTGGCGTACCGGCGCTCCATCGCCGCCCGTCCGGAAAGCAGCCGGATGGCGGTGCTGAAGCGTTCCGTCGGACGGGCTTCGTTGAGCTCGTCCTGCCTGCGGAGCCACATCGGCACCAGGTAGGCGGCCCAGGCCCCGACGATGACTGCGTAGATGAGGCCGCTGCTGCTCACGTCTCACACCGTAGAGGGGTTTGCGCGGGGGCATCCGCCAATTGGCCCGGTGTGTCGCACGATCCGGCTGATATCACGGACTTTTTTTGTGATTGTTCAGATCAGCCATGGGTGTTTGTGCGTTCGCCATCGGTCAACTGCCGATCAATATCGAACACTTATTTTATTTCCCGTGGCGTTCCTGGTCGTGCCCGGTGCCAGCGCCGGAGCAGTCCGTCGGGCACTTCCTCCGCGGTGAGCGCGTAGATCAGATGGTCCCGCCAGGCACCGTCGATGTGGAGATAGCGCGGGCGCAGGCCTTCCTCGCGGAATCCCAGTTTCTCCACGACTCTTCTGCTGGGCCCGTTCTCCGGCCGAATGCACACCTCGATGCGGTGCAGCCCGACCGTGCGGAAGCAGTGGTCGACGGCGAGGGCGACCGCGGTCGGCATCACACCGCGACCGGCCACATCCTGGTCGACCCAGTAGCCGACATGGCCCGAGCACATCGAGCCCCAGGTCATCCCGGCGACCGTCAGCTGACCGACCAGCCGGCCCTCGTACTCGATGGCGAAGGGCAGCATCCGGCCCGCGTTGGCCTCGGCGCGCAGATGACGGACCATCTGACGGTACGTGGGGCGCTGGGCCACCGGTCCGCCCGGGGCGGGCGGCGGCACGGTCGCCTCCCAGGGGCGCAGCCAGTCACGGTTGCGCCGGTTGACCTCGCGCCACATGCGCTGGTCGCGCAGCTTGATCGGACGGAGCACGATCTCGCCGTCGCTGAGGACCACCGGCCAGGTCGAGACGTTCAGCTCGGGCTCCCCGGTCGGGGGTGATCGCCGCCGCGCAACTGGTCGACGGCGTGCACCAGCAGACGGGCGAGGACGGCGAGGCCGTCGCGCACCCCGCCGGTGGAGCCCGGCAGGTTCACGATGAGCGTGCGGCCCGCGACGCCCGCGAGGCCCCTGGAGAGCGCGGCGGTGGGGACCTTGTCGCGGCCCTCGGCGCGGATCGCCTCGGGGATGCCGGGGATCTCGTGGTCGAGGACGCGGCGGGTGGCCTCGGGGGTGCGGTCGGTGGGCGAGATGCCCGTACCGCCGGTCGTGACGATGACGTCGTACCCGGCGGCCGCTCCGGCGCGCAGGGCCTGTTCGACCGGGTCGCCGTCCGGCACGACCTGCGGTCCGTCGACGGCGAAGCCGAGGTCCTTGAGCGCCTCGGAGATCAGGGGGCCGCCCTTGTCGGCGTAGACGCCGGCCGAGGCGCGGTTGGAGGCGGTGACCACCAGGGCGCGGTAGGGGGACGGGGCCGGTGACGCCCCGGGCGCCGTCACGCGTCCGCTCCGTCCGCCTCGGTGCGCCGGTAGTCGCCGGACTTGCCGCCCGACTTCGACTCGACCCGTACGTCCGTGATGACCGCCGCCTTGTCGACCGCCTTGATCATGTCGATCACGGTGAGCGCGGCGACGGAGACGGCGGTCAGGGCCTCCATCTCGACGCCGGTGCGGTCCGTGGTCTTCACGGTGGCCGTGATCTCCACCGCGTCGTCGGCGACGCCCAGGCCGACCTCGACGCCGGAGACGGCCAGCGGGTGGCAGAGCGGGATCAGGTCGGGGGTGCGCTTGGCGCCCATGATCCCGGCGATACGGGCGGTGGCGAGGGCGTCGCCCTTGGGGACTCCTTCGCCGCGGAGCAGCTCGACGACGCGCGGCGAGACGAGGACCCGGCCACTGGCACGGGCCACCCGCGCGGTGACGTCCTTCTCCGAGACGTCGACCATGCGGGCCGCGCCCGCCTCGTCGATGTGCGTCAGCCTGTTCTGCGTACTCAACTAACTCCGCCTCGCGGTAGGGCGCCGGTTGCCCGCTCGGCCCGCACCGGGGTGCGGGCCGGGGGCCCGGGGGTGTCCCCGGGAAGGCACAGCGGCAGACACCGTACCGCCACCGCCCGGCGATCAGCGGAGCAGGACCACCTCGGTGTCCGTGCCGGGCTCGGCGGAGGTGACGTCCTCGGGCAGCACGATGAGCGCGTCCGCCTGCGCGAGTGCGGCGATCAGATGCGACCCGGAACCGCCGACGGGGGTGACCGTGCCGGCCTCCGCGTCGTACGTACCGCGCAGGAACTGGCGCCTGCCGGACGGCGAGGAGAGTGCCTTGTCCGTCTTCAGCACGGCCCGGACGGCGGGGCGGTTCACATCCGGCAGACCCATCAGGGCGCGGATCGCGGGCCGTACGAACAGCTCGAAGGAGATGTACGACGAGACGGGGTTGCCCGGCAGAGCCAGCAGCGGTGTGTGGTCGGGGCCGATCGAGCCGAAGCCCTGCGGCTTGCCCGGCTGCATGGCGAGCTTGCGGAAGTCGATGCCGCTGCCCGGTTCGTCCTCGTCGCCCACCGAGGCCAGGGCTTCCTTGACGACGTCGTACGCGCCGACGCTGACGCCGCCGGTGGTGACGACGATGTCGGCGCGGATCAGCTGGTCCTCGATGGTGGCGCGGAGCGTATCGGCGTCGTCGGTGACGGCGCCGACCCGGTAGGCGATTGCTCCGGCGTCCTTGGCCGCGGCCGTGAGCGCGAAGCTGTTCGAGTCGTAGATCTGGCCGCCGGTCAGTTCCTCGCCGGGCTGGACCAGTTCGCTGCCGGTGGAGATGACGACGACGCGCGGCCGGGGCCGCACCTTCACCGTCGACCGGCCGATCGCGGCGAGCAGGCCGATCTGCGGCGGGCCGACGACCGATCCGGCGCCCAGCGCCAGATCGCCCGGCTTGACGTCGCTGCCGCGGGCCCTGACATGGGCGCGGGCCTCGACGGGGCGGTGCACCCGGACCTCGCCGCCCGCGGCCTCCGGGGCGTCCCGGAGGGAGCGCATGGTGTCGGCGGGGCCGCCGCCCGTGCCACCGTCGGTCCACTCGACCGGGACCACGGCCTCGGCACCGGCCGGCAGCGGGGCGCCGGTCATGATGCGGGCGGCCTCACCGGGGCCGACGGCCCGGTCGCCGGGCAGGCCGTCATCGCCCGCCGCGACGTCACCGATGACGGTGAGCACCGCGGGGAACTCCTCGTCGGCGCCCTCGACATCGGCGACGCGGACCGCGTACCCGTCCATCGAGCTGTTGTCGAAGGGCGGCAGCGCGATCTCCACCATGACGTCCTCGACGAGGACGCAGCCCTGGGCATCGTGCAGTTGCAGCTCGATGGGTTCGAGCGGGCGCACCGCTTCGAGAATGTCTGCCAGGTGCTCGTCCACCGACCACATCGTGCTGCTCAAAGTGCTACATCTCCTCGGTGACGTAACTGCGGAGCCAGGTCTTGAAGTCCGGGCCCAGGTCTTCACGTTCGCACGCGAGTCTGACAATGGCACGGAGGTAATCGCTCCGGTCACCGGTGTCATAGCGGCGGCCCTTGAAGACGACACCGTGCACGGGGCCGCCGGCCTTCTCGTCCTCGGCGAGGAGCTGGAGCGCGTCGGTGAGCTGGATCTCGCCGCCGCGGCCCGGCTCGGTCCTGCGCAGTATCTCGAAGACGGCGGGGTCCAGGACATAGCGGCCGATGATGGCGAGGTTGCTGGGCGCCTCGGCGGGGTCGGGCTTCTCGACGAGGCCGGTGATGCGCACCACATCGCCTTCGGCGGTGGGCTCGACGGCCGCGCAGCCGTACTGGTGGATCTGCTCCGGCGCGACCTCCATCAGCGCGATGACGCTGCCGCCCTCGCGCTCCTGGATCTCGACCATGCGGGCCAGCAGCGGGTCGCGCGGGTCGATCAGGTCGTCGCCGAGAAGGACCGCGAACGGCTGGTCCCCGACGTGCGGTGCGGCGCACAGCACGGCGTGGCCGAGGCCGCGCGGGTCGCCCTGCCGCACGTAGTGCATGGTGGCCAGGTCGCTCGACTCCTGGACCTTCTTGAGCCGTTCGGCGTCTCCCTTCCGGGTGAGCGCGGACTCCAGCTCGTAATTGCGGTCGAAGTGGTCCTCCAGCGGACGCTTGTTGCGGCCGGTGATCATCAGTACGTCGGAGAGACCGGCGGTCACCGCCTCCTCGACGACGTACTGGATCGCGGGCTTGTCGACCACAGGCAGCATCTCCTTGGGAGTGGCTTTGGTGGCCGGCAGGAAGCGGGTACCGAGCCCCGCAGCCGGAATGACGGCCTTGCTGATCCTGGGGTGCGACTGAGTCATGCGCAGAACCATAACCGGTGTGTATGTGAGGAAGATGAGGGTCCGGTTAACTTTGTACGCCTATATGCACATGCGAGAGATCCAGGGGTGCCCGTTGAGCACAGAGATGTCCCGAAAGGCGCAGCTCCGACGTGAACTGCTGGCCGCACGGCGCCTTCTGACCAGGGAAGACGTGGAGAACGCCGCGGTGGTTCTGTCCCGGGGCGCACTGGATCTCACGGAGTTGTCCGGGGCCCGTACCGTCGCCGCCTACGTCTCGGTGGGCAGCGAGCCGGGTACCCGCGCACTGCTGGACGCGCTGCGCGCCCGTGAGGTGCGGGTGCTGCTGCCGGTTCTCCTCGCGGACAACGATCTGGACTGGGCGCCGTACGAAGGAGCCGACCGTCTCGTCGGGGCCGGCCGCGGACTGCTGGAGCCGGACGGCGCGCGGCTCGGCCCCGAAGCGGTCCTGGAGGCGGACGCGGTCCTGCTGCCGGGCCTCGCGGTGGACGGGCGCGGGATGCGGCTCGGTCGCGGCGGCGGCAGCTACGACCGGGTGCTGGCCAGGCTCGCCGCGGCCGGGGCGCGTCCGGCGCTGATCGTCCTGCTGTACGAGAACGAGGTGGTCGCGCGGGTCCCGGAGGAACCGCACGACCACCCCGTGGACGTGGTGGTGACACCGGCCACGACCCGCCGGACGGGCCGTCAGGGCCGCTAGGACCTGTCCTGTCCGGCGGATCAGGGTCGGACGGACCCTAGGGCTTGAGGGTCAGGGTGTCGGTCGTCGTCTTGGAGACGGCGTTCGTGCCGTAGGACCAGTCGAGCAGTTCACCGTTGACCCACTTGTCGGTCTGATCGGTGTAGTGCGCGCTGAACGCGTGCCCGGAGGCGCCGGTGAGGTTGATCCAGCGGGACTTGTCCCAGTCCCCCACGTTGACCACCATCCGCATCGACGGGACCCAGACGACCTCGTAGCCGCCCGCCGCGTTCCAGCCGGTGGCGTTCACCGCGGCCTCGCCGCCGCCGAGGTTCCACGGGCCGCGGTTGAGGGCCCGCTGGAGCAGGCCGGGGCCCTCGGTGCCGAGGGTCTGGTTCTTCAGGGTCAGCTGGTGCAGCCGGCCCCAGCTCCAGGTGGTGATGTCCTTGCCGAGCTTGGCGGTCAGCTCCCAGCGGGCGTCCTCCATGGCGCGGGCGAAGAGCTGGTCGCGGTTCTCGGTCGGCTCGTCCCGGCCGCTCCTCGGCGCCTTCCACCAGTCGCTGTTCCGGTCGTCCATCAGGTCGGCGACCACCTGGTACCAGCGGTCACCGCCGTCGGGCTGGGCGGAGTCCGCGTCGCGCCGGCCGCACTCGCGCACCAGCCTGTCCTGCTCGTCGACCGGGCCCGAACCGCCGGCCCGGGGCACGTTGAGGCACTCGCCCTTGACCCGCAGCTCCTTGGGCAGCTTGTTGCCGAAGGCCAGCTTGAGGATGTTGCGCCAGACCGCGTTGAAGTACGCGGCCGCGGCCGAGTCGGACTCCTGGGTGTAGTCCCAGCCCTCCAGGAGCTTCTGTGCCTCGCGGACGCTCTTGTCCGAGACATTGATCTTCATCAGCTCGGGCACCAGCAGCGCGGCGATCTCGCTGGTGTTGTCCATCTGCATCTTCTGCATGTCTTCGGTCGAGATCTTCCCGCCGCCCTTGATCTTCGACTGGATCAGGTCGTCGATCCGCTGGCTGCGGGTGCCGTAGCCCCAGTCCTTGGTCAGCAGGTGGGGGTACTTCTTCTCGTCGATCACGGCCTGGTTGGCGGTGACGATGTAGCCGCGCTTCGGGTCGTACTCGTAGGGCAGCTCGTCGAACGGGACCGGGTCCTTCTTCCAGCCGTAGTCCGAGGACCAGCCGGGGCTGGGCATCGTGCCGTTGCCCTTGAGGCGCACCGGGATCGTGCCGGGTGCCTGGTAGCCGATGTGGTTCTTGGTGTCGGCGTAGATGAGGTTCTGCGAGGGGACCTCGAAGTGCTCGGCCGCCGCCCGGAAGGTGGTGAAGTCCTTGGCCCGGTTGAGCTCGAAGACCGCGTCCATGGACTTGCCGGGTTCCAGCGCGGTCCACTTCAGGGCGACCGCGTAGCCGTCGGCCCGGTCCGGCGCCGCGTTGGTGACGGGGGCCTTCTGGCCGACCTTCTCCAGTTCGCTGCTGCGGTCGGAGACCAGCGGCCCGTTGTTCGTCTCACGGACCGTGATCTTCCGGTCCTTGCCGCCGGCGACCTTGATGGTCTCGTCGCGGGTGGTGAAGGGCTTGACCTTGCCGTCGTACAGGTAGCCGTCGCCGGAGACCTTCTCCAGGAAGAGGTCGGTGACGTCCGCGCCGAGGTTGGTGAAGCCCCAGGCGATGTCCTGGTTGTGACCGATTATCACGCCGGGCATGCCGGAGAAGGTGTAGCCCGCGGTGTCGTACTGGCACTTCGCCGTGATCTCGCGGCAGTGCAGGCCCATCTGGTACCAGAGCGAGGGCAGCTGCGGCGCCAGGTGCGGGTCGTTGGCGAGCAGCGGCTTGCCGGTCGTCGTGTAGTCGCCGGAGACCACCCAGGAGTTGGACCCGATGCCGTTGCCGTTCGGGCCGAGCAGCGCCGGGATCTGGTCGAGGGTGTCGGAGAGCGAGGAGAGCTGGGTGTTCAGGCCCTCGGTGGCGCCCTGCATGGTGTTCGAGCCGATGGAGTCGGACGGGGTCGCGTCCGGGTCGAACTTGCCGGTGACCGGGGAGATCGCCCCCTGGTCCACGATCGGCCGGTGCTTTTCGTACGGGTACGCCGGGTAGAGGTCCTCGATCTGCTTCGCGTCGAGCCGGGCGGTCATCAGCGAGCGGTCGATCTCGTCCTGCATGTTGCCGCGCAGGTCCCAGGCCATGGCCTTGAGCCAGGCGACCGAGTCGACCGGGGTCCACTCGGTCGGCTTGTAGTCGTTGGTGAAGCCGAGGGCCGCGTACTCGACGGAGATGTCCTTGCCGTCGCGCCCCTTGAGGTAGGCGTTGACGCCGTCCGCGTACGCCTGGAGGTTCTTCTTGGTGTCCTCGGACAGGACGTTGTCGTACTCCTCCTGCGCGACCTTGCGCCAGCCCAGCGTGCGCAGGAAGGAGTCCGTCTCGACCTGGCCGGAGCCGAACATCTCGGAGAGCCGGCCGGCCGTCATGTGACGGCGGACGTCCATCTCCCAGAAGCGGTCCTGCGCCTGGACGAAGCCCTGGGCGCGGAAGAGGTCGGCGTCGGAGTCGGCGTACAGCTGCGGGATCCCGTAGCTGTCGCGTTTGACGTCGACGCTGCCGTCGAGGCCGTCGAGCTTCGTCGACCCGGTCGTCTGCGGGTACGAGGCCCGCACGGTGGATACGGACCAGAACGCCCCGTAACCGATACCCGCGACAAGCGCCAGCACCAGAACGATCACGATCAGGCGGGCACGTCGCCCCTTCTTCCTGCCGGTCTTCGCACCGGCGGAACCGGTGGCGGCGGAAGAGGCGGTGGTATTGGCGGGCATCGCTGTCCTTCGAGGGGCAGGTGGTCCTGGGAGTGCAGGAGCAACCATAGGCGCAGCGCCGGGACGGCTCTGACGCGGTATCGGGATGGTTCGAATTGCGCAGCGATCGTACGAACGCTCGAACGCGTCAAGAAAACGTTAAAGATTAGGTAAGGTAACGAAGTACCGGCCGCCAACGGCCGATGCCGAAGGTCGATCGACCCGGCAGGCGTACGCAGGGAAGGAACGGCCACTGTCTGTCCACACGCTCAACGAACTCCTGCTCGTCTGCTCGCTCGTTCTGCTCGTCGCGGTGGCGGCGGTGCGCATCTCGTCCCGCAGCGGGCTCCCCAGCCTGCTCCTGTACCTCGGCATCGGGATCGCCATAGGGCAGGACGGCATCTTCGACGTCAAGTTCGACAATGCGGAGCTGACCCAGGTCATCGGCTACGCCGCACTCGTCGTGATCCTCGCCGAGGGTGGCCTGGGCACGAAGTGGAAAGAGATCAGACCGGCGCTGCCCGCCGCGGTGATGCTCTCGCTGGTCGGCGTCGCGGTGAGCGTGGGCGTCACGGCGGCCGGGGCGCACTACCTGGTCGGCCTGGACTGGCGGCAGTCGCTGATCATCGGCGCGGTCGTCTCGTCGACGGACGCCGCCGCGGTCTTCTCCGTACTGCGCAAGGTGCCGCTGCCCGCCCGGGTCACCGGTGTGCTGGAGGCCGAGTCCGGCTTCAACGACGCCCCCGTGGTGATCCTGGTGGTCGCCTTCTCCACCAGGGGGCCGGTGGACAGCTGGTACGTCCTGATCGGCGAGATAGCTCTGGAGCTCGCCATCGGCGCGGCCGTGGGTATCGCCGTCGGCTGGCTCGGCTCGTTCGGACTGCGTCATGTGGCGCTGCCCGCCTCCGGCCTCTACCCGATCGCCGTGATGGCCATCGCGGTGTCCGCGTACGCGGCGGGCGCACTGGCCCACGGCAGTGGCTTCCTCGCCGTCTATCTGGCCGCGATGATCCTCGGCAACGCCAAGCTGCCGCACTGGCCGGCCACCCGCGGCTTCGCCGACGGGCTCGGCTGGCTGGCCCAGATCGGCATGTTCGTGCTGCTCGGGCTCCTGGTCACGCCGCACGATCTGTACGACGACTTCTGGCCCGCGGTCATCGTGGGACTGGTGCTGACCATGGTGGCGCGTCCGCTGGAGGTCTTCATCTCGCTGGCGCCGTTCCGGCTGCCCTGGCAGGAGAAGGCGCTCATGTCCTGGGCGGGGCTGCGCGGCGCCGTGCCCATCATCCTGGCGACCATCCCGATGGTCGCCGGGGTCGAGGGCTCCACCCGCGTCTTCAACATCGTCTTCGTCCTCGTCATCGTCTACACCCTCATCCAGGGACCGACGCTGCCCTGGCTCGCGAAGGCGCTGAAGATCTCCGACGATCCGGCCGAGGCCGCCGACCTGGGCATCGAGTCGGCACCGCTGGAGCGGCTGCGCGGCCATCTGCTGTCGGTGGCGATCCCCGGCCGGTCGAAGATGCACGGCGTGGAGGTCGGGGAGCTGCGGCTGCCCGCCGGGGCCGCCGTCACCCTCGTCGTGCGGGACGGCAAGAGCTTCGTACCGGCGCCCTCGACCGTGCTGCGGCGCGGCGACGAGCTGCTGGTGGTCGCCACCGACCCGGTGCGCGACGCCGCGGAGGAACGGCTGCACGCGGTCGGCGAGGGCGGCAAGCTCGCTGGCTGGCTGGGGGCCGGCGGCAGAGGTGGCGGCGGCGAGAGCCCCGGGTCCCATGCGGGACACGATGTGGTCCACGACATGACGCACGCGCTGAAATCCGTGAAGCGGCGGGGGAAGTCGGGCGGACCGAAGGCGCACCACTGAGGGTGCACGCATGGCGCGTGCACCCTGGGAGGGCGCTTACGATCCGAGGTGTCGGTGGAGTCCTTGCGCACAATCACAGGTGCACAAGGACCTCTGCCTGTATCATGAAGGGGACCCGATCGACCCCTGTGACGGGGCCGGTCGACCCGAACGACCAACCCGATCGACCAACCCGAACGACCAACTCTGCCTGACGCAGAGCTGGCGCGACCGTATGGCGGTCGTGGCGTCCTCCGCCTCTGCTGAGCGCCCGGCATCTACCGCAGTCCCGCGCGAAGAGGACAGCTCTCGGCAGCACCCGCAGGAACGAGCCCGCACCATCCGTGCCGGGCGCCCCGCGGGAGCCCGGCCACCAGGCGGCAGAAAGGCATGGACCGTGGCGTCCACGGTCACCGACCGCCCCGGATACGGGCAGTTGCTGCGCACCCCGGGTGCGTGGACATTTCTCCTGCCGGGCTTCGCCGCACGGCAGCCCTTCGCGATGCTGACCATCGGCATCGTGCTCCTGGTCCAGCACACCACCGGCTCGTACGGCAGCGCGGGCGCCGTCGCCGCCGTGACCGGTGTCTCCATGGCCCTGTTCGCACCGCAGACCGGCAAGCTCGCCGACCGTTTCGGCCAGCGCGCCGTGCTGCTGCCGGGCGTCCTGGTGCACGCGGCGTCCGTGTCGGTGCTGACGGCGCTCGCGCTGGCGGACGCGCCCCTGTGGGCGCTGTTCGTGGCAGCCGTGCCGACGGGTGCCTCCGTCCCGCAGGTCGGGCCGATGGTGCGGGCCCGCTGGGCGGCCGTGCTCGGCGCGGCACCGGGCCGCGAGGCCTCGCCGCTGTTGTCCACCGCGGCCGCCTTCGAATCGGTGACGGACGAGTTCACCTTCGTCATCGGCCCGGTGCTCGCCACCGCGCTGTGTACGGGGGTGCACCCGGCGGCCGGTCTGATCACGGAGGCCGCGCTGACCCTGGTCGGCGGGCTGCTCTTCGCCGCGCAGCGCCGCACCCAGCCGGTGGTGCGCGACGCCGCTTCCGGCACCTCCCAGCGACACGCCTCCGCCCTGTCCGTACCGGGTGTACGGGTGCTCGCGGTGGCCTTCCTCGGGATCGGCGCGGTCTTCGGCGGCATGCAGGTCTCGCTGACCGCCTTCGCCGAGGAGATCGGCCGCCCGGGAGCCAACGGTCTGCTGTACGGCGTCTTCGCGGCCGGCAACATGCTCGCCGGGATCGCCTGCGGTGCCATCGCCTGGAAGAGCGGGCCGCGGCGGCGGCTGATCGTCGGGTACGTGGCACTGACCCTGACCGCGTCCGGACTGTGGGCGGTGCACTCGGTGCCCCTGCTGGCCGGGCTCGGACTCCTGGTCGGGCTCTCCATCGCTCCGGCCCTGATCAGCGGCTACACGCTGGTCGACGCTCTGGTGCCGGGGGCCGCCCGGACCGAGGCGTTCACCTGGCTGACGGGCTCGGTCGCGCTCGGCCAGGCGGCGGCGGTGACGGTCGCCGGGCGGCTCGCGGACGCCCACGGAGCCAGCACCGGATTCGTGGTGCCGTTGGTGGGGACCGTACTGGCCCTGATCACCCTGGTCGGACTGCGTTCGAGGCTCGCGCCCGCCGCCTCTGGACGGACCGTGGCACGTGGTGTCGGTCACCGGAAGCCGGTCACGGTGGACTGATGCTGCGGAATACGTCAGTATGGAGCGTCGTTAGCACTCATTGAGTCAGAGTGCCAGGAGGAGCAAGTGCCGACCTATCAGTACCAGTGCACCGAATGTGGCGAGGGCCTCGAGGCGGTGCAGAAGTTCACCGATGACGCCCTCACCGTGTGCCCGAGCTGCGAAGGACGCCTGAAGAAGGTGTTCTCGGCGGTCGGCATCGTCTTCAAGGGTTCCGGTTTCTACCGGAACGACAGCCGTGGCTCCTCGTCGAGCAGCACGCCGGCTTCGTCCTCGGCAAAGGCGTCCGGTTCCGCTTCGTCGTCCGACTCCTCGTCGTCCTCGACGTCGACGGGATCCGACTCGAAGCCGTCCGCCTCTTCCTCGGCGGCGTCGTCGTCCTCCTCGTCCTCGACGAGCGGCACGTCGGCCGCCTGAGCCGGACCGCACGTCCACAGCGCACTTCCGCACCGCACTTCCACCGGGAGCCCAGCCGATTCGTTCGGCGGGGCTCCCGGTGTTTTCCGGCGCCGCTACTGTGATCGCATGGCGAACGCAGAGATCGGTGTCATCGGCGGCTCGGGCTTGTACTCCTTCCTGGAGGACGTCACGGAGATGCGTGTGGACACCCCGTACGGTCGGCCGAGCGACTCCCTCTTCCTCGGCGAGGTCGGCGGTCGCCGGGTCGCCTTCCTCCCCCGCCACGGACGCGGCCACCATCTGCCGCCGCACCGCATCAACTACCGGGCCAATCTGTGGGCGCTGCGTTCCGTCGGCGTACGTCACGTACTCGGCCCGTGCGCGGTGGGCGGCCTGCGCCCGGAGTACGGGCCGGGCACCCTGCTCGTGCCCGATCAGCTGGTGGACCGCACCAAGGCCCGGACGCAGACGTACTACGACGGAGAGCCCCGGGCCGACGGCGCGGAGCCGAGCGTCCTGCATCTGGGCTTCGCCGATCCGTACTGCCCCGAGGGGCGCAGGGCGGCGCTGGCGTCGGCGCGGGCGAAGAACTGGGAGCCGGTGGACGGCGGGACGCTGGTCGTCGTCGAGGGACCGCGCTTCTCGACCCGGGCCGAGTCGCGCTGGCATGCGGCGATGGGCTGGTCGGTGGTCGGGATGACCGGTCACCCGGAGGCCGTCCTCGCCCGTGAACTGGGCCTCTGCTACACGACGATGACCCTGGTGACGGACCTGGACGCGGGCGCGGAGGCCGGCGAGGGCGTCTCGCACGGGGAGGTGCTGAAGGTGTTCGCGGCCAACGTGGACCGACTGCGCGCGGTGCTCTTCGACGTGGTGGCCGCGCTGCCCGCCGAGGCGGACCGGGACTGTCCGTGCTCGCACGCGCTGGACGGCCTCAAGACGGGGATCGAGCTGCCTTAGCGGGTGAGCGGGGGCGGCCGTGGGGCAGCGGGGGCGGTCGTGGGGCAGCGGGGGCGGGTGACGGAGTTTTCCACAACGCCGGGGCTGTCCACAGGCCTCGGCAGGAATCTCGCGGACGGTGGATCGTGAGGGGTGTTCGTCCGAAACTCCTCATGGCAGGTGGTGTCGACCATGTCCCCGTCGTCCGTGTCGTTCACGTCGCCCGTGTCTTCCGCGCCGCGCGCGTCGTCCGTATCGCCCTCGGCGTCCTCGGCGTTGCCGTCTCCGTCTCCGGCGCCCCCGCCCTGTGGGGTGCCCGTGTTCGAACCCTTGCGAGTGCGCGGGGGCGGTGGGCGCCGGCTGCGGCGGGCGTTGTGGCGGCAGCGCCGGGCCCTGGCCGCCGGGCTGGCCCTGACGGCTGCCGCGCTCGCCGCCACGGGGCTGGGCGGTGGCGGCGCGGGCACGGGCGGTGAGGCCGCGTACGGGGCGGGGGCCGGGGGTGAGGCCGGCGCGGCGGCGTCGCAGGCCCGGCGACCGGCCCGGTTGGTGTCCGCGCCGGTCCGGATCGCGGATGCGGGGGCCGTTCGTTTATTGCGGCCGGGTGACCACGTCGACGTGATCGCCGCCGGGGAAGCCGGTGCCGGAACCGGTACCGGAACCGGTGCCGGCGCCCGGGTGCTGGCGAAGGGCGCGCGGGTGGCGGAGGTGCCGCAGGCCCCGGTGGAAGGTTCCACGGAGGACGGTGCGCTGATCGTGCTGTCCGTCCCCCGGGACACGGCCACCGCACTGGCCGGCGCGGGCATCTCGTCCCAACTGGCGGTGGCCCTGTGTTGATTCGCACTGATGGTCGGTCAAGTCGCCTGACCGGCGGCCGCCGCCGTCTACTTCCTGATGGCCCTGCCCATGGCCAGGTACCTCGCAAAGCGGGCGGCGACGCAGGCCGCGAAGGAAGGGGTGCAGAAGACGCTGGAGGTGAGCGAGCTGAAGGAGATCCGCGACGCCCTCGTCCCGCAGCGCGGCGGCCCGGCGGGCGAGGCCCGCGGCCAGGACCCCCGCCGGGGGCACGACCAGCAGCTCCACCGACTCCAGGCATGTCAGAAGAACCGGCAGCACCACCGCCGGACCACCACGGAGCGGGGAATCAGATGTGGTGGGGCGGCTTCTCATCGAGGAAGCGCGCCAGATCGGCGGCGCTGCCACCGGCCGGGGCCCGCTCGCCCCACCCTCGGTCCGTATCGTCCGAGGACTGCTGGTCCAGCGGATCGTCGAAGATCAGAGCCGGTTTCGGCTTCGGCCGCTCCGGATCGGAGGGCTTCGAATCGCGCGGGCCGGGGGCGGGGGCGGTGCTCATACATCAAGGGTACGGCGGCACTCAGCGATCCTTCGGGTCGATCAGCCACAGCCCGAGGACGACGAGGAACGACAGACAGAGGAAGCCGGCCCCCCACCAGGCCGTGCCGGTGTTGCCCTCCATCCATGCGTCGATGGTGACGGTCAGACCCCAGAGCTGTCCGACGACCACCGTCATGGCGAGGGCCAGCCGGGCCGTCAGCTTCGAGGACCGCTCGGGCTCCTGGTCGGTGCCCGCCCCCGGACCGGGGCCGGTGTGGCGGACCCGGGGGTCTCCGTAGCCGCTGGTGGCGCGGATCTGCGGATAGCGCTCATGGACGGGCCGGTTGAGTTCGGGGCGAGCACTCCCCGGGTGGTACTCCGGGTACTGCGAGGACCCCGGGGGCTCCTGGTTCCGGGACTGCCGGGCGTCGGTCATGGCCGCCTGCCGGGGGTCTCGGCCTCGGTCCCGGCCGCGGGGGCCTCCGCGCCGCCGCCCTTGACGGCGGGGCAGCCGACACGGGAGGCGAGGTCCGGGCGGTCCTCGGAGAGCTGACGGCACAGGCCGTGCTCGATGCTCTCGCCCGAGCGCGTCGTGCCGACCGCCCAGATGCTGCCGTCGGTCTGTTCGGTGAGCACCACCTTGGGCAGCGCACGGGGCGGTGGCCCGGCAGTGACCTCACCGGTGCGGGCGTCGAAGATGCCCTCATGACAGGGGCAGTACAGCTCGCCCTCGGAACCGTGGTCCTTGCGCCAGAGCACCGCACAGGCGAGATGGGTGCAGATCGCGGAGTAGCCGACGAGGGTGCCGTCGTCCAGGCGGACGGCGACCGCCCGGTCCTCCTCGTCCGGGTAGTGGAAAGCGAGGGACTCACCGGGCAGGAGCTGAGCGGCGATCCTCTTCGGCGAGGGTGTCCTGGCGTCGTCGGGGTCGCCGTGGCGCGGCAGGATTCCGCCTGCCACGCCGAGGCCGCCGACGGCGAGTCCGCCGGAGACGGTCGCCACGATCCGGAGGTAGTCGCGCCGGGTGGTGAGGGAGTCGGCGGCGATCCGGTCGTGCAGGGCTTCGCGCGGGTCTCCGGAGGGCAGCTGGTCGGTGCCGCTCATCGGCGGACGTCCTTCCCGTTGATCTCGACGACCGGAAGGCCTCCGGGCACCGGCCACTGAACCCGGTCGGCGGGCACGACCATGGCCACGCCGGTGCGTACCTCGCTCCGGCCGAAGGTGAAGGTGTCGGCGACCTGGACGCCGGGACGCTCGGCCTGGAGCTCCTCGACGGTCCCGTAGAACAGCGCTCCGGTCGGGCAGACGGTCGCGCACATGGGGGCGAGGCCGTAGGCGGTGCGGTCGTAGCAGAGGTTGCATTTCATCTGCAGCTTCGCCTGGAGGTCGATCTTCGGGACGCCGAAGGGGCAGGCGTTGACGCAGTTGGCACAACCGATGCAGCGGGTGGTGTCGGCCTGCTGCACCACACCGTCGGCGGTCACCAGGATCGCGTCGGCGGGACAGACCTCGGCGCACGGGGCGACCGGGTCCTCGCAGTGCATGCAGACCGTGGGAAGGGAGGCCACCGACTGGCCCTCGTCGGTGTAGTCGAGGTGGATCATCGACTTGCCGCGGTGCGAGTCGCATTCCCGGCAGGCGGAGACGCATGCCTGGCAGCCGATGCAGCGTCCCGGGTCGATGAAGATCGTTCTGCCCATCATGCGGCGGTCAGCTCCTCTCCGAGGTGCCACGTCCCTGGGGGGCCGTGGGCGGCAGCGGGTCGGTACGGGAGACCTGGGTCTCCGGGTAGCTGACCTGGCCGGGCGCGACGGGCGGCGCGGGGACTTCGTCGATCTTCCCGGCGTGCTCGATCCGGCAGGCGCACACCTTGTATTCGGGGATCTTGGAACGGGGGTCGAGGGCATCGATGGTGAGGGCGTTGGCCGCGGTGGGGACGGGCCAGTGGTAGGGGATGAAGACGGTGTCGGGGCGGATCGCCTCGGTGACCAGTGCGGGAAAGACCTCGCTGCCGCGCCGGGTGACGACGCGGACCGGTTCGCCGTTGCGGAAGCCGTGGGAGGGATGGAGCTCGGCCCAGGGCCGCGGGGTCTGTTCCACGAGGGCGCCCAGGCGGCGGGTCTGGTTGCCGGAGAGGAAGTGGGCGACGGTCCGTCCGGTGGTGAGCGACATGGGGTGCTCGTCGTCGTACGGGTCCATCGGCGGGTGCCACTCGACGACCTGGAGATGGATCCTGCCGTCGGGGTGGTAGGTCCTGCCGTCCTCGAAGAGCCGAGGGGTGCCGGGGTGGTCGGTGGAGGGGCAGGGCCAGACGATTCCGCCGGTCTCCTCCAGCCGTTCGTAGGTGATGCCGTAGTAGTCGTTGACGGTGCCGGCGGAGGCGATCCGCAGTTCGTCGAAGACGGCACGGGAGTCGGCGAAGGCGAATTTGTCGCCCGCGCCGAGGCGCCTGGCGAGTTCGCACATCACCCAGGTGTCGGTCCGTACGCCGGGCGGCGGGTCCTGCGCCTTGTTGTGCTTGACCACCCGGGCCTCGGCGTTGGCCATCACCCCTTCGTCCTCGGCCCAGGTGGTGACGGGAAAGACGACATGCGCGTTGGCAGCGGTCTCGGAAAGGAAGAAGTCGAATTGAGCGTGGAACTCCGTGGCGTCGTACCCCTCCTTGACCACCTTGTAGTTGGGGAGGGAGACGAAGGGGTTGTTGCAGATGCCGATCAGGCCGCGGATCTCGCGGCGCTGCATCTGCCAGACCATTTCCATCATCGAGGTGCCGGCGGGCGGGAGTTCGGACTCCTCGATGCCCCAGATCTCGCAGATCTGCCTGCGGTGCTCCTCGTTCATGATCGAGCGGCCGCCGGGCAGGAGGTCGGACTTCTGACCGTGCTCGCGGCCGCCCTGCCCGTTGCCCTGGCCGGTGATGGTGCCGTACCCGGCGCCGGGTCTGCCGATGTGGCCGGTGGCGGTGCAGAGATTGATCACGGAGAGGCAGTTCTCGACGCCCTGCGAGTGGTGCTCGATGCCCCGGGCGTGCCAGGCCATGGCCTTGGGCGCACGGGCGAAGGTGCGGGCGACCTGGACGATCTGTTCGGCGGGGATGCCGCAGATCTCGGCCGCCCTGGACGGCGGGTACTCGGCGACCTTGGCCTTCACCTCCTCCCAGCCGGTGGCGTGGGCGGCGAGATAGGCCTCGTCGGTCAGCCCCTCCTCGATGACCACGTTCAGCACGGAGTTGAAGAAGGCCGAATCGGTGCCGGGCTTGAGCGCGACATGGATGTCGGCGGTCCGGGCGATGGCCGTCTCGCGCGGGTCGATGACGATCAGGCTCGCGCCGCGGTCCCTGGCCCCCCAAACGTACTGGGTCATCACGGGGAAGCACTCGCCGACGTTGGAGCCCGCGATCAGCAGGCAGTCGGTGAGCAGGATGTCCGAGAAGGGGTTGCCGGCCCGGTCGATGCCGAAGGCGAGTTTGTTGGCACCCGCGGCGCTGACCATGCAGAGCCGGCCGTTGTAGTCGACGTGCCGGGACTTGAGGGCGACCCGGGCGAATTTGCCGACCAGATAGGTCTTTTCGGAGAAGAGACTGGCACCGCCGAGAAGCCCGAAGGCGTCGTTCCCGTAGCTCTGCTGGATGCGCTTGATCTCGGCGACGGTGAAGTCGAGCGCTTCGTCCCAGGAGACCTCGCGGAAGTCCTCGTCACGGGAGCGGCGCATCAGCGGGGCGGTGAGCCGGTCGGGGTGGTTGACCTGCTGGTAAGCGTTGATCCCCTTGGGGCACAGCCGCATCCGGTTGATGTCGTGGTTGCGGGGTTCGACGCCGAAGACCTTGCCACCGCGGTCGACGCGCAGATACATCCCGCACTGGACCCCGCAGAAACAGCAGTGGGTGGGGACGAGCGTCTCGCCCTCCTGGTCGGCGCGCCACCGGTCGGCGGGGATACCGCCCGCGTCCCGGAAGGCGCGGGTGCCGGGCGGAGCGAGAGAGGGGTCGAGAGACACGGCCGCACGGGGGTCGGTTGTGTGGGGGCCAGTCGCACGGCTCTTGGCCGCACGCGGATCCGCGGTCACTTGAAGCCCTTCTTCACCTGGGAGAGATAGGCACTGCCGCGCAGCACCCGCTTGCAGCGCGGGCAGTATTCGGCCCACTCGTCGAAGTCGAGGCCGAGGTCGCGCATGGTGCCGCGGAGGTTCTCGACATACGGCCCGGTGTCGATGGGCTCCTCGCAGCGGCGGCAGCCGAGCACCTCCTGGTCCTGCCGGGCGGTGTATTTGAACAGCTGCATGCCGACCGCGGCCGGGCGCTGGACGATGTGGAAGAACTTCCCGAACGGGATGTAGATGAGGGTGAACACCACCGACACCATGTGGAGAACCGCCAGGAACTCGTATCCGCCGCCGTGCAGGAAGATCGACGAGAAGGTGAGCAGCAGACCGGTCACCGAGATGACGACGAGAGCGATCAGCGGCACCAGGTCGTAGGCGAAGCGCTGGCCGGTGATGGCGCCGCGGTCCTTCATCCGGCGCCACAGGAAGTACGAGGCGCCGGGGATGACGAGCACGGCGGCGATGTCCAGGCCGTGGAACATCAGCCAGCCCAGAATGTCCAGGGAGTCGAACCCGATGATCCTGAAGCCCCAGATACGCATCTCGTAGCCGGGACCCGATCCGCTGCCGGAGGTGAAGGTGAACCAGCCCCAGGTCAGCGGAAAGGTGATGAGGGAAGCGAGGATGCAGCCCCAGAAGATCAGCTGATGGGCGGCCCAGCGGGCGTGCGAGCGGGCGCCGAGGAATTTCTGGAAGCCCAGATATGTGGCGATCATCCGGGGCAGCGCGGTAGGGGCCTTGCGGAAGTTGGCCACCGAGAAGAAGCTCCGCCACCCCTGCTTGAACAGCCGCCGGGCGCCGGGCGCGGAGACCCAGATCGTGTAGCGGTAGGCGACGCCGAAGGCGAGAAAGACGGTGGCGACGGCGTACGGGAGGAGGGCGGAGTCGAAGTTCTCCAGCAGCCGGCTGCCGAGCACGATCGCGAGGATCAGCAGGACGGAGACGATGACACCGGCCGCGGTCGCGCGGGCGGTGACGGAGCGGGGCCCGGCGGCCCGGAGTCCGGCGGTACCGGGTCCGGGTCCGGCGGCCTGAGGTCCGGCGGTCCCGGGCCCGGCGGAGGGCGGGGTGCCAGGCGCTCCGGCGGAGCCGATGCGTGCACCGGGGTCGGGCTGCGCGGCTGCGGCGGAGGCTTCTGGCGGCTCTGTCACTCCGTCACCGTAGGGTCGTACATGATAGTTGGTCCTGTTTTACGACTCAGCCGGGTGAGCTCGATCGCCCATCCGGGGCGTGCCCCGTTCGGCGTGGTCGAGCCCGTCTGGTGTGCTGGCTCCCATGCCTGTAATGACGGCTCGCAGCCGCACCGAGGAACATCGCGCGTCGACCCCGCTGGAACTCTTCTTCGACCTCTGCTTCGTGGTCGCCGTGGCCCAGGCGGGCGCGCGGCTGGTCCATGCCGTCGCCGAAGGCCACGCCCTCACCGGAGTCGGCAGCTACGCGGCCGTTTTCTTCGCAATCTGGTGGGCCTGGGTCAACTTCAGCTGGTTCGCCTCGGCCTACGACACCGACGACCCGCTGTACCGCGTCGTCACGCTCGTCCAGATCACCGGTGTGCTCGTCCTCGCCGCCGGAGTGCCGCGCGCCTTCGACGGGGGCGACTGGACGATCGTCGTCATCGGTTACGTGGTGATGCGGCTCGCGCTGACCAGCCAGTGGCTGCGCGCCGCGCACTGCACACAAAGCGGGGAGCGGCGCGTCGCGCTGCGGTACGCCGTCGGGATCATGGTGGTACAGCTGGGCTGGATCGCCATGCTGCTGCTGCCCGCCGAGTCGTGCGGAGCCCGTACCGCCGTCTTCGTCGTGCTTGTGCTCGCGGAGCTGTCCGTTCCCGCGCTCGCCGAGCGCGACCGCTCGACGAGCTGGCATCCGCACCACATCGGCGAGCGGTACGGGCTGTTCACGATCATCGTGCTGGGCGAGACGATCGCGGCGGCCACGGTCGCGGTCCAGGAGGCGGTGTACGAGCACGAGGCGCTCGGCGAACTGCTGCCGATCGCCGCGGGCGGGCTGCTGATCGTCTTCTCCGCCTGGTGGATCTATTTCGCCGTGCCGATCCATGACTACCTGCGCGGCAGCAGGGAAGCGTTCATCTGGGGATACGGACACTTCCTGATCTTCGGTTCCGCGGCCGCCATCGGCGCGGGCATCGAGGTCGCGGTGGAGGAGGCCGTGGGCAAGGCCCACGTCTCGGACACGGTGGCCGCCGCCGCGGTGACCATTCCCTCCGCGCTCTTCCTGCTGACGGTGTGGGCGCTGCACGCCCGCCACTTCAAGCGCGACCTCGCGGAGCAACTGTCCCTCCCCGTGGCCGCGCTGGCCATCCTGGCCTGTACGTTCGCCGGCGGGTGGGCGGTGTTCGCGGCCGGTCTGGTCGCCGCGGCGGCCGTGGCCGTGGGGGCGCTGCTCTCCCGGCGGCCCGCCGTGGCCGGGTGAGCGCAGCGGACGGCCGGCGACGGCTCACGCGGCCGGATGTTCCGGGTCGTGGGTCGCGAGCCGCGTCATCAGTGCCGGTGGGTCGCGAGCCGTGTCATCGATGAGGAGCACGCAATGACGGAAGAACCCCGGAACCCGACGGCCCCCGCCGCCCCACCGAACGCCGCCCCACCGAACTCCCCCGGGCCGAGCGCCACCCCGCCCGACGTCCCCGGGCCGCTCGACGCCCCGCCTGACCTCCTCGACGCGCTGACCGATGTCGCGGGGCTGCGCGTCGGCCATGCGCAGGTGCCCGGCGAGGGCGCGCTGAGCGGCACCACCGTGGTCCTCGCCCCGGAGGGCGGTGCGATTGCGGCCGTGGACGTACGCGGTGGCGGCCCCGGCACCCGGGAGACGGACGCGCTCGATCCGCGCAATCTGGTGCAGCGCATCGACGCCGTCGTCCTGACGGGCGGCAGCGCCTACGGTCTCGACGCGGCGTCCGGCGTGATGGCCTGGCTGGAGGAGCAGGGGCGCGGGGTGCGGGTCGGCCCCGATCCGGCGCAGGTGGTGCCGGTGGTTCCCGCCGCCTGCCTCTTCGACCTGGGGCGGGGCGGCGACTGGCGGGCCCGCCCCGACGCCTCGACGGGCCGCGCCGCGGTGGAGGACGCCGCGACTGCGGGGCCGGGGGCGCCGGTGGCCGAGGGAGGCGTGGGCGCCGGTACGGGCGCGGTCGCCGGGCAGCTCAAGGGCGGCGTGGGCACGGCGAGCATCCGGCTGGCCTCCGGCATCACGGTGGGCGCGCTCGTCGTGGTGAACGCGGCGGGCTCGGTGGTCGATCCGCGTACCGGGGTGCTCTACGGGGAGTACGGCGCCGCCGAACCGCCGGCGCACCCGGCGCCCGAGGTTCTCCATGCGGCGGAGCAGCGCCTCACCGAGCTGCGGGAGGCGAACGCGCGGCCCCCGCTCAACACCACGCTCGCCGTCGTCGCCACGGACGCCGACCTCACCCGGGCCCAGGCGCAGAAGCTCGCGGGTACGGCGCACGACGGGCTGGCGCGCGCCGTCCGCCCCGTACATCTGCTCACCGACGGGGACACCGTTTTCGCGCTGGCGACCGGCGCCCGGCCGCTGGATCCGCAGAATCCGATCGCGCTCAACGGCCTGCTGGCAGCCGGCGCGGACGTGCTCACGCGCGCCATCGTGAAGGCCGTCCGGGCAGCTCGGAGCGTCGATGGCCGCCCCGGCGGCGGCTGCTACCCCTCGTACAGCGATCTCTACGGCCTGCGTCCGCGCTCCTCGCCGCAGCCGGAGGGCGATGGCCCGGCCTCCGACTCGCCTGCCGGGTAAGGAAGTTCGGACGAACCGTCAGGAACCATCTGCGTGTGCCATACGTTTTCCTGAACCCCGGTCACGATGTCGGACCCAGGGACTACGTTATGCACGCAGCAAGTAACACGCGGCAACGGCCTGGAGACAGCACCTTGAGCGATCCGTACGAGACAACCGAGCAGCACCTCGAGCGACTCCTGCGACGGGCACTCAACTCTTTCGACCTGCCCGACAGCACGGTCGAGAGACTCGGTACCGCGCTCGCCCACAGCAGTTCCCTGCACTCCTCGCACCACAGTTCCGTACTCCACCGAGAGACCTACCGGCACACGTACCTGCTGTCCGACGGCACCCCCCTCTCCCTGTGGGAGCTGGTGCACGGCGGCCCGCGGAGCGCGACGGACCCGCGGTTCCGGACGGAGCCCGACCTCATGCACCACGAGCTGTACGACGACGAGGCCGATGCCCATGTCGCCGCCGCCAGGCTGACCGGCAGCTTCGGCGAAGTCCCGGTGTTCGGGGACGACGGGCCGCAGGCCGACCTGGAGATACTCACGGTCCTGATGGCGGCTCCCCCGGCCCCGCTGCCCAGGATGTACGCCCCGGACAACTCCGCCGACCACGCCCGCCGCGTCCTGCGCCGCGCGGAGAACAGCGACGGTCCCGGCGAGGAGACCGCCCGGCTGCTGCGCGCCGCCTTCGCCCACCACATCACCCAGGTCTTCGGCCGGCAGTGTCAGGTGGACGGGCGGGACGCCGGATTCACCCTGTACGAGCACGCCTTCCTGCTCCTCGACGGCAGCGAGACGAGCCTGTGGGAGGTCGAGCACACGGCCACGCCGGACGGCCGCCACATGTGCGAGGTGTACGGCGACGAAGGCACCGCACGCGGCGCCATGGAGAGCCGTACGCGCATCTGCTGACCCGGGGCCTCGGCCCGGACCCCGGGGCCTCGGCACCGGATCCGACACGGACTCGGAGACAGAAGCAGACACGGACTCAGACGCACCGGTGCCCGCACCCCGAAGGGTGCGGGCACCGTCCTCCTTCGACTCCGGCGCAGGACGGTCAGGACGTCAGAGCCGGCTTCTTGGCACCCTCGGAGCCGCCCGCCGCATCCACGACGCCCGCCGAGACCTCGGCGCCCGCCGCGTCGACACCGGCCGCGTCCACGGCCTCGTCGCCGTCCTCCACGTGCTGCCGCTGCCGCGCGGGCAGCGCGAACATCACCAGGAAGATCACCGCGAGCACCCCGGCAACCCACCACAGCGAGTGCCGGAACGCCTCCGCGAACGCCGGGCCCACCTCCTGCGGCGCCAGCCGGTCACCGATCGCGCCGAGAAAGACGACCGAGACCAGTCCGAGCCCGAGCGCATTGCCCATCTGCTGCACGGTGTTGATCAGCCCGGAGGCCGAACCGGAGTGTTCCTTGGGCACCTCGGAGAGCACCGCGTCGGTCAGCGGCGCCACGATCAGGCCCATCCCGATACCCATGACCACCAGCGGCAGCGCCATCTGGAAGGACGTGATGTCCATGCCGTACCGGTCGGACTCCCAGATGTAGAGGAGCAGGCCGGCGATCATCAGCAGCGCGCCCGTCTGGAGGACCTTGCGGCCGAAGCGGGGCACCAGCTTCTGTACGGAGATCCCGGCGGCGAAAGACACGGCGATCGAGAACGGGATACCGGTCGTGCCGGCCTTCAGCGCGCTCCAGCCGAGGCCCATCTGCATGTAGAGCGTCCAGACCAGGAAGAAGATGCCGAGCCCGATACCGAAGGTCAGCTGCACGGCGATACCCGCAGCGAAGCTCTTGACCCGGAACAGCGACAGCTCGACGAGCGGCGAACCGTCCTTGCGCGCCTTGCCCCGCTCGAACAGCACCAGCACCAGGAACACCAGCAGGCTGCCGACCATCGATACGTGGCCCCACAGCGGCCAGCCCAGCTCGTGCCCACGGGTCAGCGGGTAGATCAGCATCAGCATGCCCAGGGTCACCAGGGCGACGCCGGCCAGGTCGAGCCGGAGCGCCTTCGGGGCCTTGGACTCGGTGATGAACTTCCGGCCGAGGATCAGGCCCGCGATGCCGACGGGCAGGTTGATCAGGAAGATCGGCCGCCATTCGAGACCGGCGATGTTCCACTCGGTGAGCAGCGCGCCCAGCAGCGGCCCCAGCACGGCACCGAGACCGACGATCGCGCCGAAGAGGCCGAAGACCTTGCCGCGCTCGTGCGCCGGGAAGGTGGCGTGCACGATCGACAGCACCTGCGGAACCATCAGCGCGGCGGTGCCGCCCTGGAGGATGCGGGAGGCGACCAGCATCTCCGGGTTGGCGGCGAAGCCGCAGAGCGCGGAGGCCACGGTGAAGCCGCCGATGCCGATGAGGAACAGCCGCTTGCGGCCGTAGATGTCCCCCAGCCGCCCGCCGGTGATCAGACCGGCCGCGAAGGCCAGGGAGTAGCCGGCGGTGATCCACTGGATCGAGCTGAACGAGGCGCCGGTGTCCTCGCGGATGCTCGGTATGGCGATATTGACGATCGTGACATCGACCAGGTCCATGAAGGCCGCGGTCATGACGATGGCGAGCGCGAACCAGCGTCGCCGGTCCGACGGGTCCGAGGACACCGTTGGCCCGGATGCCGTGGACGACAGAGATGAGGAAGAAGTCATATGAAGAAGCTAAACATCCATTAGGTCGGTCCATGACCTAATGGGTGAGCACCCTGGTGAGACGACCGACACCCCGGCGGAAGGCTGAGGCCATGACCGACACCCCGGCACGACTGCTGAATCTGTTGTCGCTCCTCCAGACACCCCGCGAGTGGCCGGGCAGCGAGCTCGCCGAACGGCTCGATGTCAGCCCGCGCACCATCCGTCGCGACATCGACCGGCTCCGCGAGCTCGGCTATCCCGTCGAGGCCTCGCGCGGATCCATCGGCGGCTACCGGCTCGTCGCGGGCACCGCGATGCCGCCGCTGCTCCTCGACGACGAGGAGGCGGTGGCCATCGCGGTGGGCCTGCGGGCGGGGGCCGGGCATGCCATCGAGGGAGTGGACGAAGCGTCCGTACGGGCGCTGGCGAAGCTGGAGCAGGTGCTGCCGTCGCGGCTGCGGCACCGGGTCTCGACCCTGCAGAACGCGACGATGCCGTTGACCCGGGGCGACGGCTCGACCATCGACCCGCGGACGCTGACCGTGATGGCCTCGGCGGTCACCGGGCAGGAGCGGCTGCGGTTCGCATACCGGGCGGGCGACGGCGCCGAGACGAAGCGGGAGGCCGAGCCGTACCGGCTGGTGAGCACGGGGTGGCGCTGGTATCTCGTGGCGTACGACCTGGGGCGCGAGGGCTGGCGTACGTTCCGGGTCGACCGGGTGAGCGAGCCGTTCGCGACCGGGGCCCGGTTCGCACCGCGCGAGCTGCCCACGGGGGACGCGGCGAGGTTCCTCGCCGGTTCCATCGCCCGGCGGCAGCCGGAGCTGGCGGTCGATGTGAGCTTCGCGGCCCCGGCGGACTTCGTGTCCGCGCGGCTGCCGGCGTCGATGGGTCCGCTGGAGCGGACCGGCGAGAACAGCTGCCGGCTGCGGGCGGTGCTCGCGGACTCGCTGGAGTGGGTGGCACTCCGGCTGGCGCTGGTGGACTGCGACTTCACCGCGCACGAGCCACCGCAGCTGGTGGACTACCTGGGTGATCTGGGTGCCCGGCTGACCCGCGCGGCAGCACGCCGGTCTCCGGGACGGACCGGGTCATGAGCCGAACGGAAGCGGACCGGCCATGAAAGGACCGGTCATGAAAAGGATGAGCCCCGGCGCCAGGGGGGGGTGGGCGCCGGGACTCAGCTCAGGGGGTCACGCGAAGCGACCCATTTCGGAGGTTACTGGACGAAGGCTCACGCCGCAGCATCAAAACCCGTGTCGTGGGCCATTCGCTTCAGTTCGAGCAGCGCGTGCTTCTCGATCTGCCGGATCCGCTCGCGGGTGAGGCCGTGCTGCTTGCCGACCTCGGTGAGGGTCCGCTCGCGGCCGTCCTCGATGCCGTACCTCATGCGGATGATCGACGCGGTGCGGTTGTCGAGCTTGCCGATCAGGTCTTCGAGCTCCTCGCTGCGCAGCAGCGTCATCACCGACTGCTCGGGCGACACCGCGGAGGTGTCCTCCAGCAGATCGCCGAACTGGGTCTCGCCCTCGTCGTCCACGGACATGTTGAGGCTGACCGGGTCGCGGGCCCAGTCCAGGACGTCGCCCACGCGCTCCGGCGTGGAGTCCAGCTCGGCCGCTATCTCGGCGTGCTCCGGGTCGCGGCCGTGTTCACGGTTGAACTCGCGCTGCACCCGGCGGATCCGGCCGAGCTCCTCCACCAGGTGGACGGGGAGCCGGATCGTACGGGACTGGTCGGCTATGGAACGGGTGATGGCCTGACGGATCCACCACGTCGCATACGTGGAGAACTTGAAGCCCTTGGCGTAGTCGAACTTCTCGACCGCTCGCACCAGGCCCGCGTTGCCCTCCTGGATCAGGTCGAGCAGGGGCAGCCCGGCCCGCGGATAGCGGCGGGCGACGGCAACGACGAGCCGGAGGTTGGAACGGATGAATATGTCCTTGGCGCGCTCGCCCTCGGCGACCAGCGCCTCCAGCTCCTCGCGCGTGGCTCCACCGGCTTCGCTGTCCACCGCTCCGTCGAGTATCTGCCGGGCGTAGACGCCCGCCTCGACGATCTGCGACAGCTCGACTTCCTTGGCGGCGTCGAGCAGAGGCGTACGCGCGATCTCGTCCAGGTACATGCCGACCAGGTCGCGATCGGCGATCTCTCCGCCCGAGGCGCGAACACTGCTTGCCCGGCTGGTCCCATTGGTGGCGGACGAACGACGGGCGACGGCACGGGTTGCCATGCGTGCTCCCTTGCTGAGTAGGTCGCGACACCCTTCCGGGTGCCCTGCATCCGATGGAAACAACGACTGGAATCCGGACAGAATTCCCACGCCTGGCATTCATTTTCGCGATCATGCAGTACCCTGTGCCGCCGCGAGGGGAGAGCGCATGCCGGAGAGTCCCACAGAAGCGCAGGTCAGGCCGGGCGTCGAGGGTGATTTGGTGGCGCTCACGGACATCTACAACCATTACGTACGTGAGACCGCGCTCACATTCGACACGACCCCCTTCACTCCCGAACAGCGGCTGCCGTGGTTGCGTTCCCACCCTGAAGACGGCCCGCACCGTCTTCTGGTTGCTCAGGATGTCCGGCTTGTCGGCCCCGCTTCCATCCTGGGATACGCCACCAGCAGCGCTTTCCGCCCCAAGGCGGCGTACGCGACCTCGGTCGAGGTGAGCGTGTACTGCGCTCCCTGGGCCACCGGCCGCGGCATCGGCACGCTCCTCTACACGTCCCTGTTCGAGGCACTCGCCGACGAGGACCTGCATCGCGCGTACGCGGGCATCGCCCAGCCCAACGACGCCTCCGGCCAGCTGCACGAGCGCTTCGGTTTCCGCCATGTCGGTACGTACGCCGAGGTGGGCCGGAAGTTCGGCACGTACTGGGACGTGGCCTGGTACGAGAAGCGACTGGGGCCACAGCCCTAGTCCCCCGGCCGGTCCCGGTCTGGGTCCGCGGTCCGTTACGCCGCGCGGCCCCCGCGCCTAGCGTGCTCGCGTATGGACGACACGAAGAGCACGGACGACACGACGGACACGGGCGGCGGGGCGGGCGCGAACGACGCGGACGGCACCACGGTCGCGGACGACACCACGGGCACGCTCGACGAGGCGCTGGAACGCCTCCACTCCTCGGGCCCCGAACGCGACGGCTGGCTGAGCAATCACGGTCCGATGGCCGTGGAGTCGCTGGTCCGGCACGGTCAGGCACCGGCCGTCCACCGCTGGCTCGACCACTACAGCCACAAGCTGGAGGACATGCCGGACACCGCGACCCGGGTGACGGCGGAGAACTGGCGCGAGGCCCTCGGCGACCCGCGCCGGATCGCGGACTGGACGGCGTACTTCGAACGGGAGACCGCCGAGCGCCCTTGGCGGGACGTCCTCACCGAGTGGTGGCCACGGCTGCTCCCCGGCATCGCGGCGGGCGCCACCCACCCCGCCATCCGGGTCGGCCACTCCGTGCGCACCCTGCTCGCCGGCGAGGCGACCGCGCCCCGGATCACCGAACTCGCCCACGGCCTCGGCTACTGGGCCGCCCGCCACCAGCCGCTGCCCGCGCTGGCCCCTCTCGCGCCCGCGCCCACCGCCGCGGCCGCACTGGACGCCGTACCGCCGGTGCCCGAGCAGAGCGGCGGTATCCGGGACCGGCTGGCGCAGCTCACCGCACTCCCGGTGTGGCCACAGCGGTTCACCGACGACCCGGACGAGGCGCGGGCCCGGCTGGTGGAGCTGGTGCGGGCCGCGACCCACCGGTTCGCCACGCACGGGCACGGCGAACCGATCATGCTGGTGCACGCCGCGACCGCGCCCAATGCCGTGCTGCGCACCCTGCCCGCGCTCCCGCGCGCGCTGTGGGTGCCGAGCCTGGAGGCCGCGTGGGCGGCGAGCGCCGCGGTCACCGCCGCGTACAGTCCGGCCGAGGCAGCCCCGTACGCGCCGGCGACCGCGTCCGCCGACGAGCTGTTCGCGCGGGCGGCGGCGCACGGCAACGATCACACCATCAAGTTCACCGACACCGCGCTGGACATCGGCGACGGGACGGCCCTCGCCGCCGCACTCCGCTCGATCGAACTGAACCCGCCGGCCCTGTGATGTGACGACGCCGGACATGACCCCGGCCCCGGCCCTGTGAACGGGGCCAGGGCCGTGTCCGGGGCCTCGGCCCCGGTCACAGGGGCTCAGCCGAACTGCACCGACCGCTTCGCGAGTCCCATCCAGAACCCGTCGATGACGCTGCGCCCCCGGTCCAGCTCGCTCTCACCGGCGCCGAGCGTCACGAAGAGCGGTGCGAAGTGCTCGGTGCGCGGGTGGGCCAGCCGGCCGGCCGGGGACTTGTGCTCGAAGTCCAGCAGCGCGTCGATGTCCTGCGCCTGGAGCGCCCGGTTCCCCCAGTCGTCGAACTCCGCCGACCAGCCGGGGGTGCCGCCGCCCGCATGCCGCAGGGCGGCCAGGTTGTGGGTGAAGAAGCCGCTGCCGACGATCAGGACGCCCTCGTCGCGCAGCGGCGCGAGCTTGCGCCCGATGTCCATGAGCTTCTGCGGGTCCAGCGTCGGCATGGAGATCTGGAGTACGGGAACGTCTGCGCCCGGGAACATCTCCACGAGCGGGACGTACGCCCCGTGGTCGAGCCCGCGGTCCGGGATGTCCTGCACCGGCGTACCGGCGCCGCGCAGCAGCTTGCGTACGCTCTCCGCCAGCTCCGGGGCGCCCGGGGCGGCGTACTGCACCTGGTAGTAGTGCTCGGGGAAGCCCCAGAAGTCGTAGACCAGCGGGACCGTCTCCGTGGCCCCGAGGGCCAGCGGGGCCTCCTCCCAGTGCGCGGAGACCATCAGGATCGCGCGGGGGCGGGGCAGCCCGGCGGACCAGGCGGCCAGTTCGCCGGGCCAGACCGGGTCGTCGGCCAGCGGCGGGGCGCCGTGGGAAAGATAGAGGGCGGGCATGCGCTCCGCGGTGACTGTCATGGCACTCCCCATCCACTGCTGATCCGGG
This sequence comes from Streptomyces sp. NPDC059832, assembly GCF_042731715.1. NCBI lineage: Bacteria > Bacillati > Actinomycetota > Actinomycetes > Kitasatosporales > Streptomycetaceae > Streptomyces > Streptomyces sp. NPDC059832. The sequence goes on along the minus strand of NZ_JBHWIY010000010.1, from coordinate 119,845 downwards.
TAAGTCTTCTACTGGGGTCTTTTTGAGAAGGAAGGATTCTTTAATGTTCAAGCTTCCTTCTCCCGGAGACCTTAGCTCTATCTAGTTCAACTTTCAAGAAAAGGTCGTACAGTGGAGTACATGACCACGGCATCCACCGGTGAGCCCCACTGGCTCTCCGACGAAGAGCAGAGCGTGTGGCGCGCGTATCTCCACGCCACCACGCTCATGGAGGACCACCTCGACCGCCAGTTGCAGCGCGATGCCGGCATGCCACACATCTATTACGGTCTGCTCGTCCAGCTCTCCCAGGCCCCACGCCGCCAGAAGCGGATGACGGAACTGGCCAAGGACGCCAAGATCACCCGCTCGCGGCTCTCGCACGCCGTCGCGCGGCTGGAGAAGAGCGGCTGGGTGCGCCGCGAGGACTGCCCGTCCGACAAGCGGGGCCAGAACGCGGTCCTCACCGACGACGGCTTCGAGATGCTGCGCCGGTCCGCACCGGGCCATGTCGACGCCGTACGCCAGGCGATGTTCGACCGGCTCACGCCCGAGCAGGTGCGCTCGCTGGGCGAGATCATGCAGGTCGTCGCCGCCGGACTGCAGCCGGAGGGCACGAACGCGGACCTGCCCTGGCTGCGCTGAACCGCGCGCATACCGATACGGCTGTGCCCCGGTTCCGTTCGAGCTCGTGAGCTTCGAGCTTCGAGCTTCGAACGGAAACCGGGGCACAGCCGCGTTCACATCGTCTCCGCGCCACCTCGCGCGTCGGTGCTCAGTGGGCGACGACCGGGATCTTGAACTCGTCCTCGACACCGTCGGCGTCACCCGAACCGGAGCCTCCGGTCGCCGGGCCCGCCGAAGGTCGCCCGGCGTTGATGAAGGTCACCGCGATGGCGGAGGCCACCACCAGGATGCCGACGGCCCACCAGATGGCACCGGTGAAGCCGTGCACCATCGACTGGAGCTTCAGCAGCTCCGGGTTCCTGGCGCCGAGTGCGGCGTGCGAGGAGGCGTACGCCGTCGCGGCCGAGGCGGCGATGGTGTTCAGCAGCGCCGTACCGATCGCGCCGCCCACCTGCTGCGAGGTGTTGACCATCGCAGACGCGACACCCGAGTCCCGGGGCTCGACACCGTGCGTGGCCAGCGACATGGCCGGCATGAACGCCGTACCCATGCCCAGACCCAGCAGCAGCTGCGCGGGCAGGATCAGCCCGACGTAGGAGGAGCCGATCTCCAGCTGCGTCAGCAGCAGCATGCCGACGGCGGCGGTCAGGAAGCCGGGACCCATGAGCTTGCGCGCCGGGACCCGGGTCATCAGCCGGGCACCGATCTGCGTGGATCCGGTGATCATGCCCGCGATCATCGGGAGGAAGGCGAAGCCGGTCCTGATCGGCGAGTAGCCCTTCACGACCTGCAGGTAGTACGTCAGGAAGAGGAACAGCCCGAACATCGCGATGACGGCCAGACCCAGCGAGAGGTAGACACCACCGCGATTGCGGTCCATCAGGACGCGCAGCGGCAGCAGCGGCGACTGGACCCTGGACTCGGTCAGGACGAAGGACAGCAGCAGCACACCGGACGCGACGAACATGCCGATGGTCAGCCCGTCCGACCAGCCGGCGGACTCGGCGCGGGTGAATCCGTACACCAGCGAGACCAGACCCAGCGCGGACAGGACGACGCCCGGGACGTCGAGCGACGAGCGGTTGCGGCTGCCGGCCGGCTCACGGATCACGAAGTACGCGCCCGCGGCCGCGATGACGGCGAACGGGATGTTGACGAAGAACGTCCAGCGCCAGTTCAGCGCCTGGGTCAGGAAGCCGCCGAGTATCAGACCGACGGCGCCGCCGCCACCGGCGATCGCACCGTAGATGCCGAACGCCTTGGCGCGCTCCTTGGCATCGGTGAACATCACGGCGAGCAGCGACAGGGCCGCCGGCGCGAGCAGCGCGCCGAAGACGCCCTGGAGCGCGCGGGAGCCGAAGAGCATGCCCTGGTTCTGCGCCGCGCCACCGAGCGCGGAGGCCAGCGCGAAGCCGATCAGGCCGACGACGAAGGTCCGCTTGCGTCCCCAGAGGTCGGCGATCCGGCCTCCGAAGAGCAGCAGCCCGCCGAAGGCCAGGGCGTACGCCGTGATGACCCACTGCTTGTTGGCATCGGAAATACCCAGGGCCGTCTGGGCGTGCGGCAGCGCGATGTTCACGATCGTGGCATCGAGAACGACCATCAGCTGCGCAAGGGCGATGAAGGCCAGCGCTTTCCAGCGACTGGGGTCCGGGAGTCGGATATCGGCTGTTTTTGACATGGGTGTATCCACCTAAGGACGCGCAAGTACGCGAAGAGTCGTGAAACCGGGATGCCGGTGAAGATGAACCGGGATGCCGGCGAAAAGGGAAGACGGTGAACGGGCGGGCGGGTGATGAAAGGGATGGTCAAGGCGTGGCGGACGTGCCGCCGGACTCCTCGTTCAGGAGCCCGGCGCGGATGTCATGGCCGGCGCCGCAGATCCTCCAAGGTCGCTGCCGTTCCCGGCAGTTCGGACCGGGCCGGGGCCTCCAGTCCGTCCAGGAACAGCTGTAGATGACGGTGGGTGAACCGGTCGATGTCCAGGCAGCCGGTGCCGGGCAGTGGCCGGGTGAGCTGCGAGAGGGCGACGAGTACGTCACCGACGGCGATGTCGGTGCGCAGCCGCCCCGCGGACATGGCGCGCGACACGAGCCCCTCGACGGCCCCTTCGAGGCGTTGGCGCTCGGCGAGCAGTTCGGGATGGTCCTTGTCGAAGCCGCCGGAAAGCATCGGGCACAGCGCCCCGATCCGCTCGTCGGCCGCCGCGTGCACGAAGCGGCTGAGCGCGGCGAAGGGGTCGGCCTCCCCGGCCACCGCCTCCTCCACACGGTCGGTGGTCCGGGAGATGACCGCGAGCACGACCTCGTGCACCAGCGCGGCCCGGTCGGGGAAGTTCCGGTAGAGCGTGGCGTTGCCGACGCCGGCGCGCCTGGCGACCTCGTCGAGCGGGACGTCGGGCCCGAACTCGACGAACATCTCGCGCGCGGCCGTCACGATCCGCTCCCGGTTGCGCAGCGCATCGGCCCGCGGACGGGGCGTCCGGGGCTGCGTCGCTCCGGTGGCGGTACGACTGACGGTGTCCACGACGACTGTCCCTCCTACTGCTTCCACGGCTTCCACGGCTTCCACGGCTTCTGCTCTGCTGCTTCCACTGTGGCGCTCTTCGTTCTCCACGGCGCCCTCTTGGCGCCCCCCCGTAACCGGGGACCGTCTCCCCGTTTCGCGGGGACACGGATTCAAACGGGGAAACCGTCCCCGCTTATTTCCCCATTCTCATGTGACCTGAGTCACGTGACCGAAGTGGGAAACCAGCCGAACGGCGCACCCAACGAGCGGCGCCGCACCACCCGCAAGAGGCTGATCCGCAGAGCGCAGTCAGGGCCGGCCGACTGCCGCGGACCCCGAGGCGCCTATATGCAGAAGCCCCGCCACCGGATACGCAACCACCGCCACCCGATCGCGCTCGCCTCCGCAACAGCCCTGGTCATAGCCGCAATGGCCACAGCCAGCAACACTCTTCCGATAGCCAGCCGGGCCTCGGCCGGCCCGGTGGCCACCGCCCGTTCGGCAGGCATAGCCCCGTGCCGAATACCGGCGACCGTGGGCGTACAGATGTCGGAAGGCATGCCGACACCGGAGGGCTACGCCCGCTCCACGGGCAAGGTCCGTGCCCTCAACCTGATGATCGACTTCCCGGACGCACCGGGCGCCGGTTCCGCGATGGACCGGTACGCCGAATTCTTCCCGCAGACCACCAGCTGGTTCCGGACCGCATCGTACGGACGGCTCACGTACGTCCCCGACGCCCCGTTGAAATCCTGGCTGCGGATGCCACTGCCGCTCTCGGAGTACGGGGTGGAGCGCGGCTCACCGTACGAGCCGGGCTACCGCCACCTCGTCAAGGACATCATCGCCGCCGCCGATCCGAAGGTGGACTTCACCGCGTACGACCTGGTCAACATCCTGGTCACCCCGAACGCCGGCCCCTCCGCCCTGGACACCGTCCTGTCCGTGACCTTCTCCGGCAACGACGACGCCCCGCGGGCGGACGGCGCCCCGCTCGCCAACACGTCCTTCATCTACAGCCGCCAGGACGACGGCTCGGGCTCGTTCAAACAGACCGGATACCGCGTCCTGCCGCACGAGAACGGCCATGTCTTCGGCCTCCCCGACCTCTACACGATGGAGGGCGGCGGCTCGGTCGGGCACTGGGACATCATGTCCGAGGACTGGGGCGCCAACAACGACCTGCTGGGCTGGCACAAGTGGAAGCTGGGCTGGCTGGACAACAACCAGATCAGCTGCGCCGCACGGCCCGGCACCAGCGACCACGTACTCGAACCACTGGCCACCCGGGGCGGCATCAAGCTGGCATTCGTACCGCTGAGCAGCGAGTCCGGCTATGCGGTGGAGGTGCGGACCAAGGCCGGCAACGACCAGGCGGTCTGCAAGCCGGGCGTACTGATCTACAAGGTGAGCTCGGACATCGACACCGGACAGGGTCCGGTGTCCGTCGCGGACAGCACCAAGGGAGGCGCCGGCTGCACCCGGCTGCCCAATGTGCACTCCGAACTGTCCGACGCCCCCTTCCGGCCCGGCGAGACCTTCACCGACCGGACCAGCGGGATACGCATATCCGTGGTCGACAAGGACAAGAAGGGAAACTACCGAGTCCGCATAACGCGCCCCTGACCACGCCGCCCGCTCGCTCCCCTATCGCTCCCGCGTCGCCCTTCCTGTCGCCCCACCTATCGCCCCCGGACCTCCGCTTCGACGGGCCCGCGCAGCTCCCGCTTGAGGATCTTCCCGGTCGGATTCCGGGGCAGCGGCTCGTCCCGTACGAGCACATGGGCCGGAACCTTGAAAGCGGCCAGGCTGCGCCCGACGTGCGCCCTCAGCTCCTCGGCCGTGACGGTGGCACCGGCCCGCAGCCGGACGACGGCGGCCACCTCCTCGCCCAGGACCGGGTGCGCCACCCCCAGCACCGCCGCGTCCTCGACGTCCGGGTGGTCGTGCAGCACCGCCTCGACCTCCACGCAGTAGACGTTCTCCCCGCCGCGGATCACCATGTCCTTGATCCGGTCGACGATGCCGACCCGCCCCTCGTGCACCACCGCGAGATCCCCGGTCCGGAACCATCCGTCGGTGAACGCCCGAGCGGTCGCCGCCTCGTCACGCCAGTAGCCGCGGACCAGTGACTGACCGCGCAGCCACAGCTCCCCGACCTCCCCCTCGGGCAGCGCCTCGCCCGCGGGCCCGGCGATCCGCACCTCGGTGGTGGGTGTCGGACGGCCGACGCTGCCCGGGTGGAGCCGGTACTCGGCACCGAAGTTCGCCAGGACACCACCGCTGGTCTCGGTCAGGCCGTAGCCGTTGCGGGGTTCGATCCGGTCGCCGTGCCGGGCGGTCAGCCGGGCGACCAGATCGGGCGGAGCAGCGGCCCCGCCGGTGCTCAGCATCTGCAGACCCTCCAGGCCGTCGCCCGCCCGCTCGGCCGCGGCGAGCAGCTGGAGCGCGGTCGCCGGGACACCGGCGTAGTGGGTGACGCCGTGCTCGCGGATCAGGCGGAGCGCTTCCTCGGCGTCCCACTTCCGCATCAGGACGAGGGTGCCGCCCGCCGCCATCGCCGCGTAGAAGCCGGTGAACGCGGCGACGTGGAAGAACGGGAAGGTCAGCAGCGACACCGGGGCGGGCCCCTGCCCCGGGATCAGCCCGCGGCCGAGCGCGGAGGCGGCCGCGTGGAACCGCGGGTTGACCACCGCCCCCATCTGGGCGAGATGGGTGGCGACCGCGCCCTTGGGCCGGCCGGTGGTGCCGGAGGTGTAGATGATCGTCGCGTCGTCCTCGGGCCGGATCTCGACCTCGGGGGGTGCGGCGAGCGGATCGGGCGCGGGCAGGTCCTCGTACCGTTCGACACCGTCCGGGACGGTCTCCTCCGCGTGGAAGACCACCACGCGCGCCCCGTTCTCCGCCGCCCACCCGGCGACCCTGGGCAGCCGCTCGCCGTCCACCAGGAGCACCCGCGGCCCGGAGTCGTCCAGCGCGTACGTGAACTCCTCCTCCGTCCACCAGGCGTTGAGCGGTACGGCGACCAGCCCGGCCAGCTGCGCCGCCCAGAAGGCGATCTGCCACTCGGGGTGGTTGCGCATCGCGACGACGGCCCGGTCACCCCGGCGCAGCCCGTACGTCCCGGTCATCCGGCACGCCAGCGCGGACGCGGCGGCGAAGAACTCGGCGTACGAGTAGCTGCGCTCCCCCGAGATCAGGAAGGGCCGGTCCCCGAAGGCCCAGGTGGTCTCCACGAACTCACGGAGCGTCCTGGGCCCGTCCGCGTACACGAGCGAGCCGGCGTGCACCCCGTCCTCCACCCGCACCACGGCGAACGGGGCTCCCGGGCCGGTCAGCGCGGCTTCGATACGGACGGCGGCCTGCGCGGCGGCCGCGACCGCCTCCGGATCGGGGCCGACGGGGGTCGGGCCGGGGGCGGCGAAGCCCGGTCCGGGGGTGGCGGGAGTCGGGTCGATGTGCGGCACGAGCGACCTTTCTAAGCGTCTAAGCGCTTGCTCATTATATTCGCGACGCTATGCCCGCCCCCGCCCCCCGTCAAGACGCCCCGGCCCCCTCGCCCGCCGGCTCAGCGCCCGGCCGGGGACCCGGCCCGCGCGGCGGCGACGAGCTCCTCCAGACGGCCTTCACCGAGGGCCCCGGACGCCGTCGAGGCGACCCGTCCTCGCGCGTCCACGACGAGGGTGACGGGCAGCCCCTGGGTGGTCAGCAGCCCCTTGGGCAGCGCGAAGAGCTGCTTTCCACCGGGGTCGAGAATGCTGGGGTAGGGCATGTGGAACTCACGGGCGAAGGCACGCGCCGCATTGGCGGAGGCGTCCCGGTTCAGCCCCAGGACAACGACCCCCTGGTCCTTCATCTTCCGGTGGTAGCCCACCAGGACCGGGGTCTCCTTACGACAGGGCCCGCACCAGGAGGCCCACGCGTTGACCACGACGGTCTTCCCCGCGTAGTCGGAGAGCCGCACCGGGCTCCCGTCGGCACCGCTCCCGGTGAAGTCCGGCGCGGCAGGACGGTGCGCACTGTCTATCGTCAGCGTGCCGTCCTTGCCGCGGTGATAGCCCTCGGGAGTACCCGGACTACCTCCGGTCATGATCGCACCGACGAGGGCGACGGCGCAGGCAAGGGCGGCCAGGAAGGGAACATAGGGGCGTTTCATGGGGGGTCCTTCGGGGCGACGGCGGTCAGGCGCCACCCGGCGTCCGGGCCGGGGGATCCCGAACCCACACCGCGCCACCACCCCGGGTCACCCGTGCGGCGACACCCGGCATCCCGAGGAGCCCGGGATCCGCGGTGCGGTGCGGACGCGGCATGCGGGCATACGGGAACACCCCCGTGCATGCTGAACAACGGTTCTTGCTGGTCAGTCAGAACGGTACGCCCACCCCCAACTCCCTCCGCGAACAACCCCCTTGCGACCACCTCCCCCAATGCCACCTCCCCACCGAACCCCACCCACCCGAAGGCCGACTCCCCTGCCCGACACGACACGGCACGCCGTCACCGAGGGCGCCAGGATCCCCGCCGACCGGCCACACGACCGACCGCGGCCCCAACGGGGGCGACCTCCGCAAGCCCCATCCGCTACGCTGTCAGCGCCGCCTTCGTAGCTCAGGGGATAGAGCACCGCTCTCCTAAAGCGGGTGTCGCAGGTTCGAATCCTGCCGGGGGCACAACGCATTACCGCTCTGACCTGGGGTTTCCCCAGGGAGGCGCTCCATTCGGCCTCGGACTTCCCGTCCGGGGCCGTTCGCATACGCGGACCGGCCACGCCGCCCACGCCGTCATCGCGGGCGTACCGGACAGTGGGCGGATCCGTGTGGCGCCGTGGGTGAGACAACGTCCTGGGCTCGATACGACAGATGCCCGATGCTGATCGATCGGCCAGGCGGGGGTGAGCCCGCGGGGTCAGAGGGTCAGCGTCATACCGGCGGGGGCGCCGTCCCGGTGAGGACGGCGCCCCTGCTCGGGAACGCTCTCCGTACGTGGCTATCGGACGTCGACGAAGTCGCCGGCCGCGTTGATCGCCGGAGTCGTCGTCGTGCCCGCGAAGCTGTAGCGGAAGTAGCCGTCGGTGGCGGCGGTGACGGTCGTCTTGAGGTTGCCCGTCGAGTCGGACTTGATCGTCTTCACCGTGGTGTAGGTGTTGCTGCCCTTCTTGCGGAACTGCAGCTTCACCGACTGGTTCGTGTAGCCGTGGTACTTGTTGTCCTCCCAGTTGGCCCGGGAGAGCTTGCCGGTGACCGTAATGGTCTTGCCCTTCTTCACCGGCTCCGGCGAGGCGTTGACCGTCAGCTTCGAGTAGCGCTGCACCTTGAATGTGGTGGCCGCGTCGCGGTGGATGAAGTTGGAGTCATTGGCGGAGACCAGCGTGCCGAGCTTCCAGGTGGCTGCCGCGTTGTTGCCGACGAAGCCGACCGACGCCTTCGGGTCGAACGTCAGCGTGCCGGTGCAGGTCGACGTGGTGGCGCTCGCCTTGGCGCACTTGATCTCGTCGTCCCAGATCTGCGCGTAGTTCGGCTTCGGGCCGAAGGCGCTGATGTAGGTGGTCTCGGCGATACCGGAATCGTCCGACGCGGTCACCGAGACCTTGGCGGACACCACGTTGGTAGTACCGACCACGACCGGCTTGCCGCCGTTGATGACGACCTTGTCGATCGTGATATTGCCCGCGCCGCCGTCCTCCGCCTGGGCTGCGGTAGCCCCGATCGCGGTGACGGCCAGCGCGGCGCCGGTGCCGAGCACGGCAAGGCGCATGGTTGTACGCATGAATTCCCCCCACGGATTCATTGATTGATCAGAGGGAGCGTACGGCGCTGGCCAACGGTTCACCACGTTGTTGTTCAACACCGCGGAGCCGTTCTCAGTCGTCCGCGCGGCTTCCCCGGCTGCCCGAGTCAGTACCCGGGGGGCGCTCGCGTCAGTACCCGGGGCCGCTCGCGAGGTATTGCACAGAGGCTTATCGGCCCCCTCGACTGTCGGACCGGACGACGAGCCGGACCTCCAGGTGGCGGGCGAGTGCGGTGACGGACGGGCGCGGTCGAGCTCGTCGGCCGGGGCGCGTCGCGCGCCCGCGCACCGCCTTCGTAGAGTCGGGGAAATGAACCCGGACCACGCTCCCGACACCGACGAACTGCTGCGCGGTACGTACGCCCGACTGCTGCCCGCCGACTCGATCACCCCTGAGATCGCCGGTTCCCTTCGCTACGCGCGTCTCGTGGCCGACGGCCTCGTCTTCGCCTATGCCCTCGACCGGCCCACCGATGTACGGATCCTCACCGACCCGGACGTGGAGAGCGTCGGCCTGGAGGAGCTGGGGCGGGCGGCGTACGAGAACCTGTTGCGCGTACCCGTCACGCACGAGGAGATCCCCTTCGAGGGGACGACCCTGCACTCCTTCTACGGCGACTCGCACTTCATCGGGAGCCAGGCGCTGTTCCTGTCCGCCGCGGTCCGGCAGGTCACCGGCGAGTCGCTTCCGCACGCCGGTGCCCTCGTCGTCATGCCGAGCCGCCACAACCTGGTGTACCACCCGATCGCCGACGGCACGGTGGTCGATGCCGTCAACGGCCTCGCCTCCTACGCGCTGGGTGCCTTCGAGGACGGGCCGGGGGCACTGTCCCCGCGGGTCTACTGGTGGCACCGCGGCAGCCTGAAGTCGCTCACGGCCATCGACGAGGACACCCGGTCCTTCTCCATCCAGCCGCCGCCACAGCTGCTCGGCCTGATGAAGGGCCTGGTCCGTCTCGACCGCGCCGGCCGGCTCGCCACCCGTACCGTCGCCGAGGCGCCCGCTCCCGACCTCGCCGAACTCACCCGCGCCACAGCCGAGTCGATAGCGGGTCTCTCCCAGGGCCCGGCCGCCGACCTGGGCGGCGCCTTCGCCTCCGCCGTGGCCCACGCACACGCCCACTGCGCCGCCGACCCCAGGGCGGCGCAGATCGACACGTGGGACGCCTGGGCCACCGCCGTACAGCTCGGCTGCGCCCTGTTCACCGGTGCGCGGGCCCAGGACTGCCGGCTGGGCGAGGACCTCGTCCGGCAGCTGCCGGCCACGCCCGCCGCACCGCCCGCGGACGCCCGTGCCTGGCTCGACGCCCTCTACCTGGCGATCGTGTGCCGGAAGGGGGACCGGATCCGGCGGCTGTGCCAGGTGCCGCTGGAGACTCTGCGGCAGGACGACTCCGTCGACGCGTACGTGTTGTGCTGGATCGACACCTTGCAGACCTACTTCTCCGAACGCGACTCCATGGACGGGGTCGTGGAGAAGCTGGTCGCCACCATGAAGGCGTCCGCGCCCGACGAGGTGACCCACGCGCCGATGGAGTTCGTGAACGGGATCGACTACCAGCCGGTCGCGCTCTTCCACCGTCTCGTCGCGCAGGACCACGACGCCTTCGCCGAGACACTCTCCGAAGCCCTCACGGAACACGGCGCCCACTGGGGCGAGTCGGCGGCACCGCGCGCCCGAGTGGCCCTGGGGCCATTGGCGATGGCGAGTCTCGCCTTCGACCACGGGTTCCCCCTCGCTCCGGCACAGCCGTACCTGCCCCTGTACCTGCTCAACCGCGAACGGATCGAGGAGATCGCCAGCCCCTGACCCTGCCCCCGGTCCCCCGCCGGGCCCTCGTTGGGCGTCGCCGGGCGTCGCCGGGCCCTCGGCTCACGGTGTGACGATGGCGAACTCCTGTCCGCCGCACCGCCACACTGCCCGCACGGCTTGACCGGGGCACGCGAGCCCGGCGTGATTCAAACGCGAGGCCCCAGGTCGCCCACGGAGTCCGCGTAGTAGGCCGACTCGGCCAGGTGAAAGGCGAGTTGGCGGAAGGTCCAGCCCGTCCCGGCCGACCGGTCGAGCTCGTCGGGTGTCAGGGCGTCCAGGCGGTTCGCCCAGATCCTGGCCAGGCGGGTGAGCCGGCTGCGTGCCTCGTCGAGGTCGGCCGCGGTGAACGGGGCGAGGTCGGCCTCGGTGGTGGTCGCCGAGGCGTGCCAGTGGTCGGGCTGCGTCTCCTCGCCTACGAGCCGCGCCTCCATCTCGGCGAGATGGTCGACCATGTGGTCGGCGACGCGGCGGATCGCCTTGTGCGGGGTGTAGAGCCGGTCACCGGCGGGGACGGGGCGGCCGTCCCAGGCGGTCCAGGTCGCGGCGAGGGCCAGGACGTGGTCGACCATGGCCGTCAGGAGCTGCGCGGGGTCGCGGCCGTCGGTCGCCGGGGCCGCATCGGGGATGTCGGGGGTGTTGGGGGTGGCGCCGGAAGCGCCGGGGGCGTTGTGGACATCGGGGGCGTTGCCAGGCGCGCCGGGGGCATTGTGGGAAGTGCCGGGGGCGTTGCCAGACGCGCCTGGGGCATTGCCGGAAGTGCCGGAGGCGTTGCGGGAAGTGCCGGAGGCGGGCTCGGTGTTCGTCATGGGCCGACGCTAGATCCGGGACGCTTCGGCCCCCACCGAACCGTCACCGTTCCGGATCAGGAGGACGTGACGTCCCTCGAACGCGGACGCCTGCCCGGGGAGGCGCAGTTGGGGCACCAGTAGCCCTCCTTATGGACGAATATCCACCCGAGCTCCTCGATGTACGGGGAGGCGACGGTCGCGCTGTGCAGCAGATGGCCGAACAGGTCGGTCTCGATGTCCGGCGGCGGTTCCGCGATGACCAGGTCGAACACGGCCCGCGCCTGGCAGCGTCCGCGGTCGCACGCGAGGTAGAACCGCACAGGGCCGGGCGGATCTCCGCCGGTGGTCAGGCTCATCTCTCCACTATGGCCGCGGAGTCGGCCGCGCGGTGCCGTTTCCCGGACAGGCCATGCCCCCTTCCCGGCCGACCTCAGGAAGGCAGGGACGCCGCCATGGCCGCTGCCGCACGGCGCACCCGGGACGCGTCGTCGCGGACGGTGCGGCTGAACTCCATGTGCAGGAACGGCACGCCCTGGGCTTCGGCCTCTCGGCCCTGTACGTTGCCGCGGCCCTCCAGTGCGCAGCGGCGGGCCCAGGCGCGGCAGACGGCGAAACCCTCGTGGCGCAGTGCCGTTGCGGTGCGGCGGGCGGTGGGCAGGCCCTTGTCCGCCGAGCCGAGGGAGGCGATCACGTCGTAGCCCGGTTCGGTGCTGTCCGCGAAGCCGTGGACCTGGAGACCGGGGAGGCGGCGTGCGGCCAGTTCGTCGCAGACGGCGTCGAACACGGTGTCCCTGCGGTGGGCCACGTCGGCGCGGCCCTTCCTGTCGGCGTTGCGGTGGGTTCCGGCCATGACCAGTACGCCGCCGCGCCTGGCCCGTAGCACCCCGATGCCGAGCTGTTCGCTGCCGGCGTCGGCCACCGGGTGCGGCACCTGGACCGACCAGCGGGTCGTGGCGCTCAGGTCGATGTAGACCCGTCCCCAGCCCCGGTGGCCCTCCGCCGCCCGGTCGGAGATCTCCGCGAACCGGCGGCCGGTCACGGTGTCGGTGAACGTCCTGACGGCGAAGTCGATGTCGCCGAGGCGGCGCCCGGCTTCGGCCCGCTTGCCGTCGAGGAAGAGGCCCACGGCTTCGGCGGCGGTACGGCGCTGGGCGCGCAGCGGTGGCAGGTAGTCACTGCGGGCGACCGTGTCGTGGGTGAAGTCCGTGATGCGGCGCGCGAGATCCACACCGTCGCGGCCGTCCGCCGCGGAACCTCCCGGGCGGTCGTTCCCGTTCCCGGCGCCCGGCCCCCGGCTCCCGAATGGCACAAAAAGGGCCACGAGGGCCCCCAGAGTGACAACCATCACGGCAATACCGGTGAGTGTTCGCTTGATCGTTACCTTCGATGCCGGATTCCGTGCCATAGACATATAAAAATATCAGGGGTGTCCCGCCATTCGTCTTCGGTCTCCGTCACTCGCGCCACCGCGCCCGTGCTCCTCCTCGCGGCCCTCGCCGGCTGCTCGGTTCCGGGCGGTGACAGCGACTCCGCGGACGTGAAGGAAGGTCCTTCCTTCACCGTCGCCGCGGCCGGCGACATCCTGATCCACCCCCAACTGACCGAGCAGGGACGCAAGGACGCCGCGGCGGCCGGGGACAAGACCGGTAAGAAGATCGACTTCCATCCGCTGCTGGCCGGGGTCAAGCCCGTGATCAGCAAGGCCGATCTGGCGATCTGCCACTTCGAGCCGGTCGCGGGCAAGCCGCAGGGGCCGTTCGAGGGCTTCCCCGACTTCGTCGTGCCGCCGCAGATCACCACGGCGCTCAAGGACGTCGGCTACGACACCTGCTCGACGGCCTCGAACCACACCCTCGACCACGGTGCCTCCGGCGTACGGAACACACTCGACGCACTCGACGGGGCCGGGCTCAAGCACACCGGGTCGGCGCGCAACAGCGCCGAGGCCGCCAAGCCGCTGATCATGGACGTGAAGGGCGTGAAGGTCGCCCAGCTGTCCTACGCCTTCGGCTTCAACGGGCGCGAGGTCCCGGCCGACAAGCCCTGGCTGACCAACCAGACCGACTTCAACAGGATCGCCGCCGCCGAGAAGGCCGCCCGCAAGGCCGGTGCCGAGGTGGTGATCCTCAGCATCCACTGGGGTCGCGAACATCATCCGGACCCGAGCAACGGACAGTTGAAGCTGGCCCGCAGGCTGGCACGGGAGACCGGGATCAATCTGGTGATCGGCCATCACGCCCATGTGGTGCAGCCGATGGAGAAGATCGGCTCCACGTGGATCGCGTACGGCCTGGGCAACCAGGTGGCGCGGCACGACGTGCCGTCGGGGCTGACCGAGGAAGGCGTCATCGGCTGGTTCGAGTTCCACAAGCGCGGTGACACCTGGGACGTCGACGCCCGTTACGTACCGACGCTGCTGACGATCCCCCCGGATGCCGACGGCAGCGGTGCGCAGGATCCCGATGCGGCGGTGGTGAAGGACCACCGACTGGTGGATCTGGCCGGATCGCTGCAGAACGCCGAGGACCTGCCGGCCGCCGAGCGGGCCAGATACCGGATGGCCTTCCAGCGGACCCAGGGCACTCTGCTCAACCGGGGCGCCGTCGAGGACGGGCTGAAACCCTTGAAGGACCTGCCCGAGTGAGCCCCGGAACGAGCCCCGGAGCAAGCCCCGGAGTGCCCCCTGGAATGGGTGGGTCCTGAATGGATGAGTCCGGGACAAGTACGGGATCGAGCCCCGTCGGCTGACCCGGCCTCCCCGACCCGCCCGACCGACCCGCCTGCCCGACCCGTCCGACCCGCCCGGCCGATCCGCCGGGCTCCACGGCGGCCGGGACATGCGGATACATGCGGATGTATGCAGACGCATGCGGACGCCGGAACGGTACGGGGAGGGGCCACGGGCAGCAGGGGTTCCACTCCGGTGCCGGAAGTCGGGTAGCTCACACTCACCACGCTCCGCACAACCTTCCGCAAAGCTTTTATGTCCAGCAAACGGCTGTGCCTCGTTCAGCACGCCGGAACCGAGCAGACAGTCAAAGGGGAACACGATGGCCGCTTCGTCCTCGAAGCGCCGGCACAAGGTCCGCCGGCGGGCCGATATGTCGCTGCTGGGTGGCATACGTCCCCCCATCGCGGTTCTCTCCGCGCTCCTGCTCTCCCTCGCGGGCATCACCGCCCTCGGCCTGGGAAGAGCGAGCCAGGACTCCGTACCGGAGGCGGTGCTGACCTCCCAGCAGCACTTCGCCGAGGACGGCGCCGTCACGATGCGCGCCTCGATCGACGAGAGCGTCACCGACCTGACCCGCACCGCGGGGCTCTTCAGCGCGGGCGATCCGGCCTCTCCCGACGCCGTCCTCGACAAGATCGGCAGCGTCTACCAGAAGTGGACGGGCACCGCAGTCGTCGAGATCGAGTCCGGCCGGATGCTCGCCGCGCGCGGGGAGAACGTCCCCGTCACCGCCATCGACACCGGCAAACTCGCCCAGAAGGACGGGCTCAGCCCGCGCATCGTACGGCTCCAGAACGGCGAGAGCAGGCTGCTCGCCTTTGCCCTGCTGTCCTGGCCGGACCGGCCGCAGCAGTTGCTGATCGCCTCCAACAGCCTCCGTTTCCCCGGCGTCAGCCGCGGGCAGTTCCGCTCGATCGCCGTCGTCGACACCACGGGGCACATCCTCAGCCGCGACGGCGTCCAGGAGCTGGAGCAGGTCAAGACCGACAAGCAGCGCGCGGACGCCAAACGGTCCGCCAAGCAGCTGAACGCCTTCGCCGAAACGGCCGCGACCAAGACCAGGCAGCACCCGCTCAAGGCCAAGGAACCCGGCTCCGGCGGCTTCCCCGGCGTCAGCGGCAGCCTGCGCGGCAACAGCGTCCGCGGTGACCGCGCCGTCGCCGGCTATGCCGCGCTGGCCGGCCCGCAGCCCGGCGAGGGCACCGTCGCCACCTCCCTCGGGCTCACCGTCGTCGCCATGGTCGACGTCGCGGAGGACCCGACCCGCGTCGCGGGCCCCTTCTTCGCACTGGTCTCCGCCGCCGCCCTGCTGCTCATCGGCGCACTCGCGGTGGCGCTGCTGCTCGGCACCGTGCAACGGCCACTGCTGAAGCTGTTCCTGGAGAGCCGCCGGCTGACCCGGGGCGATCTGACCCGTCCGGTCTCCGTTCCCAGGTTCGGCGAGACGGCGCGCATCGGGCGCGCCCTGGAGCGCCTGCGCCGCCAGCTCCTCGGCGAACCGGCGGAGGGCGGGGCGGCCCAGGACTCCGGTCCCGGCCGCCCGGGGCGCCGGAGCCGGCTCGGCAGCCGCGCGCTCATCGTCATCTGCGGCGTCCTCCTGCTGGCCTGGTCCGCACCGATGCTGCTGCTCTTCAACCGCGCCGACTCCACCGTGGCCGTGCCGGAACAGGTCGTCAGCGACCAGCGCGAGCGCACCCACACCATCTCCGACCGGGTCCGGCGCGCGCTCAACGAGGGCCACGCCGACCTGGTGTCCGTCGCCTCGCTCGTCGGCAACCGCACCTCCCCCGACGACATGAAGAAGGTCCTGGAGCGCACCCGCACCGAGCACCAGCGCTACCGCTCGATCTACGTACGCGACGCCGACGGCACCATCCAGGCCCGCGCGGGCGAGAAGCCGCACGCGCTGCCCAGTGGCACCAAGGGCAAGCCGCTCACCCAGCCCATCACCGTCCTGAACGAATCCGGCAAGGAGCCCTCCGTCGCCGGGTACGCGGAGATCCCCGGCCGGAACGGCGCCATGGTGATCGGCGAGTTCCGGATCGACTTCATCAACGGGCTGCTCAAGCGCCCCGGGCTCGGCCAGGTCCGGGTGGTCGACGGCGAACACCGGATCATCGGCGGCAACACCGGCTACCTCGCCTTCGATTCCCTGCCGAAGCGGCTGGACGAGCTGGTCTCCGGCACGAACCAGCGGGTCGGCATGAACGCCCCCGCGGGCGCCGTCGTCTACCGCGACGGCGACGGTGTCCAGATCTCCGCCGCCTCGCCCTTCGCCGGTGGCGGCGCCGCGAAGCAGCTCCACTGGACGGTGGTCAGCTGGCAGCCCGCGTCGGGCCTCGCCATCCCCGAGTACAGCCTGCAGAACCGCACCGTTCTCGCCGGTCTGCTCGGCATCACCGCCGCCGTGGCCTGCCTCGGCTGGCTGTACATCGTCGTCGTACGTCCGCTGCGCGAACTGGCCGGAAAGGCCGAATCGCTGGCCGACGGCGACCGCCGCACCGTGCTCTTCCCGCACCACCACGACGAGGTCGGCGCGGTCACCCGCAGTCTGGAAATTGTCCGGCAGCAGCTCCAGGAGCAGCGCAGACGCGACAGCGCTCCCCTGGTCGGAAGGAACTGAACGGCCGTGCTCTTCCTCTACGGCGTGCTCGTCGTGTGCTGTGCGATCCTCCTGATCTCCGGCATCGTCGAACAGCGGCGCCACTTCACCAATCTGGAGCGCATACCCACCCGGGTGCTGATCAACGGCATCCGCGGCAAGAGCTCCATCACCCGCCTCTGCGCGGGCGCCCTGCGCGGCGGCGACCTGGTCACCGTCGCCAAGACGACCGGTACCGCAGCCCGTTTCATCCACCCGGACGCCACCGAGGAGCCGGTCTACCGCAAGTTCGGCATCGCCAATGTCGTGGAGCAGATCGGCATCGTGCGGCGCGCGGCCTCCTACAACCCGGACGCGCTGGTCATCGAGTGCATGGCGGTCATGCCGGCGCTCCAGGAGATCAACCAGTCCAAGCTGATCCGGTCGACGATCGGTGTGCTGTGCAACGTACGTGAGGACCACCTGGCCGAGATGGGCCCCACGCTCGACGACGTGGCCCGCTCGCTGTGCCGCTCCATGCCGGAGGGCGGCATCTGCGTCACCGCCGAGCAGGACCGCTTCCACATCCTCCAGGAGGAGGCGGACGCCCGGGACTGCAAGCTGATCTACGCGGACCCGGAGACCGTGAGCGACGAGGAGCTGCGCGGCTTCAGCTGGTTCACGTTCAAGGAGAACGTGGCCATCGCGCTGACGGTCGCCGAACTCCTCGGCGTGGACCGGCAGACGGCGCTCCAGGGCATGTACGACGCCCCGCCGGACCCGGGTGTCCTCTCGGTCGAGCGGTACCGCACCCACGACGACAAGCGGCTGCGCTTCGCCAACGTCTTCGCGGCGAACGACCCCGAGTCGACGCTGATGAACATCAACCAGCTGCTCGATCTGGGCGCGATCGACCGGCCGCTGAACGTCGTGATCAACTGCCGCCCCGACCGGGTCGAGCGCAACGGCCAGATGGGCCAGATCATTCCCGAACTCCAGCCGGAGAAGGTGTTCGTGATCGGTCACCCGGCCAAGAGCGCCATCGACGCGATCCCCTCCGAGTGGCGCCACACCGCGGTCGACCTCGGCGGCGACAAGCGTGACCCCGAGGAGTTCATGAACCAGCTGCTCGGGCACCTCGGGCCGGAGTCGTCGCTGGTCGCGATCGGCAACATCCACGGGCAGGGCGAACTGCTCCTGGAACACCTCGCCGAGCTGCCCGCCGACGAGACCCCGGACGAGACGCCGGACCAGGCCCCGGACCGGACGCCGGACCAGGCCGCCCCGCAGGGAGCCCCGCAGGGAGCCCCGCACGGCGACGTCCCGGCCGGTGTCCCGGCCGACGGCCCGGTCACCGCTCCCTTCCCGCCGGTCCCGGCCCAGCGGCAGCAGTCGCCGCACCCCCAGCAGCCGCGGCACGACGAGACCCTGGCGCTCCCCCGCTACACCCCGCACCTCGACCCGTACCAGCCCTATCCCGAGGCGTACGAGGCCCGGTACCAGCAGGCCCCGCGCCCGGCCTCCCCCCTACCGCAGCAGCCGCAGCCGCAGCCACACCCGCAGCAGCAGCCAGAGCCACTGCCGCAGTCGCAGTCGCAGTCGCAGCAGCACGAGCCACCGCACCAGAGTCCGGAAGACCCGGCCGAACCGCCCGCACCTCGCGTCCGCGGCATGTTCGAGCCGGTCCGGCCGCCCGCCCCGGCCCAGCAGGAAAACCCAGGAGAACCCCGTTGATCCCCTCCGTCCTCACCCCTGAGATTGCCGCCATAGGCATCGCCCTGGGGCTGATGTTCTCGCTGGTCTGCTACCTGACGACCAATCTCTCCCCCGGCGGGATGATCACCCCGGGCTGGCTGGCGCTCACCCTCGTCGAGGACCTCCAGCGCGCGGCCATGGTGGTCGGCGTGACCGTTCTGACGTACGTCGCGGTGCTCGGCCTCCAGAAGGTCGTGATCCTCTACGGCAAGCGGCTGTTCTCCACCGTCGTCCTCACCGGTGTGATCTTCCAGGGGACGCTGATGATCGTGCTGTCGATCGAGTTCCCGCTGATGTACACCAACCAGACCCTGGGCTTCATCGTCCCCGGCCTGATCGCGTACCAGCTCGTCCGCCAGCCCAAGGGCGCGACCCTGCTGGCGACCGGCTCGGTGACGCTCATGGCCTATGTCGTTCTCACCGCAGGCATCCTGCTCGGCGCGCTGCCGACCGTCTGACCCGAACCTTCCGGAGCTGACTGACTCATGAGTGCCAAGACCAAGCGCCGTCCCCGCCAGGCGCTGCACGCCGTCACGGTGACCGCTCTGCTCGCGGGCAGCGCCTACCTCACCGTCGAACTGCGCAAGGACGAACAGGCCAAGGCCCCGGCCGTGCAGGCCGTCACCGACAATCCGGCGCTGAAGTCCTCGAACCTGAAGAACGGCGAGCAGCGCTGGGAACGGCTGCGCAACCCGTCCCGCACCCTGCTGCGCGGCGCCGACGGCGAGATCCTCGCCAGCTTCACCGACGGCGCCCGCACCGCCACTCTCACCGGCCCCAGCCGTACCTTCACTGAGCCCAGCACCACCACGTCCAAGGTCGTCACCGAGGACTGGGTTCGGCTGATGCCGTACCAGTGGAAGAAGGGCGCCGAGAACGAGAAGTGGTTCAAGGACTGGTTCAAGGAGTTCTTCGGCAGCGAGGAGGACGACCTCTTCGCCACCGCCTTCCAGTACGTCGCCGACGCCCCGGTCAAGAAGGACGACGAGGGGGTCTCCTACGCCGGTGACGCCAACTTCGGTCCGCTCAACCCGAACGGCAGCGAGGGCAACGACCTGCGGCTGGAGGAGTCCGACTTCTTCGACTACCTCGGCATCCCGTACACCTTCCGCAACGGCACGACGATGCAGCCCCGTACCGAGCGCGCCCGCTCCATGGACTGCTCGGGCTTCATCCGTACGGTGTTCGGCTACCGGGCCCGCTACCCGCTCATGGCCACCGATGCGTCCGGCGACGGCCTGCCGCGCACCGCCAATGGCATGGCCCGCTCCCACCGCGGTACGGACGTGATCGATCTGAAGGGCATCACGCCGGCCGACCGGCCGAAGAACATCGATGTGCTGCAACCCGGTGACCTGGTCTTCTTCAAGCTCGACCAGCGCACCAAGGAGCGCCTCGACCACGTCGGCATGTATCTCGGGCACGACACCGACGGCCACAAGATCTTCATATCCAGCCGGGAGGAGGCCAACGGCCCCACCATCGGCGACAAGGGCGGCACGTCCCGGCTCGACGGAAACGGCTACTACGCGGCGACCCTGCGCAGCGCGAAGCGGCTGTAGCGGGAGCGCCCCGTGACGGGAGCGCCCGTGGCGGGCGCCGTCGCCGTCAGCGCAGTTCCTCCGGGCACGGCGTGCCCGGAGGCAGCTGGTAGGGGGCGGCCAGCCGGTACACGCCCGGTCGCGGCGCGAGCAGTTCCGTCCACTCGTCGCCGTCCGCGTCCTCGTCGACCTTGAACAGACAGCCGTTGGTGTTGACGAAGGTCCGCGGACCGCTCTCGTCCGTGCGCTGCTTGGACTCCTCGGTCTCCTGCGGCCGTTCGACGCCCTTGCCCTCGCTGTCGACCACGGCGAGCCAGCGCGAGTACGGGACGCGGATCAGGATCCGGCCGGGCGTCTTCACATGGATGGTCAGCTCGCCCGCGCCGGCCTGGTCCACCGAGGCCGGCGGATCGGCCAGCGGCACCGGGCTGTCCACCTCGAAGAGCCGCCAGTTGGCGTCGGACCACACCGGCTTCAGATACGGCAGCCCCTCGTCGACGAGCTGCGCCTCCTGCACCGCGCCGCTGGAGTCCGGCGTCCCCTTGGGCAGCACCACGTAGTGCACCGCCCAGCGGTTCAGCCACTGGCGGTAGTTGGCGCTGTTCAGGGTGTCGTCGTAGAAGAGCGGGTTGCGCTCCATGTCCGCCTGCCGGTTCCAGCCCCGGGCCAGATTGACGTACGGCGCGAGCGCGGACGCCTCCCGGTGGCTGCTCGCCGGCACGACCTCGACCCTGCCCCGCTCGGCGCCGACCTGTTGCAGCTCATTGACCAGCGGGGCCAGCTCGCGCGCCCAGGAAGCGCTGGGGGCGGTGCGGACGATGTCGTCGACGCCCTTGAAGCCGATCCAGAAGTTCAGCCCGGCGAACGCGATGATCAGCGCGTACCAGCGCCGGGAGCGCGGCACGGTGTACGGCAGTGCGGCCAGGAGCACCACTCCGGCGAACAGCATCGCCATCCGGGTGACGTTCGAGCCGATCTGCGAGTCGATCACATAGGTCAGCAGCGTCCCGACGCCGTACACGGCGGCGGCGGTGCGGACCGTCTTCCAGTCGCGCGGTACGAGGACGAAGACGAGGACCGCGAAGATGAACGGCAGCGACAGCGTCGCGATCGACATCGGCTGCGTACCGGAGAACGGGAACAGCCACGCGGACAGCGCCACCACCGCGACCGGGGCCAGGCCCAGCGCGTACGCGCCGGGGCGCCGTTTGTTCAGGAACAGCGCGGCGGCGATCACACCCAGGAACAGCCCGGCCACGGGGCTGCTCGCCGTCGCGAGCCCGGCGAGCGGTGCGGCGACGGCCGCCTTCGCCCACCGCTTGTAGCGCCAGCGGTGGGGCCAGCAGAAGACCGCGGCCGTCGCAGCCACCGCGAACATCATGCCGAGCCCGAACGTCACCCGCCCCGACAGCGCGTTGCACAGATACGCGAACGCCCCGGCGAGCGAACAGGCCAGGGGATTGCGGACGGCCCGGACCCGGACCAGGATCAGCGCGGTCAGCGCCGCCGACACGGTCCCGGCGACCATCATCGTGGTACGCACGCCGAGCACCGACATCAGATACGGCGAGACGACGCTGTACGAGACGGGGTGCATGCCCCCGTACCAGGCGAGGTTGTACGCCGTGCCGGGATGCCGGCCGACGAATTCGGCCCAGGCGTCCTGGGCCGCGAGGTCGCCGCCGCTGTTTGCGAAGAAGAAGAACCAGAGCAGGTGGGTGACGGCGGCGACAGCCGTCGCGATCGTCACCGGATGCCGCAGCAGCCGTTCGGTGCGGGCCCTGCGCGACGGATCGGTGCGCGGCGCCGAGGCGTCCCCGCCTCCCGTGCCCGTCCGGGCGGGCGCAGCTGTCCGTGTGCTGCCGGCGCTGCCGATGTCGCTGTCCCTCGTGCCCGTGCTGTCGGCCGCCTCATGGCCGGGCCTCGGCTCCGCGGTGGTCACTACGGCTCTCCCCGTCTCCCCGAATCCGCCTGCCCCGTGCCCCTGTACCCCATGCACCTGTGAGGACGCCGTCCCTGCGTCATCGAGTTGCCTCGGGACGCTAACACGTACACAGCACGGAAGGGGGTGCCAGGATCGGCACCCCCTTCCGTCATCGGGCCGTTCCCCGTCGGCCGGTCAGCCGATCCGGGTCAGCTTGTCCCCGAAGGACGGCTCGGCCAGATCGCTCTGCAGCGCGACGGGCACCTTCACCTGGCTGGTTCCCTCACCGACGGTGAGGGTGCCGACGGGTGTCCCGGCCTTCGCCGAGTGCGGGATCGTCTTCCCGTCGTCGGTCAGTTCGATCTTGACCGTGAGACCGGCCCAGCCGACCGCGGTCACGTCCTTCGTCGCGACCACGGGGACGCTGCCACCGAGGCCGTCCGAGACGGTGCCGACGACGTCGCCCTGCTTGATGACCTTCGCGTCCTTCAGCAGGTCCTGCGTCGCGATCATGACGTCCTTGCTGACCGCGTTGACCGTGTCGATGATCGAGACCTTGTGCTGGCCCAGCACTGCGCCGACGATCAACTGGTCGGTCTTGCCGACCATCTTGTGCGCGGCGAAGAGCAGGTTGCCACCGGCCTTGGTGGTGGAACCGGTCTTGATGCCGAGCGAGCCGTTGAACGGAACGAGTTTGTTCCAGTTCGGCCACTCGTGGCCCGAGGGGTCGGTCCACGCCGGCAGCACGGTGATCGCCATGAGCGCCGGGATCTCCACCAGCTTCTCGCCCAGCTTCACCTGGTCCTCGGCCGAACTGACCGTGGTCGCGTTGAGGCCGGACGGGTCGGTGTACGTGGTGTTCTTCATGCCGAGCGACTTGGCGGTGTCGTTCATCTTCTTGACGAACGCCTCCTCGGAACCCGCGTCCCAGCGCGCGAGCAGCCGCGCGATGTTGTTGGCGGACGGGATCATGATGGCCGACAGCGCCTGCTTCAGGGTGAGCTTGTCGCCCTCCTTCACGGTGTTGAGCGTCGACTCGTTCACCGCGTCGTACCCGCCCTCCTTCTCCGCCGTGGCGTCGATTTCTATGGACGGCCCCTCCTCGCCCTTCTTCAGCGGGTGGTCCTTGAGCACGATGTACGCGGTCATCGCCTTGGCCACGCTGCCGATCGGCACGGCCTTCTGCTCGCCGAACGAGCCCACCGGGCCCAGGCCGGTCGCCGCCATGTAGCCCTGGCCCTCGTTGGGCCACGGCAGGGACGGCTTGCTGCCCTTGAAGGTGTACGTGTCCTTCGCCGACATCTGGAGCTCGGGGTCCGGGAGCGGGCGCACCATCTGCACGATCGCAAAGACGATCACCAGGAGCAGGACCAGGGGGGTCCAGATCTTGACCCTGCGCACGGCGGTGCGGACCGGCGTCTCCGGCGGCGGGGGCGTGTTCGTCAGCTCGGCCAGCAGGTCGAGCGGCGGCCTGGGCGGCATCGGCTGCTGCGTGGTCCGCTCGGCACCGGACAGCGCGGAGGGAGGCGGCGTGCCGGGCTTCGCGGCGGAGGCGGCGGGCACCTCGGGCTCGCGGGGCGCGGGCGCCGACGCCGGCCGTACGTCGTCCCCGCGCAGGGGTACGAACTTGCTGGTCCGCTCGGCGGCGGACTCGGCCTTCGACTCGGCCTCCGAGCCCGGCTTTGCCGTCTTCGATCCGGGCGGGGTGATCTTCAGCGCGGTCGTCGGCTGGTCGACCCGGAGTGCGGCGGGCGCCCTGAAGATGGCGGTCGGCTGATCGATGCCCTGCTTGTCCTCGGCGGCGTCGTCGTCAGCCTCGGCTTCAGCCTTCTTCGCCGCTTCGGCCTTCTTCTCGCCGACGGAAGGTGCCTTGTCGTCGGAGTCGTCGGACGCGCCATCGGACGGCTCGTCCCCGTCCCCGTCCGCGGCATCGGCATCGGCATCGCTCGACGCGGTCGCCGCGTCCGCAGCCGCGTCGGTGTCCGCGTCCTCCGCGTCCCCCGCGTCCTCCGCGTCCTCGTCCTTCGACGTGGCGGCCTTCGCGTCATCGCCCTGCGCGTCGCCGTCGTCGTCGCCGTCCGCGTCGCCGTCCTTCGTCACCCAGGCGGCGACGGCCGCACGCAGCCGCGCATCGCCCTCCTCGGAGCCTTCTCCGGAGCCCTCGGCGGGCTTCGCCGCCGCCTCCTCGTCCGCTGCGGCATCCGCGGGCTCACCCGCATCCGCGCTCTCCGAGGCCTCAGGCGCCTTCTCCGGACCCTCGGAGTCCTTCGCGGCCCCCTCGGCCTTCTCGGCCTCCTCGGCGCCCACAGCGCCGCCAGGGCCCTCGGTCTCGGCCTCGGAATCCGCGCCCGTGTCGCCGTCCGCCTCCGCCGACGGCTCCTCGGCCCCGGCGCCCTCCGGCTCCGCACCCTCCGGCTCCGAGTCGTCGACGCCCTCCGCGCCCTCGCCACGCTCGCCGTCCTCGGACGGCATCGCGCGGAAGACGGCCGTGGCCGTGTCCGACTTGGCGCCCTCGGCGCCCTCGCCGTCCTCGGTGACCGGTGCCGTGCGGAAAACGGCCGTCGCCGTGTCCGTCTTTCCGGCGGCCGCGCCATCGGCGGGCGGTTCACGGAAGACGGCGAGCCGCGGATCGCTTTCGCTCCGAACCGTCCCCGAGGACTTCTGCTGCTCCGACTTGTCGGGGGACTCGCCCGCCACCGATGCCTCCTCCACGCGGCACGGGGGAAACCCCCCGCGCTGTCCGAACCATCTACCAGTGTCCCGTGTGAACCACCGGCCCGGCTGCTAGACGAGAACGACATACCTACTGGTTCCCATACAAAGCACCCAGGCGCTCTCGACAGACCAATGTGAGAGGGGTCACCCTGTCATTCATCCACGCGGGGAGGCATGGATGGGCAGGAGCCGCAGAACAATTCCGGAGGAGCTTCTGCTGCTCGCTCTGGACCCGGCCACGGGTACCACAGCGCAGCCGCAGTCGCTCGACCTCGGCCTCGCCGGAGCTCAGCTAGTGGAGCTGGCTCTGGCAGGACGGATAGCCCCTGACGGGGATCGTATCGCCGTGGTGATGCCACGGCCGACAGGAGATCCGACTCTGGACTCCGCACTGGAACTGCTGCGGCGACGCGGCAGCCCGGTTCGGGCGGTCCACTGGATCGGCGGGCCCCGGCTGGGGCTGCGCCAGATCTACCTCGCTCACCTGGAGCGGTGCGGCATGGTGCATGCCGTGGCGGGCCAGATGTGCGGAGTGCTGCCGACGACTCGCTACCAGGCGACGGACACGGCAATCAGCCGGGACATCAGAGCCAGGCTGGACAGTGCGATCCGCACCGGCGTACCGCCGGACCCGCGGACCGCGGCGCTCGCCGCGCTGGCCCACGCGGTCGGACTCGGCAAGCACCTGTATCCCGGGAACGAGGGGCGTTCATCACGCTCCCGGCTCCGGGACCTGATCAGACACGACCCCATGGGCGGACTCGTGGCGCATGCCGTGATGGACGTCCAGAACGGAGCGGTCGCACAGCCGCGCCGCAATCAGGCGGCCGGAGTTCCCTTGCAACCGCAAGTGCAGTCGCAGTCACGCCGCGGCAGCATGGCGCACACCGCGGCCCACTAGGCGCACCACGCACCGGGGCCGTACGCACCGCCGCACCGCCGCGCAACTGCACGGCAGCACCAACCGAATACCGCCGCACCGTCGTCCCCAAGACCCGGTTCGGGAGCCGCACCAAGCGCGGGGCAGCCGAGAAACATCGGTTGCCCCGCGCACTTGCGTGTGGCCATTTCCCAGCGCGACCGGGGGAAGTGGTGGCAATCTGCTGAGCAGTAGATACGCACAGCTACATAGCCGGAGGTGCCGTTTCCGTGCCGTCCAACGTCAATCCCACCGTCAGGCGACGCCGGTTGGGCCAGGAATTGCGCCGACTGCGCGAGCTCAAGGGCATGACGGCCGAGGAGGTGGCGGAGCGGCTGCTGGTCTCGCAGTCGAAGATCAGCCGCCTGGAGAACGGCCGCCGCTCCATCAGCCAGCGTGATGTCCGCGATCTCTGCGGGGTGTACCAGGTCGAGGACCACCGGATCGTCGACTCACTCATGCAGATGGCCAAGGACTCCCGCCAGCAGGGCTGGTGGCACGCCTTCGGCGACATCCCGTACAGCGTCTACATCGGTCTGGAGACCGACGCGGAATCGCTGCGGGTGTACGAACCTCAGGTGGTCCCCGGCCTGTTGCAGACCCGGAGTTACGCCGAGGCGCTGATCAACGGAGCGCTGCCGGAGGCCCCGCCGTCCGACATCGACAAGCGCGTCAGCGTCCGGGCCCGCCGCCAGGACCGGATCACCGACCCCGAGCATCCGCTGCGGCTGTGGGCGGTCATCGACGAGTCCGCGCTGCGCCGGCTGGTCGGCGGCAAGCAGGTGATGATCGAACAGCTGGAGCAACTGGTCGAGCTGTCCCAGCTGCCGCATGTGACCGTGCAGGTGCTGCCGTTCGAAATGGGCGCGCACCCTGGCATCAACGGGCAGTACGCCATTCTCGAATTCCCGGACGCCGCCGACTCCAGCGTCGTCTATATCGAAGGCGTCACCAGCGATCTGTATCTGGAGAAAGCCCACGATGTGCAGCGGTACAGCGTCATGTACGAGCACCTGCGGGCACAGGCGCTGAATGTGGAACAGACTCGGCACTTCATCACCGAGATCGTGAAGGATTACACCCGGCTCAGCACCGACTGAGCACCGATGCGAGGCAGCCCGCAAAGTCCGGATTGCGGGAAATGAAGTGATGTTACGGAAAGGGCGGCGGTAAGGTACACCGCCGCCCGCCCCGAGTGGAAGATCTATCTGGTATATACCACTCGGTCGAGTGAACGGCCCCTTCGCGCAAGGAGCTTGGCGAGTAGCGTCGATCACACCAACCGGAACACTGTTGGTGTCATTTACGCGACTCTTTGAACCGGAGTGAACATGGCCATTCGTCAGGGTGCTACGGACAAGTGGACGAAGTCCTCGTATTCCGGGGGCAACGGCGCCTGCGTCGAAGTCAAGTCCCCTCTCACACAGGCAATCGACGTGCGCGACTCGAAGGCCCCCGAGGGCCCTTCGATCACGTTCGTCCCGGCCGCTTGGAACGCATTCGTGCGCGATGTCGGCAAGGATGCCGTCAACGCCTGATCAATGATTTTGCGTGCGCATCGCGGTGCCGGTTCCGGTGCCGCTGTCAGCCCTCTCGACTGGTCCGCCGTCCTGGCCGAGGGGGCTCGATGCCCGACCCGACGGGCGGCCGGGTGACCGGAACGCTCAGCGCAGCTGATCGACATACAGATCGGTGCCCGGCACCGTCGGGATGAACGGCGCCACCAACTCCACCCGCCCCGGGCCGGATTCCGCGACCGCCGCGTCGAGCCCGGTGAAGTGCCCGGCCCAGCACTCCCTCGGGTCCTCCTGGAGGAACCAGAGCAGGGTCAGCCGGGTGTCGACGCCCTCGACCTGTTTCACATAGCTCATCCGGTCACCGGGCAGCGGCGTGGGCCGGAAGACGGTCACCATCGCCGCCGGGGATCCGGCCAGCCGCTTCGGCAGATGCCGCGAGCGCAGCCACTCCAGCAACTCGGCCCGCTTTCCGGCCCCTTCGGCACCGGCCCCCTCGACGTCGATCACTTCGAGGACCAGCCCCCGGTAGGGGTGGTCGAGGGCATGGAAGTCCCGGGGCCCCGCGGCACCGTCCCGGTAGACCGTCGCCTCGTGGTCCTGGAACGCGGTGAACACATGGGTACGGCCCTGGTGGACCCGGCCGTCCCGGTTGAGCCTCCGGTTGATGCCGACGGTCCACCTCATGTGGTCGTCGTAGCGCCCGTCCGTCACCCAGTACGTCGACAGGTAGCAGCCGGCCGTGACGGGCCGCGCGACGGCGGACGCCTCCGGGTAGCGCAGCTCCTGGAGCTCCCGGGTGGCCACCCAGCGCCGCCCGGCGAACATCCAGGGCATCGCCATCGCGCCCGCGTAGTAGTGGTCGTCCTCGTACCAGCGGTTGTACGCGTACTCATGGCCCGGGTGCGGTTCGACCATGGTGATCAGCGCATGGCCGGGATGGACGCCGTACGGCCCCAGCGCGGCCAGTTCGGCGTAGGTGTCGCTCCGTGTCTCGTCGCTCATGCCGTTTCCCTTCCGTACTCCGCAGCGGCGTCCTACTCTGACGCCCCGTCAGACGAACTGCCAGAGCCGGGAGGCCACCGATGTTGCTCGCGGGGAAGACCGTCATCGTGTCCGGGGTGGGCGCCGGGCTCGGGCACCGGGTCGCGGCGGCGGTCGTGCGGGACGGCGGCGACGCGGTGCTCGGGGCGCGTACCGCCGCGAATCTCGCCAGGACGGCCGCGGAGATCGACCCGGACGGCCGGCACACGGCCCGGCTGGCCACCGACATCACCGACGAGGCGCAGTGCGAGGCGCTCGCCGCGCTGGCCCTGGAGCGGTTCGGGCGGATCGACGCGGTGGTCCATGTCGCCGCCTGGGACAGCTACTTCGGCGGGATCGAGGATGCCGACTTCGCCACCTGGCAGTCGGTGATCGACGTCAATCTGCTCGGCACGCTGCGGATGACCCGCGCCTGCCTGCCCGGCCTCAAGGAGCGCGGCGGTTCGGTGGTGATCATCGGTACGCAGTCCTCGGTGGCCGCGCCGTCCCAGGTCCAGCAGGCGGCGTACGCGGCCTCGAAGGGGGCGCTCACCTCGGCCATGTACTCCATGGCGCAGGAGCTGGGCCCGCACCGGATCAGGGTGAACACCGTGCTGCCGGGCTGGATGTGGGGGCCGCCGGTGCAGGCGTACGTACAGTTCACGGCACACAGCGAGGGGGTGCCCGAGGCCGAGGTGCTGGGCAGGCTCACCGAGCGCATGGCGCTCCCGGAGCCGGCCACCGACGGCGATGTCGCCGAGGCCGCCGCGTTCCTGGCCTCGGACCGGGCACGGGCGATCACCGGGCAGTCGCTCCTGGTCAACGCGGGCGAGCTGATGCGGTAGGCCTGAGCAATGAGCCTCCCCTTCTCCGCCGCACGGGACCCGCATCCCGTGCGGCGTTCCTCGTTGTCCTCTGCACAGCCTGACGAAGTGCCCGCTCATCGTGTGTCCGCCGTCACGTCGGCGACAACGACCGCGTAAGTCAAGAGCAAGCAAAATCGTTCGACTTGCTGATCTGCGTTCACATCCCTGACCGTGGAAACCTTGACCCCGATACCGGACAGGCGGTTCAATCCCCGATGTCCCCGCTCCCGCACGGGGCCCCGCTGAACGGCCGTACTGACGAAGCGCGCTCCCCGTTCACAAGGCGGACCCCAGGAGGGGGCACATGAACAGTCTCGACTGGGTCGTGCTCATCGGCTACTTCGGCGTGATGATCGCGATCGGGATCTGGTCCCACAAGCGCGTGGACAACGTCAGTGACTTCTTCACCGCGGGCGGCAGGATGCCGTGGTGGCTCTCCGGAATCTCGCACCACATGTCCGGCTACAGCGCGGTGATGTTCACCGGGTACGCGGGCATCGCGTACCAGTACGGCGTCACCTCCTTCGTCACCTGGTCGCTGCCGATCGCCATCGGCATCGGCATCGGCGCCCAGCTCTTCGCTCCCCGGCTCAACCGGCTGCGCTCGCGGCTGCATGTCGCCTCGCCGCTCGAATACCTGAAGAACCGCTACAACATCCCGACGCAGCAGGCGCTCGCCTGGTCCGGGCTGCTGCTGAAGATCGTGGACGTCGGCGCCAAGTGGGCGGCCATCGCCACCCTCCTGTCCGTCTTCACGGGCATCTCGATCACCCAGGGCATCCTCATCACCGGCTGCATCACCGCCGTCTACTGCACGGTCGGCGGCCTGTGGGCGGACGCGCTCACGGAACTGGGACAATTCGTCATCCAGCTCTTCGCCGGCGTCGCGATGCTCGTCACCGCCATGAGCAAGCTCGACGGCGTCAGCACCCTGTGGACGGTCTGGGACAAGCTGCCCGAGGGGCATACGAACCCGACGGCCGGTCCGTACACCGTGACCTTCCTGCTGGCGTACCTCTTCATCAAGACCTTCGAGTACAACGGCGGCATGTGGAACCAGGCGCAGCGCTACATGGCCACGGACTCCGCAGCCGCCGCGAAGCGCTCGGCCCGGCTCTCCGCCGTGCTCTGGCTGGTCTGGCCCACGGTCCTGTTCTTCCCGATGTGGTGTGCCCCGCTGCTGGTCCACGCGCAGAAGCCGGACGCCTCGGACAGCTACGCCCTGATGACCGAACAGCTGCTGCCGCACGGCCTGCTGGGCCTGGTCGTCGTCGGTTTCTTCTCGCACACGATGGCCATGTGCTCCTCGGACGCCAACGCCATCTCGGCCGTCTTCACCCGGGACATCGCCCCGGTTCTCTCCAAGTCGGCGCGCAACTGGGGCAGTCGGGCCGGGCTGCTGGCGGCGCGGCTGTCCACGCTCGGCTTCCTCGGCCTGTCGATGGCGCTCGCCACCCAGATCAACTCGCCGACGTTCAAGGACATCATCTCCGTCGTCATCAAGTGGGTCGCCGGCCTGATGGGTCCGATCGCGATTCCGTTCATGCTCGGTCTGCTGCGCAGGTTCCGCAGGTCGGGTCCGACGGCGGCGCTGGTCAGCTGGGCGGCGGGGCTGCTGGCGTTCTACTTCACCAATTACGACTTCGACGGTTCGGTGAAGACGAACGTCGCGCTCCAGTACCAGGTGGCCCTGCCGCTGGCGATCTCGCTGGTCCTCTACATCGTGATCGGCTTCGTCAGGCCGGAGGACACCCCGGAGCGCGACGCGATCATCGAGCAGATCAACTCCGACGGTGACGGCGCGGCGGCCGGGGCGACGGTGCCGGCCCAGGCCGGTCCGGGGGACGCCGCGGTCGCGGAGGGTGCGAAGGACTGACGCCCGCCGCTCCGCGGGGCGGGGGTGGGTCAGGCGCGCGGGTAGCGGGCCAGCCAGCCCGGTGCGGCGGCCGACGGGCTGTGCAGGGCCGGCCCCTGCGTCATCTCCATCGCGAAGTCGTCCGCGAGCTCCAACAGCGTCGCCCTGCCCTCCAGTTCGGCGAGCCAGGCGGGTGGCAGCGCGGTCTCGCCGTGCAGCGCGCCGAGCAGCGCCCCGCACAGGGACCCGGTGGCCGCGGAGGGCCCGCCGTGGTTGACGGCCAGCCGCAGCCCGTGCCGGATGTCCTCGCCGACCAGCGCGCAGTACACGGCGACGGCGAGGACTTCCTCCGCGGCGTCCGTGGCCCCCAGCGACTCGATCAGGGCGGGTCCCGGAATGCCCTGGCGCACGGTGCCGAGAGCCTGCTTCAGCGCCTCGGTGACCGGTTCGTGCCCCGGGCGCTCGGCGAGCAGGTCCAGCGCGTGCTGGACGGAGCCGTCCAGGGTCTCGCCGCGGGCCAGTCCGTGCACCATCACGGCGAGGGCGCCCGCGGAGAGCAGGGCGGTGGGGTGGCCGTGGGTCTGGGCGGCGCACTCGACGGCGAGCTGGAGGACGAGCTGGGGCTCCCAGCCGACGAGCAGCCCGAACGGTACGGAGCGGGTGAGGGCCGCCGAGTCCCGCGCCTGGGGGTTCTTGGGCTTGTCGAGGGTGCCCATGGTGGTGTCGCCGAGCCCGGTCAGGCATTCCCGGGTCGGGCCGCGGCGGGCGTACAGCCACTCCTGCCGGGCGAGCCAGCCGTCGTCCTCGCGGCGTTCGTCGGGCCCCCAGTCGTGCTGGGTGGCCGCCCACCGCAGATGGGCCCGGTGCACATCGGTGGGCGGGTGCCAGGCCCCGGTGTCGCGACGGACCTGGGCGCGTATCAGCCCGTCGACGGTGAACAGGGTGAGCTGGGTGACGGCGGTGACGGTGCCGCGTCCGCCGTGCACGGGGACCAGGTCGGTCAGGGCGTCGGCGCCGTGGGCCGTCCGGATCTCTTCGAGTGTGAGCCCGTCGACCCCCGCCCCGAGCGTGTCTCCGATGGCCCCGCCCAGCAGTGCGCCGCGTACCCGGCTGCGGAAGTCCTGCTGCTCGGCACGGCCCCACACAGCCGTGGTCCCTGTGCTCACCGCGCCCCTCCCCCGTCGGCCCGAGATCCGGCCCGCCTGCGACTGCGCAGCACTGTAATCGAACGGAGACGGTCGGTAGAGCGCACGAATCGGGTACGAGCCGGTATGTGAACGGACGTCCCGCAGGTCGTTTATGACCGGCCGAAGATGTCTCGGGTGACATGACACACTCTCTCGCCATGACGGCTCCACCACGTGGCGACACCCCACCAGGAGAGCGGCGGCATGTCGATCATCCTGACCGGGCGCGAGGACGGTTACCCGCCCGGCATCCTCACTGCCGATATCGACTCGCCCGGGATGCTCGGCTGCCACTGAGCCGCGGTGTACCCGCCCCGCACCGGAGTCGGTCAGGCGCCGATATCGCCACGTCCACACCGATGAGTTTTCCCGGCGTGGGCAGTCCCACTGTTACCGACACGCACAGGAGGAGACACGTGACTCAGCTGCTGAGAGTCCAGAACTTCAATGTTTCGAGCGACGGCTTCGGCGCCGGCGAGAACCAGAGCCTGGAACGGCCGTTCGGCGACGCCGACCCCGGGGCGATGTTCTCCTGGGCCGGGGCCACGGCGAGCTGGCCCATGCGTACCGACCCCGGCGGCAGCCGCGGCCTGGACGATTACCTCACTCGGGACTTCGCCCGCAACATCGGCGCCGAGATCATGGGCCGCGGCAAGTTCGGGCCCCAGCGCGGCCCTTGGGAGAACCTGGACTGGCGTGGCTGGTGGGGCGACAAGCCTCCGTTCCGCACCCCGGTGTTCGTGATGACCCACCACACGCGTCCTTCGTTCACGCTCTCCGACACCACGTTCCACTTCGTCGACGACGACCCCGCCACGGTCCTCGAACGGGCCCGGGAAGCGGCGCAGGGCAAGGACGTCCGACTCGGCGGCGGGGCCACCACCATCCGCGAGTTCCTCGACGCCGACCTGGTCGACACCATGCATGTGGCGGTCTCGCAGGTGGAGCTCGGGTCCGGGTCACGGCTCTGGAAGTCGCCCGACGAGTTGCTCGACCGGTTCCACCTGGATGTCGTGCCCAGCCCGAGCGGCGTGACGCACCACCTGTTCTGGCGGAAGTGACGCGAGGGAAACCGCTTCGGACGGCGCCGTACGACCGCTCCGGCGTACGGCGCCGCCGGCCTCAGTCCGGCAGCACGGGAAGCAGCTCCGGCAGGTGTCCGTCGGACGCCGCCGCCGCCGACACCCGCTCCTGGGGGACCTCCCCGTACAGCGTCGTACGCGGCTTCGCCGGACGGCCCGCGAGTTCCGCGATGGCGACCAGGTCCTGGACGGAGCGGTACGAGCCGTAACCGGAGCCCGCCATCCGGGAGATGGTCTCCTCCATCAGGGTGCCGCCCAGGTCGTTGGCGCCCGAGCGGAGCATCTCGGCCGCGCCCTCCGTGCCGAGCTTGACCCAGCTGGTCTGGATGTTGGTGATGTGCGGGTGCAGCAGCAGCCGGGCCATGGCGGTGACGGCCCGGTTGTCGCGGTCGGTCGGGCCGGGGCGGGCGATGCCCGCGAGGTAGACCGGCGCGTTGGTGTGGATGAACGGCAGCGTCACGAACTCCGTGAAGCCGCCGGTCTCCTGCTGGAGGCCGGCCAGGGTCCGCAGGTGGCCGAGCCAGTGGCGGGGCTGGTCGACATGCCCGTACATCATCGTGGACGAGGAGCGCAGGCCCACCTCGTGGGCGGTCCTGATGACCTCCAGCCAGGTCGCGGTCGGCAGCTTGCCCTTGGTGAGGACCCAGCGGACCTCGTCGTCCAGGATCTCGGCCGCCGTGCCGGGGATCGAGCCGAGCCCGGCCTCCTTCGCCGCGATCAGCCAGTCACGGATGGACATCCCGGTACGGGTGGCGCCGTTGACGACCTCCATGGGCGAGAAGGCGTGCACATGCATGCCGGGGACGCGTTCGCGCACCGCCTTCGCGATGTCGAAGTACGCGGTGCCGGGCAGGTCCGGGTGGATGCCGCCCTGCATGCAGACCTCGACCGCGCCGACGTCCCACGCCTGCGCGGCCCGGTCGGCGACCTGGTCCAGGGAGAGGGTGTACGCGTCGGCGTCGGTGCGCCGCTGGGCGAAGGCGCAGAACCGGCAGCCGGTGTAACAGACGTTGGTGAAGTTGATGTTCCTGGTGACGATGTACGTGACGTCGTCGCCGACCACGTCGCGGCGCAGGGTGTCCGCGATCCGGCACAGCTCGTCGAGCGCCGGGCCGTCCGCGTGGAGCAGGACGAGCGCCTGCTCGTCGGTGAGCTTCGTCGGATCGTCGGCGGCCCGGCTCAGCGCCTGGCGCACATCGCCGTCGATCCGGGACGGGACCATGCCGGGTGCGGCGGCCTCGCGCAGCGCCTCCCAGTCCCCGTACACCTCGTCGAAGTCCTCGCGGCGGTCGCCGGTGCGGCCCTCGGTGTCGATGGTGCGGTGCAGGTCGGTGCGGCCGGTGGCGCCGAACTCCTGGTCCGGCTCCTGCCAGGGCAGCCCGGCGGGGACGGCGTCCTCGCGGGCGAGCCCCGTCTCCGGGTCGGCGAGGGCGCGGACGTGCGGGAGGAGGCGGGGGTCGAGCCACGGCTCGCCGCGCCGGATGAACTCCGGGTAGATGGTGAGCCGTTCCCGGAGCGCGAAGCCCGACTCGGCGGTCCTCGCGGCGAGTTCGTCGATGTGCGGCCAGGGTCGCTCGGGGTTCACATGGTCCGGCGTGAGCGGCGAGACGCCGCCCCAGTCGTCGATCCCGGCGCCGACGATCAGCGCGTACTCGGCATCGACGAGGTTCGGCGGGGCCTGGATGCGCGCGGACGGGCCGAGAATGTGCCGGGCCACGGCGATGGCGGCGGCCAGCTCCTCCAGCTCGGCGTCCGGCATGCCGCGCATCGCGGTGTCCGGCTTGGCGCGGAAGTTCTGGACGATGACTTCCTGGATGCCGTGGTAGGCGCGGGCGGTCCTGCGCAGCTCGAAGAGGGAGTCCGCGCGCTCCTCGTACGACTCGCCGATGCCGATCAGGATGCCGGTGGTGAACGGGACGTTGGAGCGCCCCGCGTCCTCCAGCACCCGCAGCCGCACGGCCGGTTCCTTGTCCGGGGAGCCGTGGTGCGGACCGCCGGGCTCGGACCACAGGCGGGTGGCCGTCGTCTCCAGCATCATGCCCATGGACGGCGCGACGGGCTTGAGCCGCTGAAGGTCGGTCCAGCTCAGCACGCCCGGGTTGAGGTGCGGGAGGAGCCCCGTCTCCTCCAGCACCCGGATCGCCATGGCGCGTACGTACGCGAGGGTGTCGTCGTACCCCTCGGCCTCCAGCCACTCCCGCGCCTCGGGCCACCGGTCCTCGGGCCGGTCGCCGAGCGTGAAGAGCGCTTCCTTGCATCCCATGGCCGCGCCCTCGCGGGCGATGTCCAGCACCTCGTCGGGCGAGAGGAACATCCCGTGTCCCTCGCGTCGCAGCTTGCCGGGCACGGTGACGAAGGTGCAGTAGTGGCACTTGTCGCGGCAGAGCCGGGTCAGCGGGATGAAGACCTTGCGGGAGTACGTGATCACACCCGGCCGCCCCGCGGCGTCGAGACCGGCGTCACGCACCCGGGCGGCCGAGGCGGCGAGGTCGGTCAGATCCTCCCCCCTCGCCTGGAGCAGGACGGCGGCCTCGGCCACATCGAGAGCGACACCGTCACGGGCCCGCTTGAGGGCACGCCGCATGGAATTGGTCGTCGGACGTCCGCGCTGAGGATCGGTCATGAACCCGAGCATACGAGCGGGGCCCGCACCCCGGACCAGGGCATCTGCCGGGCACGGCCACGGGGCTGGTCGGGGCTGCCGCGCGGCGGCAGGGCTCCGGCGGCACGGCCGTCCGCGTCAGACCAGCTCGTCCGCGAGCAGATCCATCAGCAGACCGTCCTGCCAGGCTCCTGTCCGGTGGTCCCGCCCGTACGCCCGCATGATTCCCACGGGTTTGAACCCGACCTTGCCGTAGCAACGGATCGCCGCGGAGTTGGCCGCGGCGGGATCGATGGTCAGCCGGTGATGGCCGCGTTCCCGCACCAGCCACCGGGCCAGCGTGCGCACCGTATCGGTACCGAGGCCCTTCCCGTGGTGCCTCGCCGTCAGGAAGATGTCGATGCTCGCGTGGCGGAACTCGGGATCGGTCTCCTCATCGAACTGGACGGCGCCGATGACCTCGCCCTCGAAAACGACGGCCAGCATGCCCTCGTAACCGTCCGGGGGCGACCACCACGCCGCGACTTCCGGTTCCCTCACGACTCTTTCGAGGATCTCACCGTCGCCGTCGGCCACCGACCGCAGCTTGACCTCGTCCCCACGCAGCTCCATGCCCTCATCCCCTCATCCTCCCCGAGGAGTACGGAGAACGACGCTCCGCAGCCTCCGGCCCACCACGTGTTCCGGGCCCGGAACAAGTCTGCACCGGGCGTGGCGCAGCAGTCTTCTTGCTTTCCGCGGTTCTCCGGAGGGATGTCGGAAGCCTGTCGGCGGTGAGCGTGATCTGTCGACGGTCTGTCGGTGGACGTTTCGACCTTGGGCGGGTCGGTGTTCCCCATGAGCACGCTGCCCCCGAACGCAAGGAGTCCGTCATCGTGTCTTCCGCATCCCAGAGCCGGCCGTGGGACGTGCACCGGCTGCCGTCCGCCGAGGGCAGGAGCTTCCTGGTCACCGGGGGGCAACGCCGGGATCGGCTACTTCGTCGCGGAGCAGCTTGCCGCCACCGGCGCCGTCGTTGTGCTCGGCAGCCGGGACGCCGCGAAGGCCGATGCCGCCATGGCCTCGATCCGCTCGCGCGTCTCCAGCGCGCACGTGCGGCAGCTTCGGCTGGACCTCGCCGACCTGTCGTCCCTGAAGGCCGCCGTGGACAGGCTGGGCCTCGATCATCTCGACGCGGTGGTCCACAACGCGGGGGTCGCACTCGACGACCCGCCGCGTCGGGAGACAGGGGACGGCCACGAGCTGATGTTCGGCACCAACCACCTCGGCCACTTCGCGCTCACCCAGTGGCTGGCGCCCGTACTGTCCGCGGCGCCGGCGGGCCGCATCGTGACGGTGGGGAGCTTCGCGGCGCGGTCCGAGCGGCTGGACCTGGACGATCTGCAGTCGACCCGGGAGTACCGGCCCAAGCGCACCTACGGCCGGTCGAAGCTGGCGCAGATGTGCTTCGGCTTCGAACTCGATCGCCGCCTGCACGCCGTGGGCAGCACGGTGCTCAGTGTGGTGGCCCACCCCGGCGGCGCACTGGACTCCCTCGCTGTTCCCCCCGACAGGACGAAAGCTGTCGGCATACAGGGGCAAACCGGTGCATGCCCGAGCGACTCCGATTTCAGGTGAGGGCGGCGACCAGCAGGGTGAAGGCGCCGACGAGGACGGCGACGCGGACGTAGTGCCAGCGGTCCCAGCGGTGCATCTGCTTCTTCCAGTCCTCGGGCCGGTTCTCCGGGGTCCACGTCTTGCCCCGGTTGTTGATCGGAACGAGCAGCAGCAGCGACATGATCACGCTGACGATCAGCAGTCCGGCGGCGGTGACGACGAGTCCGGTGCCGTGGTGGTGCCATCCGGCAATGGCCCAGACCGCGGCGAGGACGACCGAGCCGATGTACCAGAACGGCATCACGGCGCCGAGCATCCGGCCCCCGTGGCTTCGGCCGAGCTGGCCGGCGTCGCCCGGGAGGGCGTCGAGGATCCGGTTGATGACGAAGGCGACGGAGAACTCCACCCCCACCATCAGGCCGACCACCACGGTGGTGACGACCTCAAGTGCGTTGAGCATGACGACCCCTCCAGGTATCTAGCGTTGCTAGCTGTCGAGGTAACGCTAGTACTGCTGCCGCTCGATTGTCTAGCGGTGCTAGAATCGAATCATGTCAGTACAGGAACGAAAGCAGCGGGAACGAGCGGAGCGCGAGCGCCTCATCGTGGAGACGGCCCGTGAACTCGCCGAGCAGCAGGGCTGGGACGCGGTCACCACGCGCCGACTCTCGGAGCGCATCGAGTACAGCCAGCCCGTCCTCTACAGCCACTTCCGCGGCAAGCGCGAGATCATCGGCGCCGTCGCCCTCCAGGGCGCTGCCGAGATGGCCGTCGCGTTGCGGGCCGCGACCGCCGCCGCGGGCGGTCCGCGCGCCCGGGTCACCGCCCTCGCCCACGCCTACCTCGACTTCGCCGAGCGCAACCCGGCGGTCTACGACGCCCTGTTCCAGCTCGACGGCGGTCTGGCGTACTCACAGGAGGACACCCCGGAACCTCTCAAGGACGCCTTCGCCGCCCTGCTGGAGTGCCTCGGCGAGGTCGCCGGGGAGGGCGTCCACCCGGCGCTGTTCACCGAGGTGTTCTGGGCGTCCCTGCACGGGATCGCGACCCTGACCCGGGCGGGACGGCTGCTGCCAAAGGACGCCGCGCAGAGGGTGGAACTGCTGGCGGACCGCCTCGCCGTTCTCTGACGCGTCGTCCCGGCGGGTACGCAACCGGGGTCCTCGGGCCCCGCTGCGGCCCGCCCACGGCATCGCTTCCGGTCACGCGCGCCCACCCGGCGCAGCCGCAGAGGGACACCTGCTCGACACCCGCGGCCAGGCGCTCAGCGCCGCCGTCCGGGGCAGCCCGCCGACACGGTGGCTGTCCACTCGACCGGTTCCAGGGCCCACGCGAATGCGCTCTCCTGACTCCCGCACCGACCAACGCCCTTGACGCCTGGTCAGGTACAAGCCCCTTGAGCTGGGGTTTGTGAAATCCAACGCCGTTTCATGGAACCGAATCGCTGAGACAGAACCTGGACACTCGCGGGATCATTTGAGGATCGCCCCGGCCCTAGTGTCGTCGGTGTCAGCAGGAAACACCGCAACCGACAGCCGCTGGAGATCACGATGCGCTCGCGTCTCGCCGCCCGTTCCGCCCGTCTCGTCCTGGCCGCCGCGGCCGTGACGGCCCTCGCCGCCACCACCACCGCCTGCAACCCCGAAGACATCGCGAACACCGGCAGCTCCACGGCCCCCTCCGCCGTCGCCCCCGCCGCCGACGGCGGCAACAACAGCTCCTCCGACAACAGCTCCTCCAGCGCCGGTTCTTCCAACGACAGCTCCTCCACCGGCGGCTCCGGCTCCCACGGCTCCACCGTCGAGACCGACTCCGGCGACGGTGGAAAGAGCAGCGGCTACGGGCAGTCCTGCGGCACCAACGACCTGGACTTCACGGTCACCTGGGAGGCCCAGCCCATCAGCTACTACCTCGTCACCGCCAAGGCCAAGCCCGGCATCACCTGCTACCTGGACGTCAACACCCCCAGCGTCTCCTTCGGCTCCAACGCCGACGGCGTCGCCTCCCCCGTCGGGCAGGGCGGCGAAGACCCCATCAAGCTCTCCGGCTCCGCCGTCGCGTACACCGGTATCAATCCCAAGACCACCGACGGCGAAGGCGGCACGCAGTTCGGCAACGTCATCATCTCCACCACCGAGGACGACCCCAACCCCGCCGAGCTCGAACTCCCCGACATGGCCACCGTGGACCAGCCCGTCGTCACCAACTGGTCCACCAACCGCAACGAGACCATCCCCCGCGTCATCTGACCAACCGGCGCCAAGGTGCACTGCCGGTGGCAGCTTGCGGTCCTGGAAGTTCAGTGGCCCCTCAACGAAAGCCCTGGTCGACGCCGCACTGAGCATGAACTTGCTCCAGTGGCAGAAGAACTTTCTGCCCTGACCCGCACCGTCCCCGGCGAGGCCCCCGGTGTGCCCGGGGGCCCCTTGCCGTTCGGCGTACAGCGGCGTGACCGGCAGCCGGCCACCCACATGCTCGTCCTGCCCCGCTGACGGCTACCGCTTCGTCGGGGCCGTGCCGCAGAACTCCGCCTCGACCGGCTTCTGGGTGTCACCGGTCCAGTCGGCATTGAAGTTCGCGGCGAGGGAGTGCTCCCCGTCCCGGGTGACCTGGGCCTCGGAATGCGACCCGTGGATGCCGCCGTTGTGCCCCCAGACCTCCTTGCCGCAGCTCAGCTTCTGCCTCATGAGACCGAGCCCGTAGCCGACGCCGGGCAGGTCTGGAGAGATCTGGACGGTGTCGGTCATCTCCCGCATCCCGGCCGCCGGAAGCAGCCGGCCCTTGAGCAGCGCACGGTAGAAGGTCTGGAGATCGTTCGCGTCGGAGATCACCTCGCCGGCTGCGCTGGCGATGCTCGGATTGAGCTCGGTGACGTCGTACGTGGGTCCGCCGGTCTCGCGGGAGAGCTTGGAGTAGGCGCGGGAGTTCGGCTCGGGCATGCGGGAGTCGGTGCCGGGCACGGAGGTGGCGCGCAGCTTGAGCGGCTTGACGATCCGGTTCTCGATCTCCTTGCCGTAAGGACGTCCGGTCACCTTCTCGACGACCATCCCGGCCAGCACGAAGTTGGTGTTGGAGTAGTTCCAGTCCGTCCCGGGGGCGAAGTCGGGCTCGTGCGCCATCGCGACGGCAACGATTTGCTTCGGGGTCCAGGTGTCGTAACGGTGTCGCAGGAAGCCGAGGCCGAGGACCTTCTCCTGGAGGGCTGGGTCCTCGGTGTAGTTGTAGATGCCGCTGGTGTGGTTGAGCAGCTGGCGGATGGTGATCTTCCGCCCGTCGTGCCCGTGTCCGCGCACCACACCGGGCAGCCACTTCTCGACCGGGTCGTCGAGGTCGAGCCGGCCCTCGGCCTGGAGCTGGAGCAGGACGGTGGCGGTGAAGGTCTTGGTGATGGATCCGACCCGGAAACGATCGCCCGACTTCCGCTCGCCCGCGGTGCCGGACCAACGGGCCCTTCCGTCACGGGCCTGCGCGACGGCCCCGGGCACGCCCTCGGCGACGGCCGCGTCCAGGGCCTGCTGGGTGGCGGCGTGAGACGGCTTGGCCGGCGGCGCGGCAGCCACGGCGGGCGCGGCGAGCGCGGTGACGGTGATCCCGGCGACGAGTCCGGTGGCGAGGAGGGTACGGACGCTACGTGCGGCTGGCATGCGGGCTCCCGTGATCGTGAACTGCGGTCACGGGAGGGGACCTTGGAGGCGAGCAGCGGGTTGATCCCGGTCGCAACGGTTGAGCCCCTTTCAGCCGTTCCCACTCCGCATCCGTCAGATCAACCCGCCCGTGCCCACAACAACGACCCCGGATACGTTCCTAACGGGCGCAGGTCAGGTCCTTCGCGGGCAGCCGGCCCGTGGTCAGGTACCGCGTGACGTCGGCGTCCGCACAGGACGGGCCGGCCACCACCACGCCGTGGCCCTCACCGCCGGCCACCGTGATCATCCGCGCACCGTGCAGCGCCCGGCGCATGCCCTGCGCCATGGCCAGCGTCGCCTGCGGGTCCCACTGGTTCTGCACGATCAGCGCGTTGACGTCGTTGTTCACCACGGTGGCCGGCTCCCTCGCAACCGACTTCCAGAACGCGCACGGCTGAATGTTGGCCCCCAGGTCGCCGGCCAGCGGGTAGGTGGCCCGGTCCCGGATCACGTCCCGGCGGTACTGCTCGGGGTTGCGCGGCCAGCTGCGGGTGTCGCCGCAGAAAAGACCCCAGACGACGGCGGACGCGTTGTCCGCCGGAACGTCCGCAGTGAACGTCCCCGCTTCGGTGGACCGGACCGGGGCGGAGCCGGGTGCCGCCGATCCGGCCGACACCGCCGACGCGGTCAGCGTGGCCGGCGCGGGCGGTCCGCCCTCGGCTGCGGCCTTCAACGAGACGATCCACGGGGTGACGGCCTCGACGTGGACGAACGCGTTGTACGCGGAACGGATGGCGCCGCCGCTGAGCGCCCCGCCCTCCGTCGGGACGGGTGTGCGGTCGGCGCGGGCGATGAGCTCCCAGTACGTCTTCCGGACCTCCGCCGGAGTCGGGCCCAGCCCGTACGTGTCGTTGCGTGCGGCGGCCCACTCGGTCCACCGGGTGAAGGCGAGTTCGGCCCCTGCCGACCATCCCCGGAACAGCCCTCGCCACGCGAGCGCCGGATCGAGGGCGCTGTCGAGCACGAACCGGTCCGAGCGCTGGGGGAACATCTGCGTGTAGACGGCCCCCAGGTAGGTGCCGTACGAGTACCCGAAGTAGGAGATCTTCTTCTCTCCCAGTGCCGCCCGGACGACATCCATGTCCCGTGCCGTGTTGCGGCTGGTGATGTGCGGCAGCACGTCCCCCGCCTTGGCCCAGCACTTGTCGGCCACCGTCCGGGCCCAGGCCACGTCCTTCGCGAACGTCCCTGCGGTGTAGGGGTGCTGGAAGGCCTGTTCCTCGCCCGTCAGGCCGCAGCCGATCGGCGCACTCTGCCCGACCCCTCGCGGGTCGAAGCCGATCAGGTCGAACCGCTCCCGTACCTCCGCCGGCAGCAGCGGCTCCATCTCCGCGGGCATGGTCAGCCCCTGAACGCCCGGTCCTCCGGGATTCATCAGCAGCACGCCGCGCCGCTCCTTCGTGCTGCCCGCCCTGATCCGCGATATCGCGAGGTCGATCTTCCGGCCCCCGGGGGCGCTGTAGTCCAGCGGCACCTTGACCTTCGCGCACTCCAGGGCCGCCGGCTGGCCCGTGTCGCAGCGCTCCCAACGGAGTTTCTGCTGCGCGTACTGCTGGAGCGGATCCCCCGCGGCGAACGCCGTCACGGGGGTGAGCGCTGCCATCACGGTCGTCACCGCGCCGACCGTCAGCACGGAAATCATTCGGGCGCCTCGTAGAGCCATGCCAGTCCTCTGTACAGAATCAGTGTCTCGGATTGCCTCCAGTCTCTGTTCGGCCCCACTCGTGCCCGTACGGCCCGGGGATGGGCTCGTGATCCAACTGGTGGAGTAGGACGCCGCGCCACCGTCCTGCTGGAGTCCTGCTCCTCGTCGTTCCTCTCTCCGGGTCGGCGGCCGACCGGCCACCTGCCGGCAGTCCCGCCGTGGGCACCCCGGCCCGCAACGCGGCGACGGCACCGGCGGCCTCAGCGCCTATGACATGGCCTCGCTGTCTTCCAGGTCTATCGGATCAGCGCGCCAGTCCCCCTCCCCTAGGGGTTAGGGGAGGGATGCCCGGCCTCGTACCCTTCTGCGAAGGTGACGCCCCGTTGCGCCTCGGCTTGTCACCGTCATCGTGATCCACATCGGCGGCCTCGGCCGACTTCACCGGGCCGTGGCCAGCTCGGCCCACACCGTCTTGCCTACGGCCCGGTCCTTCACGCCCCACGCGGTCGCCAGCGCATCGACCAGGTGCAGGCCGAACCCGGACTCCGCGCCGGGGCGGGAGGGCCTCACCTCCGGCTCCCGTTCCCCTCGCGCATCCGACACCTCGATACGGAGCGTGCCCGCGAGAACGACGAGCCGCAGCTCGAAGTCCCGCCCCGGCACGAGCCCGTGCAGCACCGCGTTGGCCGCCAGTTCGGACACGATCACCGCGACGTCCCCGGAGAGCTCGCTCCCGTACGGGACGCCCCACGAGTCGAGTTGGTGCACAGCAAGCCGGCGGGCGAGCCGGGCGCCCCGACGGGTGGCGCTGAAGCGTTGGGCGAACTCGGCGCCCGCAAGGGTGATTTCGGCGTTCATGTGACTCAGCGTGTGCACTGACTCGTAGTCTGGCCAGTAATGACATCACGACTCCCCGTAGCGGTACGGGCCCTCCCGGCCCGCGGTACGGGGCGTCGGCCGTGACCGGG
Organism: Streptomyces sp. NPDC059832; assembly: GCF_042731715.1. NCBI lineage: Bacteria > Bacillati > Actinomycetota > Actinomycetes > Kitasatosporales > Streptomycetaceae > Streptomyces > Streptomyces sp. NPDC059832. The sequence continues at coordinate 76,153 of NZ_JBHWIY010000010.1, read as the reverse complement.
TGGACAGAGAGCGGTGCGGGACACGTGGAGAAGGAAGTGCGGCCCGAGCGGCCAGCTGAATCGGACGGAACGGCACACCTTTTCAGGGCGCTCGGTAAAATGATCAAGGTGCTGCGCGAGCGCGCGGGCATGAGCCAGAAGGAACTGGGCTTCGCGACGCACTGCGGGGAGGACCTGATCTCGGCGATGGAGCGAGGGGTACGGACGCCTCAGCCGGAGTTCCTCGAACTCGCGGATGACGTGCTCAGTGCGGGTGGCCTGCTCCGGGCGACGATCGGGGAGGTGCGGGAGGCGCTGGCGAAGGCGCGAACGCGACATCCGGAGTGGTATCGCGGTTACGCGAATCTGGAAGCCGCCGCGTCACAGCTCTACGACTACAACAACCAGGCCGTGCCTGGGCTGCTCCAGACCGAGGCGTACGCCCAGGCGGTCTTCACCCAGCGACGCCCACTGCTCAGTGAGGAGACCATCGAGAAGCGCGTGGCCGACCGGATGGACCGGCAGCTGGTCTTCGAGCGCTGGCCTCTCCCGACATTCCACTTCATCCTGGACGAGAGCGTGCTGATGCGCCCCATTGGGGGCCGAGATGTGCATCGGGAGCAGTTGCAGACGCTCCTGCGCATCGGCCGGCTCAGGACGGTGCAGCTCCAGATGGTGCCGCTCGACCGCACCGAACAGCCCAGCCTCGACGGCCCGTTCACCATGATCACCCCCAAGGGGAAGCAGCAGCTCGCCTACCTGGAGATTCACGGATACCCGAGGCTCATCACCGAGCCAGAAGAAGTCCGGGTGCTGGCCATCCGCTATGGAATTATGCAATCGGTGGCTCTCACTCCAGGGGAGTCCTTGGCCGCGATCGAGAAGATGCTGGGAGAGCAATGAGCATCGAGCAACTGAACTGGTTCAAGAGCAGCTACAGCAGCGGCGAAGGCGGCAACTGCATCGAGGTCGCCTACGACTGGCGCAAGAGCAGCTACAGCAGCGGCGAAGGCGGCGAGTGCGTCGAGGTCGCGACCTGCCCCACCGCCATCCACATCCGCGACTCCAAGAACACCCAGGGCCCCCACCTCGACGTCGCCCCCGGCGCCTGGTCCGCGTTCGTCACGTACGCGCGTCAGGGCTGATCGCACCAGGTCAGCCCACGTTCGCCCGGTCCCGCACCGGATCGCGACAGCCGCGACCCGGTGCGCCGCGACCCGGAGGACCGCGACGCGGCGGGCCCCGACGTAAAAAGGCTTTTAAAGGCTTTGGGAAGAAGAAACTTCCCCAACCCAACCCCTCCCCCGGCCACGTACAGGAGCCCGTCACTCACACGGGTGAGGTTCGCCAACTGAGCTGGGTTTCGCAGGGGTTCGCTGGCATATGCTCACCGCGAAAACCCCCAGACATGCGTCGGCCCCCGGCCGGGAGTGCAATCCCATACCGAGGGCCTGACCACCGAGGAAGTTAGGGCTTCCTGATGGATACACAGCAGGTTAGCGCGCCCCCGCGCACCCCGTCTCCCGTTCGCGGGGCCACCGCGGCGACGGCCGGTGTCAGGCACATCAACACCCGGCACACCAGCCGCTTCACCGTCATCGGCAACCACCTCGCTCAGCACCGCCAGCTCTCCCTGCTCGCGATCGGGCTCTCGACGTACATCCAGTCGCTTCCCGCCGGGGCGCGGATCGGCATCAAGACGCTCGCCGAACGCTTCCCGGACAGTGAGGCCCGTATCGCCGCCGCGTTACGCGAGCTGGAGGCCCACGGCTACCTGAGCCGTACCCGCGAGCGGCTGCCCAACGGCCCTGTCGTCACGCGCACTTGCTCCTACAACCAGCCGACCGGCACCGCGCAACGCCACTCCGCTCCGCCCCCGGCACCCAAGCCGCGCCGCCAGGCACCCGCACCCGTGGCCGTGGCCGCAACACCCCCGCCGACGCCTCCACCCACTCCCGCACCCCCACCCCCGCCGCTCCCCCGGCCCCGCAACCCGCTCCCCCAGTACCTCCGCGCCGCCACCGCGCTGCTCAGCGATCTGCACCGGCACGCGGCCGAGATCACCCTCACCGAGAAGGACGTCGTCCTGCTCGCCCCCGCCGCCGCCACCTGGTTCGAGCGCGGTGCCACGGCCGCCGTCCTCCGCAAGGCCCTCACCGACGACCTTCCCCGGCCCCTCAAGCGCCCCGCCAAGCTCCTCCGGTACCGCCTCACCGCTCTTCTCCCGCCCCCGCCGACCCCGGAGCACCCCATCGTCCTGCTCCAGAACTGCGACCGCTGCGACCGGGCCTTCCGCTCCTCCACCCCGGGCAACTGCGGCGACTGCCGGGAAGAAGCGGCCGACGATCCGCACACCCCGTTCCCTATCCTGAGCGGATGATCACTGCTCCTGAACTCGTCATATTCGACTGCGACGGCGTACTCGTCGACAGCGAGCGCATCGCCGTACGCATCCAGGTCCAGGTGGGCGCCGAGCTGGGGTGGCCGCTGACGGCGGAGGAGGTCGTCGAGCAGTTCGTGGGGCGGTCGAACAAGTCCGTCGGCGAGCTGGTCGATGCCCGGCTGCCCGGTGCGTCCGCCGCCTGGCAGCAGCGCTTCGAGGACCTCCACCGCGACGCGGTCGGGACCGAACTCGTCGCGGTGGAGGGCATCCACGAAGCGCTGGCCGCCCTCACGCTCCCCACCTGCGTGGCCTCCAGCGGCAGCCACGACAAGATGCGCCACACCCTGGGCCACACCGGGCTCTACGCGCACTTCGAGGGACGCATCTTCAGCGCCACCGAGGTCGCACGCGGAAAGCCCGCCCCCGATCTCTTCCTTCACGCGGCCCGGCGGATGGGGGTCGACCCCGCCGCCTGTGTGGTCGTCGAGGACAGCAAGTACGGCGTGCAGGCCGCCCGTTCGGCCGGGATGCGGGCCCTCGGCTTCGCGGGCGGGCTGACCCCGGCGCACTGGCTGGAAGGCCCGGACACCGTGGTCTTCGACGACATGCGCAAGCTGCCGACGCTGCTGTCCGGGAGCTGAGCGTTCCCGGCCCGCCGTTTCCCGTGTCCCGCGGCGCTCCGGCCCGTCACCACTCCTCGTAGTGGCCGATCACCCGGAAGCTGCCCGCGACGCCGTTGTCGATGAACCCGCCGCCTCGGACGTTGGGAGTCACGACACCGTAGGTGCTGCCGTAGGGGCCGACCGTGGCGACCGGAGAACCGCCGTCACAGGCGAACCCCCGAAAGACCTCGACCGCATACCGGCTGTCGTTGTAGATGCTGAAGCTGCTCGACCCCAGCCCGCTGGCCGCGGGGACGCAGCCCCCCGGGTAGGCGCCGTACTCCCGCTCGTTGAAGTAGATCCGCTCCTCCCTCTTCCGGTCGTGGCCGCGGTCGCGCCCGCCCCGGCCGCCGCCCTCGTCACCGCGCCCGCCACCCTCGTCGCCGCGGTCGCCGCCCTCGTCGCCGCGGTCGCCCCGGCCGCCGCCCTCGTCACCGCGCCCGCCGCGGTCGGAGCCCTCGTCGTTGCGCCCGCCACGGTCGGAGCCCTCGCGGTCGCCACCGTTGTCCCCCTTGTCGCCCCTGCCCTCCGTTCCGCTGTCGCTGCCGAGGGGGGCCGGAGCGGGGGCAACCTGCCGGGTGGGCGGGGCGGCCCGGTGGGCGGGCTGCTCGGCCCGGTGAGCGGGCTGAGCAGCCTGCCGGGCGGCCGGTTCGGGCTGGGTGAATCCGTCAGTCGAGGCATAGGTGATGCCAGTGGCAAGGACCGCTGTGCCGACTACGGCGGCGGCCACAGTGAAGGTACGCGTAGGCATGTCGCTTCTCTCCGTCTCAGAGACGCCGGCCTGACGGCCGACCTGCGGCGAACGTACCGAGGGGCCCCATACCTGTCATTTCGGGCAAGCCCAGGGCGTGACACCGCAGGACCGGTCGGGTACAAAGAAGGCATTCAACGCATATCTTCCATACCGATGTCGCTGCGCCGCCGGTCACTTCCACGGGACCGCCTGCATCACGCTCTTCGCGGTCGGCGCACCCGGTGCGCAAGCTGCCGACACCACGTCCCGGGCCACAGCGGCGCGGCCGGCCGCAGCGAAGCCCTGAAATCTGCACGGCGGGACCCGGCCGACCGGATCCCGCCGCGTGAGACCTACCGAAGACCTCTGCTCAAGAGTGGGCCGGCCACTCCACCGACTACTCCACGAAACGCCAGGTGATGTCGATCGTCTCCTCGTCGAGGGAGGCGAGCTCCTGGTACGCGGCGCGCGTCAGATCGAGGCCGTACATGTCCGAAGTCGGGTTTGCGTCAAGGACGGTCGCGGTTATGGACCTTCCGTTGTGCGTGACCACGACCTTCCTTCCGCACTGAGAGGACTGGGCCGATCCGGATCCGAACATGCGGTGGTCGAGCGCAACAACGAAATCGCTGTCCCTGATGACTTGGCCGCACGCCCCCGGCACCCCGTCGGGGCTGAAGTAACTCGCCGCTCCGTTGTAGCCGTGCGGCGGCTGATCCGGCGACTCGCCCGGCTCCGGGGGCGGTGACGTGGTCCGGCCCGGCTCCGGGGGCGGTCCCGTCGTCCTGCTCTGGTCCGGGGGCGGCGTTGTGGTGCTGCCCGGCTCCGGAGGTGATGCCGTGGTGCTGCCCGGTTCCGGGGCGAGAGTGGAACGGGGTGACTCGGTCAGGCTGGGGGCGGGTTCCTCCGGTTGCCCTGAAGCGCTCGATGCCGGGACGGGGATGTCGGTGTCCTCCGAGGCGGAGGCGGTGGCGACGATCACGGCAGCGGAGCCGACGGCCAGCAGTGCGGCCGCCGCGATTTTGGCGATCTTTGCTCTCAACGTTCCCTCTCTGAATGTCACATTCCGGACGGCGCGTATGCGAGGCATTCGTGGCGGGGGGTGCCATGAAGTTTCCTCGCAGCCACGCCACCGCGATCTCCGCCCACCTGGGCCGACGATCGCGGCGGCCCCATGATGACCAATCCCGCTGATGCTCCACTGATGCCCCACTGACGTTCGGCAACGGGCCGCGAAGGCCGGGCGCCCGTACGCGCAAGGGCCGGGCGCCGCACCGTCTGGTGCGGGTCGCCCGGCCCTTGCGTTCGGCTCGACCGCGTCAGCGGGCGACCGCCTTGGTCGCCTTGCTGATGGCGGTGCCACTGGCGTGGCCGGTGCGGCGGGCGGTCACCTTCACGGTGATCTTCTTGCCGCGCTGGGCGGACTTGAGCGTCAGCGAGGACTTGGTCGCACCGGAGATCGCCTTGCCGCTCGCGTACCACTGGTAGCCGTACGAGGTCGGGGCGGGCGTCCAGGTGCCGTGGGCGGCCTTGAGGGTGCGGCCCACCTTCGCGGTGCCGGAGATCGTGGGCTGCTTGGTGGCCTTGGGCGCGCTGCCCTTGGCGACCTTCACCGAGGCGGGCGTTGCGAAACCGTCGGCGTGACCGGCGCGGTGGGCCGTGACGGTGATGGTGAGGTACTTGCCGAGCAGCGACGCCGGGACGGTGTACGTCGATGCCGTCGCGCCCTTGATGGCCTTGCCGTCGGCCTTCCACTGGTAGCCGTAGGAGGTGGCGACGGGCGTCCAACTTCCGTTCGTGGTGGTCAGCTTGGCGCCGACCTTCACGGTGCCGGTGATGTTCGGGGTGGTCGTCACCCCGGGCGCCGCGCCCTTGGCGACCGTGAGCGCCGCCGAGGTGGCCGGGACGTCCGCCGTGCCGGTGCGGCGGGCCGTGACGGTGACGCCGATCTTCTTGCCGAGCAGCGAGACCGGGACGGTGTACGCGGCGGCGGTCGCGCCGGTGATCGGCTGCCCGTCGGCGTTCCACTGGTAGGCATACGAGGTCGGGGCGGGGGCCCAGGTGCCGGGGGCGGCGGTGAGGCGGTCGCCGACGCGGGCGGTGGTGCCGATGGTCGGCGGTGCGGTGTTGCGGAGCGGGGCCGAGGTGACGGTGAAGTCGCCCCGCGCGTACTCCCCGCCGTTGTGGGTGATGACGCTCGCGCTCCAGGCGCCCTCGGCCGCGCCGGTCAGGTCAAGCTCGGCGGTCAGGGTGCGGCGGTCGGGCGAGACGGAGACCGTGGTCCCGGTGATCTCCCGGCCGGGGTTCCGCAGCACGAGGCGGTGGTCCTTGTGCAGGGCCGTGCCGGTGACCGTGACCGTCGTCCTCGTACCGGATGCGCCGGTGGCCGGGGTGAGCTTCGTGACGGTCACCCGCTCCATGCCGCAGAGCCCCGGGCAGACCGCCTCGGCCTTGTACGAGGTCCGCGAGGCCTTCTCCGGCAGGGAGAGGACCAGGATGCTCGGGGTGAGCTCCCGCGAGTACGACTCGATCACCGAGCACTGGTAGCCGCCGGGGGTGCCGTGTACGCAGCCGTTGTCGAGGCTCGGGTCGTACAGCGCGGGCACCGCCGTATCGGTGGCGCCCGTCGTGTCGCTGATGTCCATCGTGAAGCGGTCGCTGTACGCGGTGGGCAGCGCGGCGCAGACGGCGGTGTGCTGCTCGTCGAGGGTGCCGGTGACCGGGCCGTAGCCGTACGCGATGCTCGCGACCTTCTCGCACTCGGCGGCCGGTCCGTCCGGGCCCGCGATGCGCAGGGCGTCGAAGCGGTACGAGTCGGGGGCCTTCAGCGTCGCGGGGACGGTGACCAGGACCTGGTAGCGGGTGGAGCCGGTGACGGCGCACGCCTGGTTCTTGTTGCAGTGCGCGGTGCCGTCGGCGCCGTACACCACCACGTTGGCGGTGCCGAGCGGGTCGCGGACATCGATGTGCAGGGTGTCCTTGGCGTCGGCTGTGGTGACCTGGCGGCAGCGCAGCTCGCCGGGGGCGCCCATGGTGCCGCCGGTGGACGGGCCGCCGGGCTTCGTCGCCGGGTTCGCGGTGCAGCCCTTGGCGGTCGAGGTGACGTCGCGCCGGGCCAGGACGTACTCGGCGGGGGTGTCGCGGCCGGTGACCAGCACGGTGTGGGCGGCGCCCGGGGTCAGCGCACAGGTGGTCCAGGTGGAGACGGAGGCGCGGGCCGAGCAGATCTGCTTGCCCTGGACGTCCAGGACGGTGAACTGGGCGAGGGCCGTGGTGCCGGGTGCCGCCTGGAGCTGGATGTTCTCCCGGGTGCTGTGGTCGTTCGCCGGAATGCTCAGGCAGCGCGAGAAGACGCCGTCACCGGTGGTGACGCGGGCGGTGGGGCCGGTCGCGGTGAAGTCGCCCGCCGGGAGGGCCGGACAGTCGCCCGCCTCGTCGGTGCGGTGCAGGACGAGGGTGTACGGGCCGGTCGGCTTCGACTCGCTGTCGGTGGAGACCAGGGCCCGGAACGGGGCCTTGCCGGTGAGTCCGCAGGTCCCGTCGGCGAGGCGGGACGGGGCGCAGCGCTGGATGCCGTCGGCGTCGACGAGGGTCACGTCCGGGTGGGGCGCGGGCCCGTAGAGAGCCTCCAGCACCGCCAGCCGGGCGCCCTCGGGGAGCGGCAGGGACAGGCAGTCGATCTCGCCGCCGACGGCGAACCCGGAGTGATGCACGCCGAGTTCGACCGGCACGCAGCCGGTGGTGGCGGAGTGGTCGATGACGAGGGTGGGGGCGTCGGTGAAGACGGTGTAGTCACCGGCGGCGGGGAGGGAGCAGACGTCCCAGGTCGCGCAGACGGTCCTGCCGTCCCGGTCGTACACGGCGAGCACGGACCGTACGCCGTCGTGGACGGCGTACGCGTCGTAGCGTCCGGCGGCCGGGGCGGTGAAGGTCCGGCATCCGTGGGCCGGGTCGGCGGCCGTGGGGCCGGCGTTGTATCCGTTCAGCGCCGGGTGCGTGCAGCCGGCCGGGTCGGAGATGCGGCGGACGGCGAGGGTGTACTCGGCGGGGAAGCCGTGCTCGGCCTCGCTGACCTGCGAGAGGACCCGGTACGGGCCGTCGCCGGGCAGTACGCAGCCCTCGCTGTCGTCCTCGTTGAAGTGCGGGCAGATCCGGGCGCCGGTCTCGTCGGTGATCCACGACAGGCTCTGGCCGTACGCGGACGGCCTGATCCTGTTGGTGATCCGCTCACCCGGCTTGCCCGCGAACGGCTGGCACTGGATGGCCGTCGGCCCGGCCGCCGAGCCGACGACGGGTGCGGTGTCCCAGGACGTGCCGATCTCGGGCGCGCAGCCCTCGGTGGTGGCGAGGGGGACGACGGCCACGGTGGGCCTGCTCGGCTCGGACCAGTCGTTGAACAGCCGGAGCGTGAAGTCGCCCGAGCGGGGCAGCCGGCACCAGCCGGCGCCCCACTCGGGGTCGTAGCAGTCGATCTCCGTCTCGCCGTCGTAGACATGGGTGTACGTGCTGGCGTTGGCGCCACCGACGAGCACGACCTTGTGCAGCCCGGCGGCCCCGGCCGTGAACGTGAAGCAGGCCGTGCCGTCACCCGGGATCGTCGGCTTGCCCTCCGCCGGGGCGGCCTCGCCGAAGCCGGAGAGCGGCAGGGCGGCACAGTCCTCGTCGGCCGGGGCACCGGACGGGGCGTCGGCCGCCGCCGTGGGGGCGTACGCCTGCGCGGCGGTCGCGGGTATCAGCAGCGAGAGCAGGACCGACAGCGCGAGCAGCAGCGCCGCGTACGCCGCCGGTCTCCCGGATCTCGCCGCCGTGCGTGAGTAGTTGGGCATTCCGTTCCCCCCGGACCGGTGAAGTGTGCGCTTCTGCCGGGGCTTCACGAACGGCGCGCGAACGCGGGGCGGCCCGGGACACAAGCAAGATGTGCGCGACTCGTAAAGGAAGAGTGCACATGATGATCGCACACGTGTCCCAGGGGGCTACTTGCCCAGCACCGCCTTCATCACGCTCTTCGCGATCGGCGCGCCCAGCCGGCCACCGGAGATGTCGGAACGGGAGATGTCCATGGCCGTCGGGTCGATGAACACCGCGACCGCCACCGACTTGCCGTCGACCTTGCCGTACGAGACGAACCAGCCGTACGGCACCTTGTCGTTCACATTGACACCGCGCTGCGCCGTGCCGGTCTTGCCGCCGACCGTGACGCCGTCGATCAGGGCCCGCTTCGCGCTGCCCTCCTTGGCCGTGAACTCCATCATTTCCTGGACCTTCTTCGCCGTCTCCTCGGACACGGCCTGGCTCTTGAGCTTCGGTTCGTTCTTCTCCAGGACCGACAGGTCGGGGCCGCGCAGCTCGTCGACGATGTACGGCTGCATCAGCTTGCCGTCGTTGGCGAGGGCGGCCGTCACCATGGCCATCTGCATCGGCGTGCTGGTGAGGCTGCCCTGCCCCATGCCCGTCAGCGCGGTACCGGGCTTGTCCAGTTTGTTCGGGTAGAGGCTCTTGACGGCGAGCATGTCGCCGAACTCCTTGGAGTAGACATCGGAGTTGAAGCCGAACTTCTCCGCGGTCTCACGCATCTTCTCGGCGCCGACCTTGGACGCCGCGTCGAGGAAGACGTTGTTGCAGGAGTACTGCATCGCGGTCTTCATGGACGCCTTGTTGCACACCGCGTCACCGGCCTCGCTGCCGATCTTGTTCGTGGAGAGCGGCAGGGGGTACGGGGAGACGGCGTCGGATGCCGCGTCGACATCGGTGACCACGCCGTTCTCCAGGGCCGCGGCCGCCGTGAGGATCTTGAACGTCGAGCCGGGCGGGAAGGTCTCACGCAGCGGGCGGTTGGCCAGCGGCTTGCTCTTGTCGTCGACGAGCGCCTGGAACTTGTCCCCCTCCTTGAACGAGTTCCCGGCGAAGACCGACGGATCGTACGAAGGGGTGGAGACGAGGGCCAGGACCTTCCCCGTGCTCGGTTCCAGCGCGACGACCGCGCCCCGCGCGCCGAGGTCGGTCAGCCCCTTGTATCCGGCCTTCTGCGCCTTCGGGTCGATCGTGGTGATCACATCACCACCGCGCCGCTGCTCGCCGGTGATGATGTCCTTGGCGTGCCGGAACGCGAACCGGTCGTCCTGGCCGCTGAGGATGCTGTCGTACGTCTTCTCCAGGAGGGACATGCCCTGCGCCTGGGAGGCGTATCCGGTGACGGGGGCGTACATCGGGCCCTGCTTGAAGGTCCGCCGGTACTTGAAGTCCGTTCCGTCGACCGCCTTGGAACCGGTGATCGCGTCGCTGCCGACGACGATGTCGCCGCGCGGGGTGGCGAACTGGGCGATCTTCACCCGCCGGTTGTTCTCATGAGTGGCCAGGGACTCGCTCTTGACATACTGGATCCAGTTCGCCCGCAGCAGCAGTCCCATCACCAGCAGCCCACAGAATATGGCTATGTGCCGCAACGGCCTGTTCATCGTGATCCACTCCCGTACTCACCAACGTTCGATCCCTAACCGAGAGAGATGCCGAACACGGGCAAATGGTTGCACCCACAACCATTTGCCCGTGTTCTTGGCCACCGGGAGGGGCGTACCGCCGAGGGATCACGTCCTCGTAGGGATCACGTCCTCGTAGGGATCACGTCCCCGTAGGGATCACGTCCCCGCAGGGATCACGTCCCCGCAGGGACTACGGGGCCAGCCGGGCGAGGTACGTGTAGCCGTTCATGTACAGGGTGCCGCCGGAACCGCTGGACAGCTGGCTGGTGCTCGCGGCGCCGTTCGGTCCGTTGACGAACTCCCAGGACGTCCCGGTCCAGCGCGCCAGGCCCTTGCCGGAGTCGGACGACATGCCCGCCCAGATCTGACCGCCGTGGTAGGCGAGGCTGTTGACCCAGTGGACGTCCGTGCCCGGCACGTCCGTCCGCTTCCAGGTGCTGCCGTTCCAGTGGAGGACGTAGCCGCCGGTCTTGTTGCCCACGACCGGGCCGTGGGTGTTGTACAGGTTGCCGCCGAGCCACACGTCGTTGGGACCGTTGCTGGCGACGGCGTAGAGGAGGGTGCTGTTGGGGCTGGACGAGGGCAGGGCCACCTCGGACCACTTCGTCCCGTCCCAGTGCGCCGCATAGGGCTGGTACTGGTCGCCGTTCACGCTGCCGTCGCCCTTGAAACCGGCCACCCAGATGTCGCTGTCCGATTTCACGTCCATGGCGTTGATCGTGGTCGACTTCCCGGAACTCGGCAGCTTGGTGATATTCCACCCCTGCCCGTCCCAGTGAGTGACGGCGGGCCCCCACTGCGCGGAGGAGTCCCGGTAGGAGCCGGCCGCCCACACGTCATTGCGCGACAGCGCCTTGCTGGCGTCGGTGGAGAAGTAGTTGTCCGGGGTCTTCTCCGTCCACGCGGTTCCGTCCCAGTGGTACGCCTTGTTGCCGTTGTTGTACTTGAACGCCCACATGTCATTGGCGGCCGTGCCCGTGGTCGAATCGACGCCCTCCGCGCCCGGAGGCGACACGTCCTTCCACGCCTGGCCCTCCGGCTTCTGCCACAACTGGTAGGTGACGACACAGTTGTCGCAGAAGGGCCCCCCACCCGTCCGGGTCGTCGCCGTGGGCGTCGAGTCGTCGAGCGAGCCGAGGCTCCATACGTCGTCGACGGCCGGCAAGTCGATCTTCTGCCAGGCCGGGGTCACGGCTGCCTGGGCGGGCATCGTGGACACCGCCACTGCCGTGGCGGATGCGACCAGTAGGGTCAGCGCGGAGCCGGACAAGCGCCGGATGCCGGTATTCCTCATCGAGTGCGTCTCCTGTTGTCTGGGCAGTGTGGCGTGGGGGGGCCTGCCGTCGACTTACTGCGCAAACAGGCATCGAAGATCCTCCGATGTCGCCCTATACGGACGCCATATGCGACACCGGCACCGGGGTCCGTCAGAGGAACTCCGCGTACCCGTCCAGCACCCGCAGCACCTCCGGCTCGCCCACCGGGGGCAACTGCAGCACGACCTCCTCGATGCCCAGGTCCGCGTAGTGCGTCAGCTTGCCCGCGCTCGGGAGGACCGCGTACGGGACGACCTGAAGGTGCTTCGGGTCGCGGCCCGCGGCCTCCCAGGTCTCACGGAGCTTCGGTAGGGACTCGGTCAGGCCCCCGCCGCCGATCGGGAGCCAGCCGTCGGCGTACTCGGCGATGTGGGCGAACAGCTTGGGGCCCGCCGCGCCGCCGATCAGGGTGCGCGGGCCGTTCACCGGGCCGCGCGGCGCCTGGACCGGCTTCGGGTACGCATGGCTGGCCCGGACCGAGCCGAACTCGCCCTCGTACGCCGTGGGTTCGCCCGCCCACAGAGCCCGCATCACGGCCATCCGGTCGCGGACGAGGTCGCGGCGGGCCGGCCAGTCCACGCCGTGGTCCGCGGCCTCCTCGACGTTCCAGCCGTAGCCGACGCCGAGGGTGAACCGGCCGCCGGAGAGGTGGTCGAGGGTGGCGATCTGCTTGGCCAGGTCGATCGGGTCGTGCTGGGCGACGAGCGTGATGCCGGTGCCCAGGGTCAGGCGTTCGGTGACCGCGGCGGCCTGGGCGAGGGCGACGAAGGGGTCGAGGGTGCGGGCGTACTCGGGCGGGAGTTCGCCGCCCATCGGGTAGGGGGTGTCCCTGCTCGCCGGGATGTGGGTGTGCTCGGGCAGGTAGAGCCCGCCGAAGCCGCGCTGTTCGAGTTCGCGGGCGAGCCGCAGCGGCGTGATCGTCTCGTCGGTGAGGAAGATCGTTGTGCCGATCCGCATGGGAGGACACCTCCGTCGTGATCCGGTGACAGGCCCTGGGGCCCCAACGTATGCCGCCGCGGACCGTGCGGTCCGGTTCATCGGCGTTCTTCCGGAGTTCATCGGGTGCCGTCAGGCTTCCGGGGCGACACCCTTCGCCGCTCACGACACCCGGGGAGCCCTCGCATGTCCGCATCGCATTCCGCTCACGGCCACCCGATGGCCAGGCGCGGCCTTCTCGTCGGGACGGCCGCCACCGCTCTGACGTTGGGCACCGTGAGCTTCGCCGACGCCACCACCCCGAACCGGGGCAACGACGGGACGGACCGGGCCAGGACCGTGCGCGGCACCCTGCCGACCGGGTCGCCCGACTTCGTGTACCTGCCGGTCGAAGTGCCGCGCGGGGTGCGGGAGATCGCCGTCTCGTACACGTACGAGAAGCCTCCCGTACCGGCCGGAACGCAGGGCAACGCCCTCGACATCGGCATCTTCGACGAGCGCGGCACCGCGCTGGGCGGGCACGGGTTCCGGGGGTGGTCGGGCGGGGCGCGCGGCAGCTTCTTCATCCGGGCGGACGAGGCGACGCCCGGCTACATCGCGGGCCCGGTGCGGGCCGGTACGTGGAGCATCGCGCTCGGCCCCTACACCGTCGCCCCCGAGGGGCTGCCGTACGAGGTGACCATCACCCTGCGGTTCGGGCCCGCCGGGACCACCCCGGAGCCGGTGTATCCGCCGGAGCGGGCGAAGGGGCGCGGGCGGGCCTGGTACCGGGGCGACTGCCATCTGCACTCGGTGCACTCGGACGGCAGGCGCACCCCCGCCGAGATCGCCGCCGCGGCGCGCGCGGCCGGGCTCGACTTCATCAACAGCAGCGAGCACAACACGTACTCCGCGCACGGGGCGTGGGGCGGACTGTGGGGCGACGACCTGCTCGTCCTCACCGGCGAGGAGATCACCACCCGCAACGGGCACGTCCTCGCGGTGGCCACCGACCCCGGCACGTTCGTGGACTGGCGCTACCGGGCCCGCGACAACCGGTTCGGGCACTACGCCAAGGCCGTGCGCAAGGCCGGCGGCCTGGTCGTGCCCGCCCATCCGCACGCCACCTGCATCGGCTGCCACTGGAAGTTCGGCTTCGGCGAGGCGGACGCGGTGGAGGTGTGGAACGGGGCGTACTCCCCGGAGGACGAGATCGCTCTCGCCGAGTGGGACAACTCCCTGGTCGCCGCCGCCCGTTGGTCGAAGCCGTGGGTCGCGGCGATGGGTAGCAGCGACGCCCACCGGGAGCCGGACGTGGTGGGGCTGCCGCAGACCGTCGTCCTCGCCGACGAACTGTCGCGCGAGGCGATCGTGGCCGGGATCCGGGCCGGGCACTCGTACATCGCGGAGTCGTCCGCCGTCACGGTCTCCTTCGGCGTCTCGGGCGGACGCGGGCTGCACGCCGGGATCGGTGAGCGGCTGCGGGTGGACGGGGACGACACCCCGGTCACCGTGCGGCTGGAGGTGACCGGGGCGCCCGGCTGCACCGCGCACTTCGTCACCGACCAGGGCACGCTGTACACGGCCGGGCTGCCCGAGTCGGGCACGGGGACGGTGGAGTGGCGTACGACCCCGGCCTACGCGGCCTACGTGCGGGCCGAGGTCCGGCATCCGGCGACGGTGCCGGGGCTGCCGGGGGCACTGGCGGCGCTCACCAATCCGGTGTTCCTGGAGGGGTAGGAGCGGGCCGGGCGGGTGCGGCGGCCGGGACCGGGGCCGGGGTCGGGGAAGCCGCCGCGCCCCCGCGTACGCGGACGGGCCGGGTCGGGGCGGTCAGTACGCCGAGGCAGGCGATGACGAGGGCGATGCCGGTCCAGCCGAGGGCGGGGAGGTGCTCGCCGACGACCAGGACCGCGAAGACGGCCGCCACGGCGGGCTCCAGCAGGGACAGGGTCGTCGCGGTGGAGACCGGGATGCGGGACAGGCCGAAGCCGAACAGGACGTACCCGGTGAACATCGGCACCAGCGCCATGTAGAGCCCGACGCCCGCGTTCGTCCAGGAGGCGACCAGCGGCGCGCCGGTGGCCAGCAGGACCGGTGCGAGCATCAGCCCACCGAGGCCGAACACCGCCCCCATGGCCGCCCGCGAGCCGATGCCACGGGTGATGAGGCGGTGCGCCGCCCACGCGTACACGGCGTAGGTGACGCCCGCGACCAGCCCGAGGCCCACGCCCACGACTGTCTGCCGGGCGGAGCCCGTACCGGTTCCGGTACCGGCCTGCGCGGCCTCGGCCGCACACAGCAGCACCGTGCCGACCAGCCCCAGAGCGGCCCCCGTCAGCCATCTCCGGGACAGGCTCCGGCCGTCGGCGAGCCGCTCGATCAGGGCCGATGCCAGCGGGGCGGAGCCGATGGAGACGACCGTGCCGACCGCGACACCGGCCAGGTGCATGGAGGTGTAGAACGCGAGCGGATACAGCGCCACGCCCGCTCCCCCGACGAGCACGATCCGCCACTGCGCCCGCAGCGCCGCGCGGCCCCGTGCGATGCCGCGTCCGGCCAGCAGGGCCTGGAGCAGGCCGCCCAGGCCCATCGCGGCGGCGCCGATCGCCAGCGGCCCGACCTGGGGCGCGAAGGTGGCCGCGGTGCCCGTGGTGCCCCAGAGCACCGAGGCCAGCAGGACCGCGAGCGCACCGAGGCCCGGTCCGGCGGCGCGCCCGGCCGGCCGGCTCACAGGACGCCCACCAGGGAGGCCGCCAGGTCCCGGGCGCGCCGCATGCGTACGGCGTCGCCTTCGAGACCCGCGCGCACGATGGCCCCTTCGAGCAGGAACGCCAGGTGCTCCGCCGTGACCCGGGCCTTCTCCTCCTGGCCCGGCAGCAGCTCCTGGAGGTGGGCGGCGAGCAGGCCCTCGACCTGCTCCTTGTGCCGGCGGACCACGGTCCGGCCCTCGTGCCCGGTGGGCAGTTCGGCGGCGGCGTTGAGCAGTCCGCAGCCCCGGAAGCCGTGCTCGTAGGCGAGATCGGCATGGTCGGCGTAGGCGTCGAAGACGGCCAGTACGGCCGCTGCCGGTCCCTGCGCACCGGCCAGGCGTCGCCGGTAGAGGTCGAGCCACTCCTCGTGCCTGGCCTGGAGGTAGGCGCAGACGAGGTCGGCCTTGGAGTCGAAGTTGTTGTAGAGGCTCATCTTCGCGACACCGGCCTCGGCCGTGATCGTGTCGATGCCCGTCGCCGCCACGCCGTCGGCGTAGAACCGGCGGGCGGCGGCGTCGAGAATCCGGCCGCGCGCCGCACCCCGCCGCCGCTTCACCGGCTGCTTCTCCTCGGCCTTCGCGTCACCCATGTCCACCCGCCTCCTTAATTAGGTAGGTCAGTCTACCCAATCGTGAGAGCGGCGGCCTCCGCCGGGGGTGAGCCGACGCCGAGCCGGTGCGCGCAGGCCCGCCGTTGCACGACCGCCAGGCCCGCGACCACCGCCCCCAGCACCAGCCACCCCGCCGGCCCGGCCGCCATCACCACGCCGGTCAGCAGCGGCGGCCCGGCGGACTTCTGGATGGACTGCGACATCCCGGCCACCCCCAGATACGCGGCTCGGGCGTCCGGGGGCGCGAGCAGGACCGCGAGCTCCCACGAGCTCACCGACCTCATCAGCTCCGCCAGCGTGACCAGCAGCGCCGCGGCGAGCAGGACCGCCCCGGCCACCCAGGACCCACCCCGGGTGGCCGCGGCCAGGAAGCCGCAGCCGGCGAACATCAGGACCCCGTACAGCAGCACCGCCCGGGTCGCCCGGCGCGGCCCTTCGGCCCGCTTCGACACGCTCAGCTGGAGCACCACGACCATCACGGTGTTGAGGACGAGGAAGGCCGGGACCAGGGCATGCGGTGCGGAGGTGCGGTTCACCAGCCACAGCGGCAGGCCGACGGCGAGGACCGAGTCGTCGAGGTTCATCGGGATGTCCAGGAGGACGAACCGGAGATAGCCGCGGTCCCGCCACGGGCCGGCGGGGCGGACCGAATCCCGCTCGCCCGCGACGACCGGGGCACCGGACTCCGCACCCCCGGCCCGTGCCGCATCCCCGGCCCTTGTCGCATCCCCGGCCCCTGCCGCCTCGACGGCACTCCCGCCCGGCTCGCTCGTGCGCCACACCAGCACCGCGGCGACGGCGAACGACAGCGCGTTGCCCAGGATCAGGACGCGGTAGGCGCCCGTGGTCCCCACCGCCAGGCCGATCGCCGCGATCCCGGCGCCGACGCCATAGCCCGCGTTGGCCGCGCTGCGCGACAGCGCCTGATAGGCCGCGCGCCGCTCGCCCGCGGCCCGGGTGGCGAAGAGCATCTCCAGCGTCTTGGCTGCCCGGTCGCCCAGGTAGGTCACGGCGACGACGGGCAGCAGCGCGTCGAAACCCGTGCAGACCAGGACCAGGCCGAGGGTCACCAGCCGGAGCAGATGGCAGCCGATCAGCAGCGGGCGCACCGGGAAGCGGCCGGCCAGCCGCCCGGCCAGCGGCGAACCGGCGATGCCCACGACCCCGGCCACACCCAGCAGGACGCCGATCCGCTGGGCGCTCAGATGCGTCACGAAGGTCAGATACAGGACCGAGGACGCGGCCCACAGCCCCGTACCGGTCCGGTCCACGGCCAGGGCGAGCAGCATGATCCGCGCATTGCGGCCGCCCGGCGGATTGCGCAGCTGGGCCAGCAGCCCCCGCCCGCCCTCCGGGGCCCTCGCCTTGCCGCCCTTTTCACCCCGCCGCATCACGCGCCCCCCTCAGGCATGCCCCGACATCACGAGATCTTGAAACAAGGGGAAGACTGCCCGCGAAATAGTCTCGATGTCAAGATACTTGATGCCGAGATACCTGCGTCCGGACCGGCGCCGGAACCCGTCCCGGTGCGCTTCGCGGCACGGGGCGTCACAGTGGAAGGGAGCACCGGGCGGGGGCTGCCGGAGGAGGTGTCCGGATGGATGTGACCGGCGACAACGACGACCGGCTCCGGGACTATCGCGGCAAACGGCACTTCGACCTGACGCCGGAACCGCACGGCAACGGTGAACGGACGGGCGCGGCACCCTGCTTCGTCGTACAGATCCATCAGGCGCGGCGCATGCACTTCGACTTCCGGCTGGAGGTCGACGGCGTACTGAAGTCGTGGGCGGTGCCGCGCGGCCCTTCGGAGAACCCGCGGGTGCGGCGGCTGGCCGTCCCGACCGAGGACCACCCGCTGGAATACCGCACGTTCGAGGGCGTCATCGCGAAGGGCGAGTACGGCGGCGGCACGGTGATCGTCTGGGACCAGGGCACCTACCGGCCGCTCAGCCACGACCGCTGGGGTGCGCCCGTGCCGTTCGAGCAGGCCCTGGCGGACGGCCACGCGACGTTCTGGCTCGACGGGACCAGGCTGCACGGCGAGTTCGCCCTCACCCGCTTCAAGGGCGGCGTCGCCCCGGGCGAAGAGGTGTGGCTGCTGATCAAGGCCAAGGACGGACGGGCCACCCAGGACGGTCCTGACACCCCGGACCCCTACCTCGCACGTTCGGCCCGCACCGGCCGCACCCTGGCCCAGGTCGCGGCCGAGGAGGGAAGCGGGTCCTCGTGACCGCCCGCGACACCGTCGAGGTCCTGCTCGCCGACCACGGAACCACGTACGCGGCCGAGGCCGGGATCCGGCTGCGGAACACCCCGCAACCCCTGTACCAACTCCTCGTCCTCAGCGATCTGTTGAGCGCCCGCATCCGGGCCTCCGTGGCGGTGGCGGCGGCGCGCGCACTGTTCGCCCACGGCATGCGCTCGCCGCGCCGGATGGCCGCGGCGACCTGGCAGCAGCGCGTGGACGCGCTGGGCGAGGGCGGCTACCGGCGCTACGACGAGCGGACCGCCACCCAGCTCGGCGTGGGCGCGCAACTCCTGCTCGACGACTACGGGGGCGATCTGCGGCGGCTGCGCGAGGAGGCCCACGGCGACCTGGACGCCCTGCGGGCCGGGCTGCGCCGGACCCCGGGCATCGGCCCGGCCGGCGCGGACATCTTCGTACGCGAGGTGCAGGCCGTGTGGCCGGAGACGGCGCCGTACGTGGACGGGAAGGCGCTCCTGGGCGCCGAGCGGCTGGGCCTGCCCACCTCCCCGGCACAACTGGCGGGACTGGCGGAACTGGCCGCGTCGCCCCGGCCGGCGCGACAGGCCGGCCGGGGCGAACCGATGGACGGGCATGGGATCGCCGTGCTCGCGGCGGCCCTGGTGCGTGCCGCACTCGACAAGCACATCGTGGACGACGTCAGGGCCCACGCCTGAGAGCCTGTCGGGGGCGGCCGGTCAGCCCAGCATGTCCTCGATGAGGCCGGCGGCCCGCGTGGTGCCGCCCTCGGCCCGTGCCGCGGCGCGGAGCCGCGCCGAGCGGCGGGCGACCTCCGGGTCGGAGACGAGTTCGACCAGGGCCGTCCGCAGGGCCTCGGCGGTGGCCTGCGCGGTGTCGATGCGGCGGGCCACGCCCAGCTCGACCAGCCGGTCGGCGTTGGTGGGCTGGTCGGCGAACTGGGGCGCCGCGATCATCGGCACACCGGTGTACAGCCCCTCGCTGCTGCCGCCCATGCCCGCGTGGGTGACGAAGGCGTCGGCCTGCTCCAGGATCGCGAGCTGGGGCACCCAGGAGTGCACCTCGACATTGGACGGGACGGCGCCCAGCTCCGACGGGTCGGTGTACTTCCCGATCTGAAGCACCACGTGCCAGCCCGGCAGGTCGCCGAAGGCGGCCAGGCACCGGCGGTAGAACTCGGGCAGCCGCGTGAGCGCCGAGCCCATCGAGACCAGCAGCACCTTCTCCGCGTCGACCGGACGCGTCCAGCCGTCCTGCGCCCGCGTGCCGAAGCAGGGGCCGACGAAGGTGACGGTGCCGGTGTCGACCCGGTCGCCGTGGGGCTGCATCGCCCTCGGGATCGTCGCCAGGGTGTGCTCGGGCCGGCCGCAGAACTCCTCCACCCTCGTGGTCGTCGTCCCGCAGTCGGCCAGCCAGCGGTCGAACCTCGCGCGGTACGCGTCGGCGCCGGGCAGCGCCCAGATGTGCGCCGCGACCTCTTCCTCGTAGCCCTCCCAGGCCACGTACGTCGGGGACAGCTGCATGAAGGGGCGGTTCTGTGTCTCGGCGAGGGCACGTGCGGCGAAGGCGCCGATGTCGTACAAGTACAGGTCGGCGGGGTCGGGGTCGTAGACGGCCCGCAGCTGCGGGAGGGCCTGTACGGAGTCGTCGAAGAAGACGCCCATCGCGCCGATGGGGTCCTCGGGCCAGTCGTTGTCGGCGACCGGGAGGACGGAGTCGCAGCGGACGAACTCCGCGCCGGTGGCCTCGATCAGCTCGGCGACCACCGGGTCGTTGGCGTAGGTCACCCGGTGGCCCCGGGCCACCAGCTCGCGGATGATCTCCAGGCTCGGCAGGACGTGGCTGACGGCGGGGATGCCGATCATCGCGATATGGGCACGGTGACGTGACATATGAACTTCACTCTTCTCAGGTCTATGGCGAAAGGGACACAGCGGCCCGGTGCGCCGGCCACGGGCGGAAACCACCGTGGGCGCACTCGGACCCGGCGGGACGGGGTACGTGCCCCGCCCGCGTGTCAGCCGTAGATCTGATGCATGAAGAACATGCCCGGGACCCTAGACCGTCCCGTGCTCACGCGCACGGGGTTTTCGGCGGACTCCCCGCCGGTGCCGCTCAGTCCTCGACGACCAGCGACGGCGTCTCCTTGGTCAGCACCTCGCCGCGGAAGAACGCCGGGCTGCGGCGCTGCATCACCAGCATCAGCACCACACCGAGCAGCAGCAGCCCGACGCCGATGACGAACACCGAGCCGACCCCGAAGACCGACGAGCCGGAGCCGTACGCCGGGTTCCACATGTCGTAGAGGGTCTTGCCGAAGACCGACGTGAGCAGGATGCCGCCGACACCCGGGAACAGGCCCTTGAAGACCAGGTCGCGGAAGGAGCGGGTCAGGTCGGCGCGGAAGAACCAGACGCAGGCGAACGCCGTCAGCGCGTAGTAGAAGCAGATCATGAGGCCGAGCGCGTAGATCGTGTCCACCAGGACGTGCTCGCTGACCAGGGTCATGACCGTGTAGAAGACGCCGGTCGCGACGCCCGCGGTGATCGTGGCCCTCCCCGGGGTCCGGAAGCGCGGGTGCACCCGGGCGTACGAGGCGGGCAGGGCCTCGTAGGTGGACATCGCGAGCACCGTGCGGGCCACCGGGATGAAGGTGGTCTGCAGGCTCGCGGCGGCCGAGGCGAGCACGGCGACGAAGAGCAGGATGCCGAGGCCGGGGCCCATGACCGGGCCGGCCAGCGCGGCGAAGACGTTGTCGGAGGTGCCGGGGTTGGCCAGGCCCAGGCCGGAGGTGCCGGAGCCGACGGCCATCTGGGCGGCGACACCGGTCGCCAGGTAGGAGCCGACCAGCACGACCATCGCGATGAGGGCGGCCCGCCCGGGGGTCTTCTCGCTGCCGGTGGTCTCCTCGTTGGCGGTCAGACAGGCGTCCCAGCCCCAGAACATGAAGATCGACAGCGACAGACCGGCGGTGAACGCGGCGAAGGACTGCACGGCGAACGGGTTCAGCCAGGACCAGGAGAAGTCCAGCGACGAGGCGAAGTCGCCGCTTCGCGCCTTCTGTACGGCCATCACCACGAACACTGCGAGGACGACGAGTTGAAGCCCCACCAGTGCGTACTGGAGGCCCTTGGTGGCCGTCATCCCCCGGTAGCTGATCGCCGTGGCGACCGCGATCAGGGCCAGACAGGTCAGGATGTGGACGGGTTTGCTGTCGTCCAGGGCGGCGATCGAGTCGTTGCCGGTGATCTCGCCCGCCAGGAGCCAGAAGTACGAGGTGGCGACGCCTGCCAGATTCGACAGGACGATGATCGTCGCGATGACCAGGCCCCAGCCGCACATCCAGCCGACGCGCGGGCCGAACGCCTTGACCGTCCAGGTGAAGGAGGTGCCGCAGTCCGGCATGGCCTTGTTGAGCTCGCGGTACGCGAAGGCGACGAGCAGCATCGGCAGGAAGCCGGCCAGGAAGACGGCGGGCATCTGCACGCCGACCTCGCCCGCGGTGGAGCCGAGGGTGGAGGTGAGGCAGTAGACGGGGGCGACGGTGGAGATGCCGATGACGGCGCTGCCCATCAGGCCGACGGAGTTCCCGCCGAGGCCCTTGCCGCGTACCCCACTGTCGGCCGGGGCGGCGCCCCTTACCGCGTCTCCGGCCTGCGGCCGCACGTCCAGCTGAGTCATGAAAAGGACGATAAACGCTGCGATTTCCACATCTGGAGGATGAGACTCCGCCGTCTCACCCTTGAATTCCAGGCAACAATACGGAAAGACCTTGATTAATTGAAGGTCTTTCGCGAATATCGCCTTCCGATGCGAGGTCGAGGCCCGATCGCAGCACCGTACGGGAACCGCAGCAGTGTCCGTTTTGTGGGGGTTCAAAATTTCCCGTGGGTGTCCGCTCAGCGGACACCCACGGAGTGTTCCGGTTCAGCCGGGCCAGACGATCGACTGGAGTTCGCTGTACGCGTGCAGGGCGTACGAGCCGACGTCGCGCCCGACACCGCTCTTCTTGAACCCGCCGAACGGGGCCTCCATGTTCCGTCCGATGGTGTTCACGCCGACCCCGCCGGCCCGCAGCCGCCGGGCCACCCGGAAGGCGCGGGCCACGTCCGAGGACCAGACGTAGTCGATCAGTCCGTAGTCGCTGTCGTTGGCGAGCGCGATGCCCTCCTCCTCGTCGTCGAAGGGGACGACCACGACGACCGGGCCGAAGATCTCCTCGCGAACGACGCGCATGTCGTTGGTGCAGTCGGCGAGCAGGGTCGGGGCGACGTAGAAACCGCGCTCCGGCCCGGCCGGGCGTTCGCCGCCCGTGACGACCCTCGCCCCCTCCTTCCTGCCCAGCTCGACGTACGACTCGATCCGGTCGCGGTGGGCGGCCGAGATGACCGGACCGACGACCGTGCCCCTGGCCGCCGGGTCGCCCACCTTCAGATGGCCCGCGTACGCGGCGAGCTTCCCGAGCAGGGCGTCATGGACGCCGCGCTGGACGAGGACCCGGGTCGGGGCCGTACAGATCTGGCCGCTGTAGAAGGAGAACGTGGTGCCGATCCCCGCCACCGCCGAGTCGAGGTCCGCGTCGTCGAGGACGACGGCGGCGCCCTTGCCGCCCAGCTCCATCAGCTGCCGCTTCATGCCCCGGCCGCACACCTCGGCGATGCGCTGCCCGACGGCCG
Organism: Streptomyces sp. NPDC059832; assembly: GCF_042731715.1. Taxonomy (NCBI): domain Bacteria; kingdom Bacillati; phylum Actinomycetota; class Actinomycetes; order Kitasatosporales; family Streptomycetaceae; genus Streptomyces; species Streptomyces sp. NPDC059832. Next base: position 53,420 of record NZ_JBHWIY010000010.1, on the reverse strand, counting down.
TGGAGCCGGTGAAGCTGACCATGTCGACGTCCCCGCTGTCGACGGCGGCCTCGCCCGCCTCGGGGCCCGACCCGGTGACGACGTTGACGACGCCCGGCGGAACGCCCGCCTCTTCGAGCGCCTCGGCCATCCGGTAGACGGAGAGCGGGTCCTGCGGGGCGGGCTTCACGACGACCGTGTTGCCCATGGCCAGCGCGGGCGCCACCTTGCCCGCCGGGTTGGCCCAGGGGTTGTTGTACGAGGTGATGCAGGTGACGACGCCGACCGGCTGGCGGACGGCGAGCGCCCCGAAGACCCCGGCCCGCCCCATCGGCCCGGCCTCGTTGATCTGCGGCGCGACGGCCTCCTCGACCGGCTCCAGGGCGCCCCTGGCGTACCTGCGGAAGCGGGCGGCGCCGACGGCGACCTGCATGCCCCGGGCCGTCGCGGTGGTGGCGCCGCTCTCCGCGCGGGCGAGCGCGGCGTTCGAGGCGAGGTCGCGCACCATCAGGCCCGCGGCCCGGTCGAGGATCCCGGCGCGCTCCTCGGGGCGGGTGCGGGACCAGCCGGCGAAGGCCTCCCGGGCCGCGGTCGCCGCCGCGTACACCTGCTCGCGGCTCGCCTCGGGGGCGAGGCCGACGACCTCCTCGGTGGCCGGGTCGATCACCTCGTAGTGGCCGTGGTCGGGTTCGGTCCACCGCCCGCCGATGAACAGACGCCGCTTCCCGTCGCTCATGCGGTGCTCACCGTCCGGGTGTCGCGCCCGGAGCGGAGCACCGTGCCGGGGACCGCGCCGGTCACCTTGTCGTCGCGCAGGGTCTCCACCCCGTTGACCCGGACCGAGACGATGCCGATGGCCCTGGAGTCGAGCCGGGGGCTGTCGCCGGGCAGATCGTGCACGAGGGTGGCGGGCCCGGCGTCGATGCGTTCCGGGTCGAAGAGGACGAGGTCGGCGTGGAAGCCCTCCTCGATCCGGCCCCGGTCGCGGAGCCCGAAGAGCCGGGCGGGGTCGTCGGTGAGCATCTTCACGGCCCGTTCGAGGGGGACGAGCCTGCGTCCGCGCAGGCAGTCGCCGAGGAACCGGGTGGTGTACGGGGCGCCGCACATCCGGTCCAGGTGCGCGCCCGCGTCGGAGCCGCCGAGCATGACGTCCTCGTGCTCCCAGGTCTCGCGGCGCAGCGCCCAGGAGGCGGGGTCGTTGTCGGTGGGCATGGGCCACAGCACCGTGCGCAGTTCGTCGGCGGCGCAGATCTCGACGAGGCAGTGGAAGGGGTCCAGCCCGCGTTCGGCGGCGATGTCGCGTACGACGCGGCCGGTCAGCCCTTCGTTGGCCGCGCTGTAGGTGTCGCCGATGACGTACCGGCCGAAGTCGGCGAGGCGGCGGAAGACGCCGGCCTCCTTGCTGTCGGCGCGGCGGAGCATCTCGGCGCGGGTGGCGGCGTCGCGGAGCCGTTCGATGCGCTCGGGGACGGGGAGGGCGAGGATGTCGCCCCAGCCGGGTATGAGGTTGAGGGCGCAGAAGGTGCCGAGCGACATGTTCATCGGGGTGAGGATCGGCATGGTGAGCGCGACGATCCGGCCGCCGGCCCGGCGGGCCCGTTCGCTGGGCACGAGCTGACGCGGTACGCGTTCGGGGACGGCGGCGTCGATGGTGAGGACGTTCCAGTTCAGCGGGCGTCCGGCGGTGGCGGTCATGTCGACGAGCAGCTCGATCTCCTCGTCGGAGAACTGGTCGAGGCAGCCCGCGACGATCGCTTCGAGCTGGGTGCCTTCGTGTTCGCCGACGGCCCGGGAGAGGGCGAGGAGCTCCTCCGGCAGCGCGTGCCGGGAGGCGACGGGCTGCCCGTCGCCGTCGGAGTGGGTGGCGGACTGGGTGGTGGACAGCCCCCAGGCTCCGGCGTCCATCGCGTCGTGGAACAGCGCGAGCATGGCGTCGAGCTGTGCGGGGGTGGGCTGTCCGCCGATCGCGTCGGCGCCCATGACGTGCCTGCGCAGGGCGCAGTGCCCGACCATGAATCCGGCGTTGACGGCGATCCGCCCTTCGAGGGCGTCGAGGTATTCGCGGAAGCTGGACCAGCTCCAGTCGACGCCCTCCTCCAGCGCCTTGAGGGCCATGCCCTCCACCCGCGCCATCATCCGGCGGGTGTAGTCGGCGTCCTCGGGGCGCCCGGGGTGGAGCGGGGCGAGGGTGAACCCGCAGTTGCCGCCGGCGACGGTGGTGACGCCGTGGTTCATGGACGGGGTGGCGTACGGGTCCCAGAAGAGCTGGGCGTCGTAGTGGGTGTGCGGGTCGACGAAGCCGGGCGCGAGGACGAGACCGGTGGCGTCCTCGGCGGTGACGGCCTCCTCGGTGAGCGTGCCCGGTTCGGCGACGACGGCGATGCGGCCGTCGCGGATGCCGATGTCGGCGGGGTACGAGGGCCCGCCGGTGCCGTCCACGACGGTCGCTCCGCGGATGAGGTGGTCGAGCATGACGGGGTTCCCTTCTGTGGTGGGTGGGTGCTTCTGCGGTGGGCGGTTGTGCGGCCGGGGTGCGCACGGCCGCGGTACGCACCCCGGCCCCACGGAGCGGCGGTCCGGGAAGACGCCGCTGGTCCGAGCGGGGCGGAATCGAGCCCCTCCGGCGATGAAGGAGCGGGGTCCGGGGGCGGAGCCCCCGGAACCACTACGCCGCGTCGCGGAAGCGGGAGGTGCGGTGGACCGGGTCCGTGTCGATCTCCGGGATCACGTGCTCACCGATCAGCTTGATCGAGTTCAGCGTGTCCTCCCGGCTCACCCCGATCGGCAGCCCGAAGCTCAGCTGGTCCGCCCCCGCCTGCTCCCACCGCTTGCACTGCCGCAGCACCTCGTCCGGATCGCCGCAGATCATCAGCTCCTCGGCGATCAGCAGCTCGATGATCTCCTCGGTGTACTCCGGGAGCAGTTCGGGCCACTCCGGTATGCCCTCGGGCCGGGGGAAGGTGTCGTGGTAGCGGAAGAGCAGCGACTGAAGGTAGTTCAGCCCGCCGCCCACCGCGATCTCCACGGCCTTGGCGTGCGTCTCGGCGCAGATGGCCGTGGAGGTGACCATGACGTTGTCGTTGACGAAGTCCCCTATGGGATCCGCCTCCTTGACGGCCGTCTTGTAGGACTCGACGACCCACTCCATGTCGGAGACCTTCTGCACGCTGAAGCCCAGCACGCCGAGCCCCTTCTTTCCCGCCATCGCGTACGAGGACGGCGACCCGGCGGCGTACCACATGGCCGGGTGCGACTTCCCGTACGGCTTGGGCAGGATCTTGCGCGGCGGCAGCGACCAGTGCTTGCCCTGGAAGCCGACGTACTCGTCCTGGAGCCACATCTTGGGGAACTCGGCGATGGTCTCTTCCCAGAGTTCCTTGGTGTGGTTCATGTCGGTGATGCCCGGCATGAACCCGAGGATCTCGTGGCTGCCGGCCCCGCGCCCCGAGCCGAACTCGAAGCGCCCCTCGGACAGATGGTCGAGCATGGCGACCTTCTCGGCCACCTTCACCGGGTGGTTGACCGGGGCGAGCGGGTTGAAGATGCCGGATCCGAGGTGGATGCGGTCGGTGGCGTGGGCGAGGTACCCCAGGTACACGTCGTTGGCGGAGAGATGCGAGTACTCCTCCAGGAAGTGGTGCTCGGAGGCCCAGGCGTACTTGAAGCCGGACTTGTCCGCCTGGATGACGTACTCGGTCTCCTCGATCAGCGCCTTGTGCTCTGCCCCGGGGTCGACCTTGGCCCGCGCGGCGGGCACGTACCCCTGTACAAAGAGCCCGAATTCCAAGGGGGTTCACCGTCCTCAATCGTTTCTGACACTCCGTCAGATCGTGATGCGTCCGACTGTTCCACCGGCGCCTGCACCCGTCAATACCTGACACATCGTCAGGTCGACTCAGAACAGACTGACGCCCGCCAGCCATCCCCCGTCGATGACGAACGGCTGTCCGGTGATGTACGAGGAGTCCTCCGAGGTCAGGAAGAGTGCCAGCGCCGCCACCTCCTCCGGCTGCCCGATCCGGCCCAGCGGCACGAGCTTGCGGTACAGCTCGTCCACCGCCGCCCTGGACTCCTCCGGGTCCGCGGCCGGGTCCAGCGCCGCCGGGTTGGTCATCGCGGTGTCCACGGCCCCGGGGCAGACGGCGTTGACCCGTATCCCCTTCGCGGCCAGCTCCACCGCCGCCACCCGGGTCAGCCCGAGCACCGCGTGCTTGGTGGCGGCGTACGCGCCCACGAACGCCATGCCCGTGAGTCCGGTGTACGAGGCGGTGTTGACGATGGTCCCGCCGCCCGCGGCCTCGATCTCCGGCGCGACGTTCTTGATCCCGAGGAAGGCGCCCACCTGATTGACCTGCACCACCTGCTGGAACTCCTCCAGCGGCGTGCTCACCAGCTCGTTGAACCGCAGGATCCCCGCGTTGTTGACCAGCCCGTCGATCCTCCCGAAGGCGTCCTTCGCTGCGGCGACCGCGGCCTGCCAGTCCTCCTCCCGACTCACATCGAGACGGACGAACCGGGCGACGTCCTCCCCCAGCTCCTCGCGTATCCCCTTGGCCAGCGCCTCGCCCTGCTCGTCGAGCACATCGGCGATCACCACCCGCGCGCCCTCCGCGGCGAAGAGCCGCGCCTCCTGCTCACCCTGCCCGCGCGCCGCACCGCTGATGAGTACGGTCCGCCCGTCCAGCTTGCCCATGGCCTGACTCCTACCTGTCGAGATGGGGTGCGACCTCGGCGGCGAACACCGCCATCTGGTCGGTCAGTTCGCTGCGGCTCCGGCTGCGGAACCGCACCTGGATCTGGTGGACGCCCATGGCCCGGTACGCGCGCAGCGACTCGGCGACGGCCTCCGGCTTCCCCGTGAGGGTGCGCCGCCCGACGGACCACTCCGGTTCACCGACGTACAGCGGCTCGGTGATCGCGCCGATGACGATCGGGTCCTCGACCCCGGCCGCCTCCCGCAGTTCCGTCAGCCGGGCGATCTGCGCGGGCAGCTTCTCCCGCGGATCGCCCTGCGGCAGCCAGCCGTCGCCCCGCACGGCCGCCCGGCGCACGGCGGCCGGCGAGGAGCCGCCCACCCAGACCGGCACCCGCTCCTGGGCCGGCCGCGGCAGCTGCCCGAGGCCGGCGAAGGAGAACCGTTCCCCCGCGAACTCCGGGTACTCCTCCGGGCCGAGCGCCGCCTTCAGCGCGTCGATGGTCTCGTCGAGCACCCCGCCCCGTCCGTCGAAGTCCGCCCCGAGCGCCTCGAACTCCTCCGGCACGTGCCCCGCGCCGACCCCGAGGATCAGCCGGCCGCCACAGAGGTGGTCGAGGGTGGCGTACTGCTTCGCGGTGGCCAGCGGGTGCCGCAGGCCGACGACGGCGACATGGCTCATCAGCAGGACCCGCTCGGTGATCCCGGCGAGAAAGGCGAGGGTGGCGACCGGGTCGTACCAGACGGTGCCCATGACCCCGGCGAGCCGACGGGGGATCGCGACATGGTCGCAGCTCGCCAGATAGGCGAAGCCGGTGCGGTCGGCTGTGCGGGCGATTGCGGCGAGGTCGGCCACGGTGGCCGCCGCCTCCCACCCCTCGGCGTAGATGGTGCTCTGCGACTGGATCGGCAGCTGCATCCCGTACGACAGCGGCCCGGTGGGTGATATCGGCACCGGACGGCCTCCTCCCCGAGCAGATCTGACGCATCGTCACTTGACGGGCGCGGGGGCCATCGTCACGCCTGACACCGCATCAGGCAAGGGGCGTGGGAGGAATGCCGGAGTCACCGGCGGTGCGCGCGCCCGGCCCGGTCGCGGGCTTGCTCCCGTCGTGGAAGTTCACGTCGTCGCACTCACCGGTCCACCGCAGCCGGCGGCGGAGCCGGCTGCGATGGCGGGGGCGGGGTCAGTGCAGGGGCGGGCGGGGGGCGTCCTCATCGGCGTCGCCCTCGTCGTCGTCCCCGCCGGTCGCCGCGCTCTCGGGGGCCTTGGCGGCGCCGGGGGCCGTCGCCTCCTCTTCCTCGTCGTCCTCGTCCTCGTGTTCGTCCGGGGCGGCCTGGACGCCCACTCCCTGCGAGCTCGACACGTTCTGGTCGATCGCGCCCCCGCCGCCGTCGTGATCGCTGCCCGCCGTGCCCTTGCTGAAGGGGCCCAGCACGTTGAGTGTGCGGTCCACCTCCAGCCAGGAGTCGGCGTTGGAGTTGTCGATGGTGAGCACGGAAGGCCCGTGGTGCGTCTCCATGCCACCGTCCGGGGCGTCCGCCCAGGCGGCACCCGCGGCCCACTGGCCCTGGCAGAGCGCGCCGAGGACGACCGAAGCCAGGGCCGCACGCGCCCTGGACGAGGTGATTCCCATGTGTCCGTGTCCTTCTTTCGCGGTGGTTCATGTGGTGCCGGGGCCCCATGGAGCGTGGGGGTTTCTCCACGGGGCCCCGGCGTTCGGGCGGAGCGGATACGGCCGGGCGCTCCCCCGCTCCCGGCACGCGGTCCGCGTCAGACGGTCACGGCCACGGACTCGGCGGAGTGGTGCCTGCTGATGTTCTTCTCCAGCAGCTCCGTCGAACGCTGCACCCCGATCCCCTCGGAGGGCACGAACTCGGGGAGCCGCCCGTCGGACTGCTTGAGCTCCGTCAGCGCGCCGTCGATGGCCGCGTGCGCGGCGAAGAGGCAGGGGGTGCTGTAGATGGCCACCTGGCATTGCAGGTCGGTCAGTTCGGAGAGCGAGAGCCTGGGCGACTTGCCGCCCGCGATCTGGTTGAAGAGCAGCGGCTTGTCACCGACCACCTTCCGGATGCGCTTGATCCACTCGACACTGCGCACCCCGTCGACCAGGACGACATCGGCGTCCGTCTCGGCCAGCGCCTCGGCCCGGCGCAGGATGTCGGCCTCCTCCGTGGCGTCCGTGCGGGCCACGACCACCAGGTCCCGCCTGCTCTCCAGCACCAGGTTGAGCTTCTCCAGGTACTCCTCCAGCGGCAGCACCTGCTTGCCGTCCGCGTGACCGCACCTGCGGGGGCGCTTCTGGTCCTCCAGGATCACGCCGGAGGCGCCGATCCGCTCCAGCCGCTGCACCACGTGGCAGGCGACCTCGGGATCGACGTAGCCGTCGTCGATGTCGACCAGCAGGTGGTGGGAGGGGAAGGCCAGCCGCAGCCGCTCCACGAAGGCCACCATGTCCGGCCAGGCGATGAAGCCGATGTCGGGGAGCCCGTAGTGGGAGGCGGCGAAGCCGAATCCGGACACGAAGAATCCGTCGTAGTGCCGGGCCACGACGGAGGCCGAATACATGTCGTAGATGCCGATGAGAGGGGTCGTACCCGGAGATCGGACTTCTTCCCTCAGTGCAGTTCCGTAGTGCACAGCGTCTCTCCTTGACCAATGGATGAACGGGTGTTGGGCGATGCCGTCCCGGGTACTGCGGGCTCCGTCGACGCCGGGACCCGGAGCCACTGTCGCCGCGGGTGCGGGAACACCACGCGCAGCACTCACTTACGGAAGAGGCGTCGGCATTTCTGCCGCACGGGACGCAAGACCGCCCTCTTCACGAAGACACGTATATCTATACAGACGTGACCGTGTCTTTACCTAGGGACGCGCCGCTTTTTACCTTGTGTGCGAGGCTTTCCGGGCGCACGCCGGGGCCTTTTGAAGGCGCGAAGAATCCGGCGGGCGCTTTCTTTCGGATCATCCGAAACAACAACCCGGGAAAGCGCCGAATGCCTTGCGCGTGCGCCGTGTTGACGTTTTCAGGGACTGCCGGAACGGCAGCACCGAAGGGCACCGTCCGGTGTTTCGCCGGACCGCTTCAGCAGTAACGTTCCGCCCCACCGGAGACCGCCGGCGGCAGGCCTATCGGTCGAACTGTTCGAGGAGACTCTCCACATAGTTTTCCAGGCGCTCCGTGAGCACCTCGGGCGTCAGATCGGTCCGCCCCAGCTCCCGCCACGGGACCGCCACCTTCTCCGCCTCCGGGGCGTGGGCGAGGGCGTCGAGCAGCCGCCAGTACAGGTGGTCCGCCGCGCTCCCGGCCAACCGCCCGCCCGCCGCCTCGTACCGCCCGGCGAAGCCCATCCCGGCCGGGACGCCGTGCAGCAGCGCCAGCGCCGTCGAGCAGTGGGCGACATCCAGGTCGGCCGGGCCCCAGGAGGTCTCGACCCAGTCGACGACCCCGCTGATCCGCAGCTCCGCCCCCTCGCCGTCGAAGAGCACATTGCCCGGGTGGAAGTCACGGTGCAGGAACTTCGGGACGTACGCGGGTGGTTCGCGGCGGATCACGTCCACGGCGCGCCGCCACAGCTGCGGCCGGCCGGTGGCCTCGGGCACCCGCACCCGGTCCGGCGCGGTCCAGGCCTCGTAGTCACGCGGGCGGGTCCGGTCGGTGACCGCGATCCGGTGGATGCCGGCCAGCTGTCCCGCCAGCAGCCCGATGCGCTCCGCCGCCCCGGCGTCGTCGACCCGCACCTCGCCCGGCAGCAGGGTCATCAACAGCGAGGGGTGATCGCCGTGTTCGCCCCGGGCGTCGACGGCCACACACCGCGCCGCCGGGACGTCCGTGCCGCCCAGCAGCCGCAGAATGTCCGCCTCACGGGTGAGCAGTCCCGGCGCATGGCGTACGTAGAAGGGTTTGACGAAGGACCGCAGGACCAGCGAACGCCCGCCCTGTGGACCGGAGATGTCGAGCCGCCGCATCTGCGAGCTCCATCCGCCGAGCAGTCGCTCCGATCCCTCGATCCGCTCCCCCGGCGCCAGGCTCTTCCCGACCCAGGCTCGCGTCGCCCCCCAGCCGGTCCCGTCGTCTGCCGCTTCACCCATACGGGGAGCCTACCGACGGCCGGTGGGACCGGGGCCGCCTCCGGCTGATCGGCTCACTTCCGGTACAGCGCCTCGATCTCCTCCTCGAAGTCCCGCGCGATCACGTCCCGCTTCAGTTTCAGCGAGGGCGTCAGATGGCCGCCCTCCTCGGTGAAGTCCACCGGCAGGACGGCGAATTCACGGATCGACTCCGCGCGGGAGACCAGCCGGTTGGCCTCGTCGACGGCGCGCTGCAGCGCCGCACGCAGCTCGTCGTCGTCGACGAGTTCCCGCATCGGCACGTGCTGCTTCTTCTTCATCTGCCGCCAGTGGGCCAGCCCGTCCGGCTCCAGGGTGATCAGGGCGGTGATGAAGGAGCGGTTGTCGCCGACCACCATGCACTGGCTGACCAGCGGGTGGGCGCGCAGCCAGTCCTCCAGGGGCGCCGGGGTGACGTTCTTGCCGCCGGAGGTGATGATGATGTCCTTCTTGCGGCCGGTGATCGTGAGGTAGCCGTCCTCGTCGAGCGCGCCCAGGTCTCCGGTGGCGAACCAGCCGCCCTCCTGTGCGGGCACGGCCCGGCCCCGTTCCGCGTCCCAGTAGCCCTGGAACACCTGCCCGCCGCTGAGCAGCACCTCGCCGTCGTCCGCGATCCGCACGGCGGTGCCGGGCAGCGGCCAGCCGACGGTGCCCAGGCGCGGTCTGAGCGGCGGGGTGACGGTGGCGGCCGCGGTGGTCTCGGTCAGGCCGTAGCCCTCGAAGATCTCGATGCCCGCGCCCGCGTAGAACGCCGCGAGCCGGTGGCCCAGCGGGGAGCCGCCGCAGATCGCGTACCGGACATGCCCGCCGAGCGCCGCCCGGATCCGGCGGTAGACCAGCGGGTCGTACAGGGCGCGGGCCGCCCGCAGCACCGGCCCCGGGCCGGGGCCGGTGCCGTGTTCGGCGGCCTCGACGGCCTCCCCGTACCGCCGGGCGATCCGCGCGGCGCGGTCGAACGACGAGGCGCGGCCCATCTTCTCGGCGGTGGCGCGGCCGGTGTTGTACACCTTCTCCAGCACGTACGGGATGGCCAGCAGGAACGACGGCCGGAACCCGGCGAGGTCGGCGAGGAGGTCGTCGGTCCGGATGGACGGGGCATGGCCGAGGCGGACCCGGGCGCGCAGGCAGCCGATCGCGACCATCCGCCCGAAGACGTGGGAGAGGGGGAGGAAGAGCAGCATGGACGCGGGGTACTTGCTGACCGATCTGAACACCGGGTGCAGGAGCTCGATCGCGTTGTCGACCTCGGCGAAGAAGTTGCCGTGGCTGAGCACGCAGCCCTTGGGGCGGCCGGTGGTGCCGGAGGTGTAGATGAGGGTGGCGGGGGTCTCCGGCTCCAGCGTGGCGCGGCGGGCGGCGACGGTGTCGTCGGGGACGTCCCGGCCGAGGGTCTTCAGCCGGCCGAGGGCGCCCGTGTCGAACTGCCACAGATGGGCGAGATCGCCGAGCTGCTTGCGCTCCTGGCTGATCAGCCGGCCCTGGTCCGCCGTCTCGACGGCGCACGCGACCGCGCCGGAGTCCTGGAGTATCCAGCGGGCCTGGAAGGCGGAGGAGGTCGGGTAGATGGGGACGGTGACGAGCCCGGCGGCCCAGGCCGCGAAGTCCAGGAGGGTCCACTCGTAGGTGGTGCGGGCCATGATCGCGATCCGGTCGCCGGCGCCGAGGCCCTCCGCGATCAACCCCTTGGCGACGGCGAGCACCTCGTCGGCGAACTCCGCCGCCGTGACGTCCTGCCAGCCGCCGTCCGGCCGCTTGCGGCTGAGCACGGCGTCGGCGGGGGCCTCGCGGGCGTTGTCGAACGGGATCTCGGCGAGCGAGCCGCGGCGGACGGGCGGTGCGGCGGGCGGTACGGAGACCTGCCGCACCGAGCCGTCGGCGGCCCTGGCCTTGGTCGGCTCGACGAGGGTCGGGGTGGCGGGGGCGGTGGATGGCGTGGACACGTGCGGCTCCTCAACGTGGGGTCGGGCGGTTCCGCCGGGGTCCCTCCGGCGGCCGGTCTCCGGACTGGCCGGGGCTCTGCTGCTGTCCGGTGCGGTGCGTCGGGCCGGTGCGGTGCGTCGGGCCGGTGCGGTGCGTCGGGCCGGTGCGTCAGGGGCGTTCGAGGATGGCCGTGACGCCCTGGCCGCCCGCCGCGCAGATCGAGATCAGCCCCCGGGACGGTGCGTCGCGCTCCGCCAGGAGCTTCGCGAGCGTGGCGACGATCCTGGCGCCCGTCGCGGCGAACGGGTGGCCGGTGGCGAGCGAGGAGCCCGCGACATTGAGCCGGTCCCGGTCGACGGGGGCGAGGCCCTGCTTCTCCCAGGCCGCGAGGGTGGCCAGCACCTGGGAGGCGAAGGCCTCGTGGATCTCGAACAGGTCGAAGTCCTCGATGGTGAGCCCGGCGCGCTCCAGCATGCGCGGTACGGCGTACGCGGGGGCCATCAGGAGCCCGTCGTCGCCGTTCACGTGATCGACGGCGGCCGTCTCGTACAGGGACAGGTAGGCGAGCGGCTCCAGGTCGTGCGCGCGGGCCCACTCCTCGCTCGCCAGCAGTACGGTCGCCGCGCCGTCGGTGAGCGGGGTGGAGTTGCCCGCGGTCATCGTCGCGTCGGGATGATCGGTGCCGAACACCGGCTTCAGCGTGGCGAGTTTGCCCGCCGTGGAGCCGGGGCGGAGGTTCTGGTCGCGGGTCAGGCCCCGGAACGGGACGACGAGGTCGTCCAGGAAACCGCGCTCGTACGCCGCCGCGAGCCGCTGGTGGCTGGTGGCCGCGAGCAGGTCCTGGTCCTCGCGGGTGATGCCCCAGCGGCGGGCGGTGACCGCCGCGTGCTCGCCCATCGAGAGGCCGGTGCGGGGTTCCGCGTTGCGCGGGACGTCCGGGACGAGGTGCCGGGGGCGTACGCCCGCGAGTGCCTTGATCCTGGCGCCCGTCGACTTCGCCCGCCGGGTGGTCAGCAGCAGCCTGCGCAGTTCATCGTTGACGCCGAGGGGCGCGTCGCTCGTGGTGTCGGTGCCGCCCGCGACGGCCGAGTCGATCGCCCCGAGCATGATCTTGTTCGCGGCGGCGACGACCGCCTGGAGGCCGGTGCCGCAGGCCTGCTGGATGTCGTACGCGGGGGTGCGGGGGTCGAGCGCCGAGCCGAGCACGGTCTCGCGGGCCAGGTTGAAGTCGCGGCTGTGCTTGAGCACGGCGCCCGCGACGAACTCGCCGACCCGCTGCCCCTGGAGTCCGAACCGCTCGACGAGGCCGCCCAGGGCGGCCGTGAGCAGCTGCTGGTTGGAGTCCTGTGCGTACGGGCCGTCGGAGCGCGCGAACGGGACGCGGCTGCCGCCGATGACCGCGACCCTGCGGGGCTGCGGAAGTTCGAGGGGGATCATCTCGACCAGCTCCTGACTCTTGAGTAACCTTACTCTGGAGTAAATCTACGACCGAGCAGGGAGTCTGGACAATGGCCGACCGCTATCTGCACTTCACCGGCACAGCACCCGGCCGTTTTCTGACCCGGAGGCTCGGACTCCCGCAGCCCGCCCCGCTGCGCCGCTGGTCGTGGGAGACCCCGGCCCTGGACGGCCCGCTGCTGCACCTCACCGCCGGGGACTCCACGGTCACGAAGGAGCTCGGCGCGCTCCTCGCGGCCACCGGCCTCGAAGTCACCGGTCGTGCCGACCGCCCGGCCGGGATCGTGCTGGACGCGACGGCCGTCGTCACCCCCGGCGGGCTCGCCGGGGTCCACGCGGCGCTGCACCCGGTGGTCCGCTCCCTCGCCCCGGGCGGGCGCGTCGTGGTGCTGGGGGTCCGGCCGTCGGCCGACGACCACCACCAGGCCGCCGCCCAGCAGGCGCTGGAAGGGTTCGTGCGCTCACTGGGCAAGGAGATCGGCAGGGGCGCCACCGTACAGCTGCTCCGTATCGCGCCGGAAGGCGTCGCCGCGGCCGAATCCACCCTGCGCTTCCTGCTCTCGCCCCGCTCCGCGTACATCAGCGGCCAGGTGATCGAGCTGACCTCGGCCGCACCCGACCCGGTCGCCGACTGGGCCACCCCGCTCGCCGGGCGCACCGCGCTGGTCACCGGCGCGGCGCGCGGCATCGGCGCCTCGGTCGCCTCGGTGCTGGCCCGGGACGGCGCCCGGGTCGTCTGCCTGGACGTCCCGCAGGCCCGGGACGAGCTGGCCCGCACCGCCGACCGGCTCGGCGCCACCGCGCTGCCGCTGGACATCACCGCGGCCGACGCGGCGGAACGGATCGCCGCCGCGGCCCCCGACGGTCTCGACGTCCTGGTCCACAACGCGGGCATCACCCGCGACCGCCGCCTCGCCAACATGCCGGCGGACCGCTGGGCCTCGGTCCTCGACGTGAACCTCGACAGCGTGCTGCGCACCACGGACGCCCTGCTGAAGTCGGGCACCGTCAACCGCGGCGGCCGGATCGTCGCCACCGCCTCCATCGCCGGCATCGCGGGCAACAACGGCCAGACGAACTACGCGGCCAGCAAGGCGGGCATCATCGTACTGGTCCGCGCGCTGGCCCCGCGCGCCGCCGCCGACCACGGCGTCACGGTCAACGCGGTGGCCCCCGGCTTCATCGAGACGAAGATGACCGCGACCGTCCCCCTCTTCATCCGGGAGGCGGGCCGCCGGATGAACTCCCTCTCGCAGGGCGGCCTCCCGGTCGATGTCGCCGAGACGACCGCCTGGTTCGCCCAGCCCGCCTCGACGGCCGTCAACGGCCAGATCGTGCGCGTCTGCGGCCAGAGCCTGCTGGGGGCGTGACCCTGTGCCGAATCCGAACGTGTCACTTGTCCGGGCAACCGTCACGACCCCGTTCAAGAGGGCCGGCCGCCCCGGCGCCACCCTGCCCGCCGACCGGGCCGTGCTCCCGGCCGCGCCCATCGCGGCCGGCCCGCTCGCCTCGTACAACCGGATCTGCGGCTACACCGACCCGGGCCCGCTGCCGCTCACCTACCCGCACGTACTGGGCTTCCCGCTCACCATGCGGCTGATGACCGCCCGGAGGTTCCCGCTGCCGGTCGTCGGGCTCGTCCACACCTGGATCGAGATCGCCCGGCACCGGGTGCTTCACCCCACGGACATGCTCGAACTCACGGTGTACGCCCAGGAGTTGACACCACACCGGCGCGGCACCGAGGTCACGGTGGTCACCGAGGCACGGCTGGCGGGCGAGCTGGTCTGGGAGTCCCGCAGCGGCTACCTCTCCCGGCACGCGAGAAGCACACCACCGGCAGGGCGTCCGTCCGGGCCGCCCGGGTCGGCGCACGGCACCCCGGCCGTGGAGCTTCCCGCCGTCGCCGAATGGCGGCTGCCCGGCGATCTGGGACGGCGTTACGGCGCCGCCTCGGGCGACCGGAACCCCATCCACCTGTATCCGCTCACCGCCCGGCTCTTCGGCTTCCCCCGGGCCATCGCCCACGGCATGTGGACCGTCGCCCGCTGCCTGGCCGAGTCACCGCGGCCCGATGAAGTCCATTGGGTACGGGCCGACTTCAAGGCCCCCGTCCTGCTGCCCGCCACCGTCACCTACGCGGCGGACGCCACCGGCTTCCAGCTGCGCGGCACCGGCCGGGTCCACCTCACCGGGCGGACGGGTTCGGCGGCTGCCAGGGACGGCCGTTCATAAGGTTCTCCAGACCCGCCCAGGAGAAGTTCATCAGGGTGGCCGCGGCCTCCTTCGCCGAGACGCCCGGGGTCTCGTTCGCCCACCCGGCGAGCGACTCCGCGGCCCCCACGAGCGCCTGCGCGAGCCCCGACACATCACGGTCGGGCAGCGCCGGATCGTGGTGCGCCTCGCGCGCCGCGGCCCCGATCAGCTCCGTCACGAAAGCAACGATCTCGTCCCGCATCGCCGTCACCTCGTCGGCGAACGGCTCGCCGTGCGTACGCGCCTGGCGGTGCAGCACCGCCCAGCCGTCCGGGTGCTCCGCCGTGTGCGTGAAGAACGCCCGCAGCCCCGACCACAGTTGCCGATCGGCCGGAAGCCCCGGCTCCGCCCCTGCCCGTACCGCTTCGACCAGCGCTTTCGCCTCGCGCCGGATGCAGGCGGTGAAGAGTTCTTCCTTGGAGTTGAGATACAGGTAGACGAGCGGCTTGGACACCCCCGCCAGCTCGGCGATCTCGTCCATCGAGGCGGCCCGGTACCCGCGCTGCCCGAAGGTCTGCACGGCGGCGTCCATCATCTGCTGCTCGCGCACGGCCCGCGGCATCCGTTTGCTCTTCACAGCACCCACGTCGACTTCCTCCCGCCCCCGGTGTGCCACTCCCCCGGTAAGGGTACGGCGCGGGCCTCCTCCCCGGCGTACGCGGCAGGGGCCGCACGCCCCGGACGTCCGGTACGGCACACAAGCGCCCCCGGCCCTGCCGAAAGGCGGACCGGGGGCGCTCCCGTATGTCGTGCGTGAGCGGTTACGCGGCGACCGGCACCCGCTCCGGCTCGGTGTCGCGCACCTCGTCGCCGTCGACCGGGGAGGACGAGGCCGAGTTGTACGCGTCATGGTCGAGGATCTTCTCGCGGGCCGCGACGATCACCGGGACCAGCGCCTGACCCGCCACGTTCGTGGCCGTCCTCATCATGTCCAGGATCGGGTCGATGGCCATGAGCAGACCGACGCCCTCCAGCGGGAGGCCCAGCGTCGACAGGGTGAGGGTCAGCATGACCGTGGCACCGGTGAGACCGGCGGTGGCCGCCGAACCGATCACCGAGACGAACGCGATCAGGACGTAGTCACCGACACCCAGCTGCACGTCGAAGATCTGCGCGATGAAGATCGCCGCCAGCGCCGGGTAGATCGCGGCGCAGCCGTCCATCTTGGTGGTGGCGCCGAACGGGACGGAGAAGGAGGCGTACTCCTTCGGGACGCCGAGGCGCTCGGTGACCTTCTGGGTGACCGGCATGGTGCCGACCGAGGAGCGGGAGACGAAGGCCAGCTGGATGGCCGGCCAGGCGCCCTTGAAGAACTGCACCGGGCTGAGCTTGGCGACGGTGGCGAGCAGCAGCGGGTACACACCGAACAGCACCAGGGCGCAGCCGATGTAGACGTCGGCGGTGAACGTCGCGTACTTGCCGATCAGGTCCCAGCCGTAGTCGGCAATCGCGTAGCCGATGAGGCCGACGGTGCCGATGGGGGCGAGGCGGATGACCCACCACAGGGCCTTCTGGAGGAGCTCCAGGACGGACTCGCTGAGGGTGAGGATCGGCTGGGCCTTCTCGCCGAGCTGGAGCGCGGCGATACCGGCGACGGCGGCCATGAAGACGATCTGGAGCACGTTCAGCTCGGTGAACGGCGTGATCACGTTGTCCGGGATGATGCCGGTCAGGAAGTCGAGCCAGGAGCCCGCGTGCTCCGGCAGCTTGCCGTCCTTCGGCGTGAGGCCCGTACCGGAGCCCGGGTTGGTGACCAGGCCGATCGCGAGGCCGATGGCGACCGCGATCAGCGAGGTGATCATGAACCAGAGCAGGGTGCGGGTGGCCAGCCGGGCGGCGTTGTTGACCTTGCGCAGGTTGGTGATCGACACCAGGATCGCGAAGAAGACGAGAGGCGCGACGGCCAGCTTCAGCAGCTGGACGAAGATGTGGCCGACCTTGTCGAGCGTGGTGTAGAGCCAGCCGATGTCGTACGTACGCGTGAGCCAGCCGAGTACGACACCGAGGACGAGACCGGCGACTATCTGGGCCCAGAACGGGACCTTGGGTATACGGAAACCGGAGCCGGACGGGCTGCCGGCAGCGGTGGACGCGGGGTTCGCGGACACGGACACACTCCAGATGTGACGCATCGGGGCGCACGGGGACGACTGTGCGGGGGACGGGGGTGCGGCGCCCGCGTCAGGGGCGGCGCCGCTGCATGGTGCCGTTCAGACGTTGCGGCAACAGACCGCGGACATACAGCGGCAGAGATCGACATGCAGGCGCTCCACGAGCGGGACGCTCGCGGCGAATCGATGGCGCACTGCTGTCTTCATGTCGAACACGTTAACACTTGAACTTTGAGAAGCTCAAAGCTCTTCTTTGACCCCGGCTCGCCGGCGAGACCGCCGCCACCACGCCCCGGCCCGCCCCGGATCCCCGCGGGAACGACAAAACCCCAGTACAGGAGCGGACGCTCCGGCGCTGGGGTTTCGAACGAAAACTGTGCGGGTGTGAGGAAGCTTACGTAGTCCTTACGCAGCCCTCACGCCGTCGCCACCGTCACGGGGTGACGTGGTCCTCGCGGGTGCGGTTCGCCTCAAGGCGCTCCTTGGCCCGGTCGACCGTGGACACGATCTGCTCGGACATCTCGTCGCGCTGCTTGCGCAGCAGCACATAACTGAGCGGCGCGGACAGGACCAGGGCGAGCAGAATCACCCAGACGAGATTGGAGCCGTTCGTCCCGGAGGGCAGCAGGCCGAAGTGGACGGCCAGGGCCGCGACGGCGAAGCAGCCGACGAAGATACTGAGGCGCATCGCGGTGTACCGAATTGTCGCGCTCGGCTTGGCAGCGGACACAGTTGGCCTCTCTCTCAACGTATGACGGTCCTTCGATCCTGCCCGACCAGTGAAGCATGCCCCGGAATCGATCAGTTCGGAGGGCTCCGCCAAAGGAGGCGGACGCGGCTCAGTGCCCGAGCGGCAGCAGCATGATGATGTCGTCGCGGTCGTCCCCGTCGGCCACCCGGATCGCGTCGGGCACCCGCCCGACCTCCTTGTATCCGCACGAGGCGTAGAACCGGTCGACACCGGTGCCGCCGCGGCAGGTGAGCCGGACGGCCTCGATCCCGTCGATCGCGCGGGCCGCCCGCGCGGCGGCGTCCATCAGATCGCGCCCGTACCCCTTGCCCTGATGGCGGGGGTGGACCATCACCGTGTAGAGCCAGAGCCAGTGGATCATCAGCCGGTGGGTGTTGAGGGCGAGGAAGGCCGTGGCCGCGACGGCGCCCTCCTCGTCGCGTCCGATCAGCAGGCGGGTGCGCCCCTCGGCCATGGCGACCAGATGCTTGACCAGCTCGGGCCGTACGTCGTCGGTAGTGACGGGCGGTACGAAACCGACCGCGCCGCCCGCGTTGGAGACATCGGTCCACAGCTCGACGATGCCGTCCCGCAGTGTGCGGTCGAACGTGGGGTCCAATTCGAATGTAAGTGCCATAGGCGCAGATTAACTATTACCGACCCGCGGCCTCAAACCATGTCCAGCACGCGAGAAAGCCCCGGCCTGAGGCCGGGGCTCCCGTACAACTACTGACGACGCGCGGGTCAGACGCGCATCGGCTGCGGCGACTCGCGCCGCCCGGCGTCCGGGCCCGGGTACTCGCGGATGATCTCGTACCGGGTGTTGCGCTCGACGGGCCGGAAGCCCGCGTCGCGGATCAGGTCCAGCAGATCCTCGCGGCCGAGCTTGTTCGGCGTGCCGTAGTTGTCCGCGTCGTGCGTGATCTTGTACTCGACGACCGAGCCGTCCATGTCGTCCGCACCGTGCTGGAGCGCGAGCTGGGCGGTCTGCACACCGTGCATCACCCAGAAGACCTTGACGTGCGGGACGTTGTCGAAGAGCAGCCGCGAGACCGCGAAGGTCTTCAGCGCCTCGGCGCCGGTCGCCATCGTCGTCCGCGCCTGGAGCCGGTTGCGGACCTTGCCGTCCTTCATGTCCACGAAGTCGTGCTGGTAGCGCAGCGGGATGAAGACCTGGAAGCCGCCGGTCTCGTCCTGGAGCTCACGCAGCCGCAGCACGTGGTCCACGCGGTGCCGGGGCTCCTCGATGTGCCCGTACAGCATGGTCGCCGGGGTCTTGAGCCCCTTCTCGTGCGCCAGGCGGTGGATGCGCGACCAGTCCTCCCAGTGGGTGGCGTGGTCCACGATGTGCTGGCGGACCTCCCAGTCGAAGATCTCCGCGCCGCCGCCGGTCAGCGACTCCAGACCGGCCTCGATCAGCTCGTCCAGGATCTCGGAGGCCGAGAGCCCGGAGATGGTCTCGAAGTGGTGGATCTCGGTGGCGGTGAACGCCTTGAGGGAGACCTGCGGCAGGGCTTCCTTCAGCGCGCTCAGCGAGCGCGGGTAGTAACGCCACGGCAGGGTGGGGTGCAGCCCGTTGACGATGTGCAGCTCGGTGAGGTTCTCGCCCTCCATCGCCTTGGCGAGGCGAACGGCCTCCTCGATGCGCATGGTGTACGCGTCCTTCTCGCCCGGCTTGCGCTGGAACGAGCAGTAGGCGCACGACGCGGTGCACACATTGGTCATGTTGAGGTGCCGGTTGACGTTGAAGTGCACGACGTCACCGTTCTTGCGCGTGCGCACCTCGTGGGCGAGGCCGCCGAGCCAGGCCAGGTCGTCCGACTCGTAGAGGGCGATGCCGTCCTCGCGGGTCAGCCGCTCCCCTGCGCGGACCTTCTCCTCCAGCTCGCGCTTGAGCCCGACGTCCATGCGGCTGCCTCCCAGTTGTCGACGTGCAGTGCGTTTCCCGGTGACAGGTGATACCGGGCGAAACCCCCGGTCACCCGGGGGCTCCACCACGTTACGCCTACGACTCGTCGGGAAGTTCCCCGACCCGGTTCTCCCACTTGGTGGAGAGCACGATCGTGGTACGGGTGCGCGAGACGCCCCTCGTACCGCTGAGCCGGCGGATGGTCTTCTCCAGGCCGTCCACGTCACCGACGCGCACCTTGAGCATGTACGAGTCGTCGCCCGCGATGAACCAGGCGTCCTCGATCTCCGCGAGGTCCTTCAGCCGGCGCGCCACGTCCTCGTGATCGGCCGCGTCGGAGAGCGAGATGCCGATCAGGGCCGTGACCCCGAGCCCCAGGGACGCGGCGTCGACGGTGGCGCGGTAACCGGTGATGACACCGGCGGTTTCCAGCCGGTTGATGCGGTCGGTGACGCTGGGCCCGGAGAGCCCCACGAGCCGTCCCAGCTCGGCGTACGAGGCCCTGCCGTTCTCCCTGAGGGCCTGGATGAGCTGCCTGTCCACCGCGTCCATGTGACTGAAACCTTCCATTGTTCAGCAGTATCGCGAGTCTACGTGTAGAATCTAAGGCATGCAGGCTTCATCGCCTGCAAATCTTTCCGAACATCCAAAAAATGCTTTCGAATCTTCAGGAGTGAAAACACCGTGTACACGATCGAGATGGCCTACGCCCGGATGCGCGAGCTGCAGGACCTGGCCAACCGCTCGCGTGCCCACCAGCCCGCCGCCGCGCACCGGGTCGACCGGACCCGCAAGCCGCGCGCCATGAAGAAGCGCTGACCACCGACTCAGCCACGGGAGTCGCGGGAGCCGCCACCGAGCTCTCCCTCCCACCGGCGGTACAGGTCGTGCGGCACGCCCGCCGCGTCCAGTACCCGCCCGGCGACGAAGTCCACCAGATCCTGGATGTGCGTCGCCCCCGCGTAGAACGCCGGAGAGGCGGGCAGCACCACGGCGCCCGCCTCGTCCAGGCTCACCAGATGCTTCAGCGTCTGCCCGTTCAGCGGAGTCTCCCGCACCGCGACGACCAGCTTCCGCCGCTCCTTGAGCGTCACGCTCGCGGCCCGCTGGAGCAGATCCTTCGAGAGCCCGAGCGCCACCCCGGCCACACAGGCCGTCGAGGCCGGGACGATCAGCATCCCCTTCGCCGGGTACGAACCCGAGGAGGGTCCCGCTCCCAGATCACCGGCCGCCCAGTGCCGTACGCCCTCGACGTCCACGTCGAAGGTGTGCGGCTTGCCGTCCGCCCCGCGCGCCAGCCAGCTGCGCAGGTCCTCCTGCCAGTGCCCGTCGCGGAACGCGATCCCGGTCTCGTCCAGCAGCGTCAGCCGCGAGGCCCGGCTCACCACCAGATCGACGCTCTCCCCCGCAGCCAGCAGACCGCGCAGCACCGCGGCGGCGAATGGGGTGCCCGAAGCGCCTGAAACCCCGACAATCCAAGGCTGCCGCTGCTGCTGACTCACTGAAGTCTCGGAATCCACACTCCTGAGCCTATCCGGCAGTACGAAACCGGAACCGAGTACGGTGCCTCGGGCGTTCCAGGGGTGGGAACAGGGACGACAAGGGGACGGCAGGAGGGGCAGGGGGCACGATGGCCGCATCTTCGGATCGATCCGCACCGGCGTGGAGTGCGGGCGGCCGCGCGAAGACCG
Organism: Streptomyces sp. NPDC059832; assembly: GCF_042731715.1. NCBI lineage: Bacteria > Bacillati > Actinomycetota > Actinomycetes > Kitasatosporales > Streptomycetaceae > Streptomyces > Streptomyces sp. NPDC059832. The sequence goes on along the minus strand of NZ_JBHWIY010000010.1, from coordinate 32,562 downwards.
CGGCCGAGGTGATGCTGGGCTGGGTCGCGTTCCTCTGGCTGCTCGAAGTCGTCGACGCCTCGACGGGCCACGCGCTGGACACGTTCGGGATAGAGCCCCGCCGGGCCGGCGAGCTGCTGGACGTGGTGCCCGCGTCCTTCATCCACTTCGGCTTCGGTCATGTCGCCTCCAACAGCGTGCCGCTGCTGGTCTTCGGCTTCCTGGCGGCGCTGAGCGGCGTCCGCAGATTCGCCGCCGTGGCCGCGATGATCATCGTGGTCGACGGGCTCGGCGTCTGGCTGGTCTCACCGGACGGTTCCAACACGGCGGGCGCGTCCGGGCTGGTCTTCGGCCTCTTCGGCTATCTGCTCGCCCGGGGGTTCGTCGACCGCAGGGCGCTCGACATCGCCGCCGGTCTGGTGGTCGGCGCGATATGGGGCTCGTCGATCCTGGTGGGGCTCTCCCCCGCCAACACCTCGGTCAGCTGGCAGGGCCATCTGTTCGGGCTGGCGGCGGGCGTGGCGGCGGCGTTCGTCTTCCGCCGCCCCGCGCGCGGCCGGAGCACGGTGCCGCCCGCCCGGCCGCTCATGCCGTAGAGCGCGTTCGGCCGCTCTTGGCGCAGGGCCTGCCCGGCCGGTCATGTGACTTTCCGACCGGCCGCATGTCGGTTCGGGTACGGGCCGGGGGATCCGATGCATCGCGAGTGGTCGCTTCCGGAGCCGCGTCTGCCGCCGTCGGGCAGCCGTCCTCTTCCGGCTCCACCCATGATCCCCCGGACGGATCCCGTGGCGTCCGGGTCAGCCCTCGCCCTGACCGGCGCTCCCCATCGGGCCGACCTTCACCGGGGAGCCGGAGCCGTCCGTGGCGGGCAGCGTGGCGGCGCCCGGCCATTCGAGGGAGAACGACTTCGTCTCGTCCGGCGGGGTCACCACCAGGGCCGTGATGCGGACGCCGGAGCCGCCCGACTTGTTGAGCGGGTAGTTGATGCCGAAGTACACCGACTTCCCGTCCTTGAGGGTCATCGGGGTGGCCTTCTCACCGGTACGCTCCGCGGACAGCGACCCCGCGCTGGTCTTCAGGTCGACGCCCGCGTACCCGGAGAGCACGCAGTCCCGGCCGCCGCCGTTCTTGAACTCCACCGCGACGGTGCCCTCGGTGTCGCCGTCGATGGTGCTGTCCGACGCGGTGATGTCCAGGTCGTCGGTGCGGCACTTGCCGACCTTGCCGTTCTCGTTGGAGCCGGTCCCGGCGGCCGTGCCCTGCCCGCCGGACCCCTTTCCGGCGGAGTCCTTGCCGCCGTCCTGGTTCGTACCGCCCGAGCCCGAGCCGCCGCTCGCGGACGCCGCAGAGGACGCGGAGGACGGGGCGGTCTGTCCCAGGTCGTCCTCGCCGTCCTGGCAGGCCGTGAGCGAGAGACCGGCGACAACGGCCAGGGCGGCGAAGGTGAGCTTGCGTGCGCGCATCGTTTCTTCCTCAGTGTCGGTGGGGGGTGTCGGCCGCTCGGCACGGTCGGTACGAGCGAGCGTTTCTGATCACCAAGAGCCGCCCGGCCCGGCAAGGCGTTCCGCCCAACCACCCGCTAATACACCCCTGTTACACGCACTGCCGGGCACAACGCGCACCACCACCGGGCATGCCCCCGCCCGCACCCGCCCCCGCCGCACCCGCTCCCTGCCGCCGTCCGGCAAGGGAAACAGGAGCCGGACACGGCGCGCCGCACCGCGCCGGAACACACCGCCGGCCGGCCGCGACGGCGGTTCCCGCCACCGTTTCGCACCTGTCGACGCCCGCAGCCCACTGGGACGGACCCGTAACGCGGCGGTCCTTGACCACAACAACGGACGGGCCTCCTCGACCCGTCTCGCCCGCGCCCGGGGCAGCCGCCCGTCGAGGATGAGGTCCTGGATCCGCCGGACACGACCCCGGGCAGGCTCAGACCGTCAGGCCCCGCACCAGCAGGTCCAGCAGCGCACACGCGAACAGGGCGATCCCGATGAACCCGTTGACCGAGAAGAACGCCCGGTTCAGCCGGGAGAGGTCGTGCGGCCGCACCACCCGGTGCTCGTACACGAACGCGACGGCGACGATCACCATGCCGATCCAGTAGAACAGCCCGGCCTCCGTGGCCAGCCCGAACCAGACCAGCAGCCCGGTCGTCACCGCATGGCAGACCCGCGCGCCCCACAGCGCGGCCGGGATGCCGAACCGGGCCGGCACCGAGAGCACCCCGTGCGCCCGGTCCGCCTGGACGTCCTGGCAGCCGAAGATCAGGTCGAAGCCGCCGATCCAGATCCCGACCGCGAGGCCGAGGATCACCGCGTCCCACGACCAGCTGCCGGTCACCGCCAGCCAGGCACCGATCGGCCCTATGGCCTGCGCGATACCGAGGATGGCGTGCGGGTAGTGGGTGAACCGCTTCCCGTACGGATAGACCACCATCGGCACGACGGCGGCCGGCGCGAGCGCCAGACAGAGCGGGTTCAGCAGCGCGGCGGCGCCGAGGAAGACGACGACGGCGACCAGCGCCCCCGTCCACGCCGACTTCACCGAGACCGCCCCGGTGACCAGCTCCCGGCTCGCGGTGCGCGGGTTACGGGCGTCGATCTCCCGGTCGATGATCCGGTTGCAGGCCATCGCGAACGTCCGCAGCCCCACCATCGCGACCGTGACGAGCAGCAGGGTGCCCCAGTGGATGGACATGTCCGCCTGGAACATCGCGGTCAGGGCGGCGATGTACGCGAAGGGCAGCGCGAAGACCGAGTGCTCGATCATCACGAGCCGCAGGAACGCCTTGACCTTGCTGTTCGGTTGTACGGGCCCTGAGCCCAGTGCTGCTTCGGCGGCGCTCACAGTCCGTATTCCTTCCACCGGCGGTCGACCTTCGCCGCCGTCTCCGGGTCGGACTCGACCATGTTCGGCCAGCCCCCGTCCCGGGTGTAGCCCTCCTCGGGCCACTTCTTCGTCGCGTCGATGCCCGCCTTGCCGCCCCAGAACTGCTGGTAGGAGGCATGGTCGAGATGGTCGACGGGACCCTCGGTGACCGTCAGGTCGCGCGCGTAGTCCGTATTGCCGAGGGCCCGCCACGCCACCTCGTGCAGATCGTGGACGTCGCAGTCGGAATCCACGACCACGATCAGCTTGGTCAGCGACATCATGTGCGCACCCCAGATGGCGCTCATCACCTTCTGGGCGTGCTTCGGGTACTTCTTGTCGATCGAGACGATCGCGCAGTTGTGGAAGCCGCCCGCCTCCGGCAGGTGGTAGTCCACGATGTCCGGCACGATGATCTTGAGGAGCGGCAGGAAGAACCGCTCGGTGGCGCGTCCCAGCGGCCCGTCCTCGGTCGGCGGCCGGCCCACCACGATCGACTGGAGCAGCGGACGCTTCCGCATGGTCACGCAGTCGATGGTCAGCGCGGGGAACGGTTCCTGCGGCGTGTAGAAGCCGGTGTGGTCGCCGAACGGCCCCTCGGGAAGCATCTCCCCGGGCTCCAGCCACCCCTCGATGACCACTTCCGCCTGCGCCGGCACCTGGAGCGGCACGGTCTTGCAGTCGACCATCTCGATCCGCTTGCCCTGGATGAACCCGGCGAAGAGGTACTCGTCGATGTCCCCCGGCAGCGGCGCGGTGGAGGCGTACGTCACCGCGGGCGGCGCGCCGAACGCGATGGCGACCGGCAGCCGCTCGCCGCGCTTGGCGGCGACCTGGTAGTGGTTGCGGCTGTCCTTGTGGATCTGCCAGTGCATCCCGATGGTGCGGCGGTCGTGGCGCTGGAGCCGGTACAGCCCCAGGTTCCGTACGCCGGTCTCCGGGTGCTTGGTGTGGGTGAGCCCCAGGTTGAAGAAGGAGCCGCCGTCCTCGGGCCAGGTGAAGAGCGCGGGCAGCAGGTCCAGGTCCACGTCGTCGCCGGTGAGGACGACCTCCTGCACCGGGGCGCTCTCCTGCTTCACCTTCTTCGGCGGCACGTGCACCATCGAACCGAGCTTGCCGAAGGCCTCCCGCACCCCGACGAAGCCGTGCGGCAGCTCCGGCTTGAGCAGCCCGCCGATCTTGTCGCTGATGTCGGCGTAGGACTTCAGCCCGAGCGCCTTGAGCAGCCGCTTGTCGGTCCCGAAGACATTCATGGCCAGGGGCATCGAGGACCCCTTGACGTTCTCGAAGAGCAGCGCGGGGCCACCCGCCTTGTTCACCCGGTCGACGATCTCGCCGACCTCCAGGTAGGGGTCGACCTCGGCCTTGATGCGCTTGAGCTCGCCCTCGCGCTCCAGGGCCCGGAGGAGGGAACGAAGATCGTCGTAAGCCATGCCGTCCAGTTTGTCATCCCCGCCCGCCGCGGCCGCCGGGGCTCCCCCACCCCGCCCCGGGCCCCGCCCTCGCGCACCCGGAATCGGGCGGCCCCGCCCGCTCGCCGCCGGTTCACCCCGCTCGCCGTGATATGTCACGGACACCGGCTACTCTGGGCCCGAACCGGGGCGGGACAAGCCCCGCCAACTCTCCGCAGGGGGACCTTTCCATCATGTTCCGGGCCCTGATCTATCTCCTGCCTCTGGCACTGACGATCTACGCGTTCATCGACTGCCTGAACACCCCCGAGGACGAGGCCAAGCACCTGCCGAAGATCGCCTGGGTCTTCATCATCCTGCTGTTCTGGATCGTCGGCCCGATCGTCTGGCTGGCCGCGGGCAAGATGCGCCACGCGCCCGCCGGAGGCCGTACGCCGTCCGAATGGCACCGCAATCACCGCTCGCAGTGGGTGGCGCCGGACGACAACCCGGAGTTCCTGAAGGCGCTGAAGGACGAGAACAAGAAGGACGAGTCGCTCCTCAAGGACTGGGAGGCGGATCTGCGCCGCCGCGAGGAGGAGTTGAAGCGCCGCGAGAGCGGGGAGAGCCCGAGCCCCTCGGGCGAGTAGCCCCCGGACCGGGAGGACCGCATGAACGACGCGGACATGCTCGCCACCGCCCTCGCCGAGGCCCGTAGCGGTCTCGCCGAGGGCGGTGTGCCCATCGGCGCGGCCCTCTACGGACCGGACGGCGCCCTGCTCGGCCGGGGCCGCAACCGCCGCGTCCAGGACGGTGATCCGTCCCTGCACGCGGAGACGGCGGCCTTCCGCGCGGCCGGGCGGCAGCGCTCGTACCGCGGTACGACGATGGTGACGACGCTCTCCCCGTGCTGGTACTGCAGCGGCCTCGTTCGGCAGTTCGGGATCTCGCGGGTGGTGATCGGCGAGGCCCGGACGTTCCACGGCGGGCACGACTGGCTGGCCCGGCACGGAGTGGAGATCGTGCTGCTCGACGACGCCGAATGCGTGGCGCTCATGCGGGACTTCGTACGCGACCACCCCGCCCTCTGGAACGAGGACATCGGCGCCGGCTGATCCGCCGCCCCGCCCCGCCCCCGCGCCCCCAACTATCGTTCGAAATTCCCCTCCACTCTCCAACACCCGGGCGATACGCTTGTGTTGACGGTGTGACAGATCGGATGGAGCGTCGACGCTGGGGGTGCTGTGGAGAGAGAGCTGTACGGGCGCGAGGCGATCTTCGGCAACGACGGACTTGCGGCGCGCCTGACCGGCCTCACTCCGTACGGCTCCGCCCGGGTCGTCTACGAGCACCGCGACGATCCGCCGGTCGCTGTGCTGACCGGCGGCCGGGGCATGGGCAAGACGGCCGTCCTCAAGCAACTGCGCCATCTGTACCGGGAGATCACCCCGGTCGCCCTCGTCGACTGCGAGGCCGTCGTGGCACCCGAGGACGCGGGGCCCGGCTGGACCCCGGTCACCGGCGCGCTGCCGGAGCTCGCCACCCAGCTGACGGCCAAGGTGCACGCCGCGCGTCCGGTGCAGTTCCCCCGGCTGAGCCTCGGGCTCGTGGCGGTCGCCTCCATCTCCTGGACCCGCGAGGACGAGACGCGGGCGCGGCGGGACCTGCAGTCGCTCGGTCCGATGCTGGCGACCGTCGACGGCCGCGGGGACGCGGCGACCGGCTGGGTCACCAAGGTGCTGACGAAGCTGGCCGCCAGCGCCTTCGACTCGGTGGCCCCGATGGCCGGGATGATCGCGGAGGCCACGGTCGAAACGGTCCTGGAGGAATCGTTCAGCCGCTTCCAGCGGCGATCGGCGGACTGGTACGGCAGCTATCCGCACGCGGGCGGCAACGGCCGGATCGGGCTGCGGCAGCTGGCGGTCGACTTCGAGCGCGGCGGCGATCTGCGCCGCCGGGCCGAGGACCATCTGGTGCTCGCGCTGGCCGCGGACCTGGTCGCGGCCTACGGGGGCCTGGCCTGGGGCGCCCGCCGGGGCCGCCCGGTGCTGCTCGTCGACAACGCGCACACACCGCTGGGCCGGCAGCTGTTGGAGCCGCTGCTGCGACAGCGGGCCGCCGGGATGCGCGACCGGATCGCGGTGTTCGCCTCCTCGCGGGTCCGGGACCACGAGGGACTGAGCCATGCGGTGCGCCGGCGGCTCCCGGAGGTGGCGCACAGCTCGCACTGGTCCAGGGGCACGGGGGTGACGTCCGGGATCCTGGCCGTGGAGCTGACTCCGCTCAACCCGGAGCAGGTGCGCTCCGCGTTCGACCGGCACGACCGGGCGGGCCGTATCCCGGCCGGGCTGGCCCGTGGGGTGCACCGGCTGACGGGCGGGCGCCCGCTGGCGGTGGAGCTGTTGGCGCTGGCGGCGGGCGAGGCGCCGGAGCCCGCGTCGCTGGTGCCGGGATCGCTGCTGGACTGCACGGTGGAGGTGCGCGAGGACCGGGCGCCCGCGCAGGTGGCGGACGAGCTGCTGGCGCGGCTGCTGCCGGGGCCCGAGCAGCGGCTGGACTTCCTCGGCGTGCTGGCCGCCGCGCACGGCGAGGACTCGGCGCGTCTGCTGGCGGAGAGCCGGCTGGGCCGGGGGTCGCCGGACGGCGACGTGGCGCTGCGGATGCGCGATGCGCTGCGGGCGGAGGACTGGCCGGTCGGGCCCGGCCACTTCGTCGCCGATCCGCTGCTGCGGTCGCTGCTGCTGCACCGGCTGCGGTTCCAGGACGGCGACCATCCGTCCTACGCGGTGTGGCAGGCGGTGCATGTCTCGCTGCGTGGGGCGTACGGCCCCGGCGGGCGCCTCCCCAGCGTCCCGCATCTGCTGCACCAGAAGCTGGTGCTGGGCGACGCGGAGGCGTGCGTGGGGCATCTGCGGCTGCGGTTCGACGAACCGGACGTGGCGGGATGGCTCGACTCGCTGCGCTTCATCGCCTCGGCACCGTACCCGCGTACGCGCGGATCCGTCGGCCCCGACCGGCGGCGCGCGGTCGCGCTCGGCCGGGCGGACAACGCGGTGCCGAGAGGGCTCGAAACGTCGGCCGCGGAGCTCCATGTGCAGCTGCGCCGGCTGCTGCACGGCGTATGGCTGCTGTCCGATCCGCTGGCCCTGCCGGACGAAGAGGTGATCGACAAGATGGCGCACGAACTGCGACAACTGTCCGGCAGGCATCCGACGGGCAACAGCGTGCTGTGGGACGCGGCGACGCACTGGCCGCGGGACATCAGGGCCTGGCGTCCGCTGTCCATGCCACCGGGAGAACCGGGCGCGGGCGGCAGCGGGCCGGGGCCACGACGGGGGAACGGTGGCCCGGATGCGTAATCCACTGCGCTACCGCCTCTGGTACACGGCACGGCAGAAGGTCGTCACCTCGGTGGTGGTCGCCGCCCTGGTGATCACGTCCGGCTGGTACGGCATCGGCCGGCTCACCGCCCCCGAGGACCGTTCCTGCGCGAAGGGGGTCGAACGGCCGCAGGGCAGTGCCGAGTGCATCGGCGTCTCCGGCGACGGCTACGACTTCGGGCGGCCGAAGCTGGCCGAGGTCGCCGCGGCCATCGCCCGGGAGAACGACACCCTGAAGCCCGGCCGGTACGCGACGGTCGCGCTGCTGCTGCCGCTGACGTCGACGGACGAGGCGATGCAGACGAAGATGCAGCGCGAGCTGCAGGGCGCGTTCGCCGAGCAGTACCGGGCCAACCACCTCTCCAACGAGCAGGTGCCGCAGATCCGGCTGGTGCTCGCCAACACCGGGAAGAACAACCTGCTGTGGCGGCCTGCGGTGGAGCGGCTGAAGACGATGACCGGGGCCCCGGACAACCTGCGGGCCGTGTCCGGGGTCGCCACCAGCAGTACGCAGGTCAAGTCGGCGGTCAAGGAGCTGACCGCCGCGCACATCGCGGTCGTCGGCACCACGATCACGGCCGACGACATCGCCAACGGCGCGAAGGGCGATCCGTTCCCCGGCCTGGCGCGGGTCTCGCCGACCAACCGGGACGAGGCGCGCGCCCTGGCCCACTTCGGGCAGGTCAAGAAGGACAAGGCGCTGCTGGTGCAGGACACCCGTACCGGGGACCACTACACGGACACGCTGCGGGCGGCCTTCACCTCGCTGGTGAAGGGCACCCGGTACCAGCCGGAGCTGTTCACCTCGCGCAGCGACCCCAACGACGAGGGCACCACGGCCAACACCTTCCAGCAGATCACGCATCTGATCTGCGACACGGACGCGGAGACGGTGTTCTTCGCCGGACGCCACGTCCAGCTGCGGCAGTTCATCAACGCGCTCGGGGCCCGCGGCTGCCAAAGCCGCGCGTTCACGATCCTGACCGGCGACGAGGGCTCGTACCTCGGCAGTGACAAGAAGCTCGACCGGGGCGCGCTGCGCCGGAAGGTGACCGTCCGCTACGCCTCGCTGGCGCACCCGGACGCCTGGGCGGCGACGGGGAAGGGCCGGGCGGCCACGGGCGGTTCCGCGGCGGACTACCGCGCCTTCCTGGATCTGCTGGCCACGGTGTCGAGGAAGCCCGCGGGACCGATCGGTCCGACCGACCACCAGGCCCTGACCGACGGCCAGGTGATCATCGCGCACGACGCGATGACGCTGGCGGTGCAGGCCGTCCGGCAGGCGACCCCGGAGGGCAAGGGGCTGCCGCAGCTCGCGGACGTGGGCGAGCAGTGGCCGCGGGTGAAGGGTTCGCTGCGGGTGTCGGGGGCCAGTGGCTGGATCTGCCTGGACAACCACGGCAACCCGTACAACAAGGCGGTTCCGGTGGTGGAGCTGGCGCCCGAGGACGCCAGTCAGCGGTTCGTGTCGATCGCCTGGCCGGAGGGCACGCCGCCGGACGGGAAGTGCCTGCTGCCGTCCGCGGCGCCGTGACGCCGTGACGCCGCTTCAGAGGCTGTCGGGCGACCTCTCACCGCTCGGCCGCCACGTACTCCTCACGCAGCCCGGCCCACCGGACCGGGGTCCACTTCGACCAGTCGGCGGGATATCCGTCGAGCGCGTCCACGAGGTAGCGGAAGTGGTCGTGCCAGCCCGCCAGGCAGTCGAGGCGCAGCTCGTCGTCGCCGCGGAACTCGTTGGTGAACCGCAGCAGCACATGGTCGCCGCGCGGGGGCTCCAGGTGGAAGCGGATGCGGCCGTGGATTCCTTCGAGGGTGTATTCGGCGACCCGCTCGATGTCCCAGGCGGTGACGGTGCCGGGGGCGACCGTGGCCCGGCCCTCCTGGTCGGTGTTGAGCCAGCGGAGCGTGATCGCTCCGCCCATGCGCGGTTCGAAGGGGTCGGCGGCGGCGAGCCAGCCGCGCAGCCCCCCGGAACTGGCAACGGCTGCCCACACCCGCGGAACGGGGTGGGGCAGCCGTAGCGTGAACCTCAGGGTGTGCAGGTCACCATGGGTTTCGCTGGTGCCGGGCTCGATGACGGGGGTCGCATCGGTCATGGTTCCAGCGTGGCCCGGTGGTGCGGGATCCGCACCCGTACAGGACGTTCTCAGACCCCGGCGTAGGAGTGCTTGCCGGTGACGAAGATGTTCACGCCGTAGTAGTTGAAGAGCCAGCAGCCGAAGGCGATCAGCGCCAGGTAGGCGGCCTTGCGGCCCTTCCAGCCCGCGGTGGCGCGTGCGTGCAGGTAGCAGGCGTACGCGACCCAGGTGATGAAGGACCAGACCTCCTTGGGGTCCCAGCCCCAGTAGCGGCCCCATGCGTCGCCCGCCCAGATGGCGCCCGCGATGATCGTGAACGTCCACAGCGGGAAGACGGCGGCGTTGATGCGGTACGAGAACTTGTCGAGCGAGGAGGCGGAGGGCAGCCGGGAGAGCACGGACTGGGCGAACGAACCGGGCTGCACGCCGTTGGCGAGCTTGCTCTCGTAGCTGTCGCGGAAGAGGTAGAGCAGGGTGGCGCTCGCGCCGATGTAGAAGACGGCGCCGCAGATGATGGCGGTGGAGACGTGGATCCACAGCCAGTACGAGTGCAGCGCGGGCACCAGCTGGTCGCTGGAGGTGTAGAGCACCGTGGTCGCGATGCCGAGGTCCAGCAGGACGGTGGTGACCAGGAGCAGCCCCATCCAGCGGACGTTCTTCTTCAGCGCGAGGAGGATCAGGTACGCGCCGACCGCCACCGTGGAGAAGGTGATGGAGAACTCGTACATGTTGCCCCAGGGGGCACGCTGCACGGACAGTGCCCGGGTGACGACTCCACCGGCCTCCACGAGGAAGGCGAGCACGGTCATGGAGACCGCCATGCGCCCGTAGAGGTCGCCCTTGAACGTGCCGCCGGCCGCGCCGGGCCCGTCCGGTACGTCGCGGGAACCGGCCGCCGCGCGCGTGATGATCTTCGGGCGGTCCAGTACGGCGGTGCCGCCGCCCTGCTGCGCGACCTGCACCTTCACCGAGCCGGCGGCGACCGCGCCCTCGGTCCCGGTCAGCGCGGCGGCGGTGCGGCCGACCTTGCTGCGGCTGCCGAACACCCATTCCGCGATGTGCGCGAAGAAGGCCAGGGTGTAGACGGCCATAGACGAATAGATCAGCACATTGCTGGTGTGCGCCAGGTTCTCGTTGGTTGCGGCGGCGAGATTCACTTCTCAGCCCCTTCGGCAGGTTCTTCGGAGGATTCTTCGACGGAGTCGGAATCCGGTTCGGGGGATGAACCGGGCTCGGTATCGGTGCCGGGCGCGGTTTCGGGCTCGGGCGCTGTGGGCGCCGAGGCGATGAGCGTGACCGCGAGATCGGCCAGCTCCTCGGGCAGCTTCGCGGACTCGCTGCGGCCGAGACCCGCCATCTCGACGACCGTGACGCCGTCCGCACCGGGGACCGCCCGTACCCAGACCCGGCGCCGCTGGATGAACAGCGAGCCCGCGAGTCCGGCAATCGCGGCGACGGCTCCGGTGAGCGCCCAGCCGCTGGCCGGCTGCTCCGAGATCTGGAAGCTGGCCCACTCCTGGATGCCCTCGAAGGTGATGGAGCCCGCGCCGTCGGGCAGCTTCATCGTCTCGCCGACCAGCAGGCGCTGCTTGAGCTGCTTGCCGTCGGCGTCCTTGAACTCCTTCATCTTGGTCTTGTCCAGCTGGTACACGTTCTGCGCCAGCCCGGAGTCGGGACCGAGGTAGCCGTGGTAGCCGTTGAGGGCCAGTACGGGCATGTCGGCGGCCGGGAACTGCGAGAACATCGTGCCCTTGCCGTTGCCCGCGAAGGTCGGCACGAAGAACGCCTGGAAGCCCAGCTGGGTCTTCTTGCCGTTCTTGTCGCGGTAGCCGTCGAAGACCTTGATCGCACCGGTCGAGGTGACGTTGTTGTCGATGGGCAGCAGCGGCACCGCGTTGCGGTAGACCTCCTTGCCCTTGCCGTCCTTGACCGAGACGACCGGCGCGTAGCCGTGCGCGTTGAGATAGACCTTGGTGCCGTCGACGACGAGGGGCTCGTTGACCCTGATGACGGTCTTCTGCGGCTTGCCGTACGCGCCCTTCTCGTACGTCACATGGGCCTCGTAGGTCCTGGGCGTACCGATCTGGGGGCCGCGGCGCTCGTACGTGCCGATGAACTTGTCGAGCTTGAAACTGAACGGGGCGAGCGAGTCGGCGTCGAAGAGCGAACCGGACTTGAAGTCGTCGTACTGGGTGAGCGTGTTGGAGAAGCCGTCGCCCTCGACGATCAGCTTGCCGCCCTCGGACTTGAAGAGCTGCCCGAAGGCGAACGCCACCAGCATCACGATCAGGGCGATATGGAAGACCAGGTTCCCGGCCTCGCGGAGATAGCCCTTCTCCGCCGCGACCGCGTCCCCCACGGTGTGCGCGCGGTAGCGCCGCTTCCGCATCATCGCGAGCGCGGCCTCGCGGACCTGCTCGGGCTCGGCCTCGGTGCGCCAGGTGGTGTACGCGGGCAGCCTGGTCAGGCGCTTGGGGGCGCCCGGCGGGCGGCTGCGCAGCTGGCTGATGAACTGGCCGGTGCGCGGCACGATGCAGCCGATGAGCGAGATGAACAGCAGGATGTAGATCGCGGAGAACCACACCGAGCTGTAGACGTCGAAGAACTGGAGCTTCTCGTAGACCGGCGAGACGGTGGTGTGGGCCTTCTTGAAGGTCTCCACCTTCAGCTCGTCCACGCTGTTCTGCGGGATCAGCGAGCCGGGGATGGCACCGAGCGACAGCAGGAAGAGCAGGATCAGCGCGACCCGCATCGAGGTGAGCTGCCGCCAGAACCAGCGGGCCCACCCGATGACGCCCATGGCCGGCAGACCGGCCGCGCTCTCCTCGCGCGGGGCGGTGGAGAGCTGGGAGCCGGCCGCGCCCAGTTCGCGGGCGTTCTCCCGGTCCCGCTCGTCCCGGGCCTTCCGCTCGTCCCGGCGCTCGCGCTCCGGGGCGGGGGGATTGGACTTGGTGTTGCTCATGGAACTCAGATCCCCACCGTGAAGCCGTCGGACCAGCCCTGCAGTTGCTGCATCATCGTGCCCCACGCACCGGTCAGCAGGAGAAGACCGGTCGCGATCATCATGACGCCGCCGATGCGCATGACCCATGCGTAGTGGCGCTTGACCCAGCCGAACGCGCCGAGCGCCTTGCGGAAGGCGACCGCGGCGAGCACGAAGGGCAGGCCGAGGCCGAGGCAGTACGCGATGGTCAGTATCGCCCCGCGGCCGGCGGTGCCCTGGTCCATCGCGAGGATGCTCACCGAGCTGAGCGTCGGGCCGAGGCACGGGGTCCAGCCGATCCCGAAGAGGGCGCCCAGCAGCGGTGCGCCCGCCAGTCCGGTCACCGGCCTCTTGTGGATACGGAACTCACGCTGCGTCATCCAGGGCATCAGGCCCATGAAGAAGATCCCCATCAGGATCATCAGCACGCCGAGCACCTTGGTAAGGATCCCGCTGTGCTCCTGGAGGGTCTGGCCGAAGAATCCGAAGAGGGCGCCGCCGGAGACGAACACGGCGGTGAAGCCGAGCACGAAGAGCGAGGCGCCCGCGACCATCCGCCCCCGCCGGGCCTGCGCCAGGTCCGTGCCGCTGACCCCGGTGACGTAACTGAGGTAGCCGGGGACGAGCGGCAGGACGCACGGCGAGAAGAACGAGACGAGCCCGGCGAGTACGGCGACGGGCAGGGCGACGATCAGCGCGCCGTTCACGACGGTCGGGTTCTCGCCCGTGATCGCGGCAGCGGCAAGGGTTAGCACGGAATCACTTCTCCGCGATCAGCGGGTCGATCATCTTGTGCAGCTTGTCGGAGTCGAGCGCGGCCAGGGAACGGGCGGCGATCTTCCCGTCCCGGTCCAGCACCACGGTCGACGGAATGGACTGCGGACGCAGCGTGCCCTTGGGGAAGCGGAGCATGAGCTTGCCGGTCGGGTCGAAGAGGCTCGGGTAGGGGACCCCGTAGTCCTTCTCGAAGCTCAGCGCGGGGCCCTTCTTGGCGTCCCGCGTGTTGATCCCGACGAACTGGACGTCCTTGTCCTTCGTCTCCTTCGCCACCCGCGAGAAGTACTGGGCCTCAAGGCGGCAGGGCCCGCACCACGAGCCCCACATGTTCAGTACGACGACCTTGCCCTTGTAGTCGGCGACGTCGAGCTGCTTGCCGTCGAGGGTCTCGCCGTCCAGCTTCGGGGCGGCCTTGCGGTCGCCCTTCTCCACGGTGGAGACGCCGCCACTGCCCGTGACGAAGTTCGTATTGCCACCGCCTCCGGCCTTGTTGCCGTCCCCGCCGCACGCGGTCAGCGTGAGGGCGAGGGCGGCGGCCGCTGCGGGGGCGGCGAGCAGGGTGAAGCGGCGTCGGGGTGCGCGGCCATAGCTCATGTGAAAAGTTTCGCATGGCGGTTTCGACGATCTCGGGCACCCCCCTCGGTGCCCGTAAAGCCCGTTGTCAGGCCTGTTTAAAGAAGGTGTTCCAGCCGCCTTCGGGGGACTGCCCGACCTCCAGCGTACGGAGCTTGTCGAGCACGGCCGGGGTCTGTACGTCGAGCCAGTCGACGAACTGCCGGAAGGAGACGAGGCGCACATCCGGCTTCCCCGCGATTTTCTTGATCACCGCCTCGACGGCGTCCATGTAGATACCGCCGTTCCACTCCTCGAAGTGGTTTCCGATGTAGAAAGGCGCGCGATTCGTCGAGTACGCGCGGTTGAAACCGGCGAGGTACGACTTGGTGGCCTGCTCACGCCACCCGGGATAACGCGAGGGCATGCCCTTGGTCGAATTCAGCGACTGGTTGGCGAGGATGTTGTAGTCCATCGAGAGGACTTCGAAGGAGTGCCCCGGGAACGGCATCGCCTGGAGGGGCAGGTCCCAGACACCCTCCCGCTTCTTGGGCCAGACCTGGGTACCACCGGGTGAGCTGGCGTCGTAGCGCCAGCCGAGCTTGCTCGCCGTGGGCAGCAGATTCTCCTGGCCGAGCAGACAGGGGGCGCGACCGCCGATCAGTTCCTTGCGGTAGTCGAAAGGCAGCGGATCGAGGTCGGTCCAGCCGGTGTTCGTGCGCCATTCGGTGACGAAGGAGACCGCCTGATCGATTTCACTCCGCCACTGCGCGGACGACCAGTTCGCGACCGATCCGGAACCGCTGCAGAAATGCCCGTTGAAGTGGGTCCCGATCTCATGCCCGTCGAGCCATGCCTGACGGACGTTCTTCAGCGTCTCCTTTATGTGACCGTCGGTGAGATAACCGATGTCGGAAGCGCCGATCGGGTTGTTGGGCGGCCGGTACATGGACTTCTTCGACTCGGGCAGCAGATAGAGCCCGGACAGGAAGAAGGTCATCGCCGCGTCATGATCCTTGGCGAGTTCCAGAAAGCGCGGGAAGAGTCCGTTGCCGACCTCGCCCGCCCCGTCCCAGGAGAAGATCACGAACTGCGGTGGCGTCTGCCCGGGTTCGAGCGGGACCGGCTTGGCGGGCTGGTGCGGCTGCTTCCCGGTGTCCGCGGTGGAACCGTCCCCGATCTTCCTGACGTCCTTCTCCTCGGACCCGGTCCCGCGAGTGCGTCCGTCGGACCCCTTCTCCCCCGTGGTCCCCGACCGGCCCGAATCGGACGAGCCGAAGGCACCGCAGCCCGCCACCCCGACGGCGGCGGCGGCTCCAAGCCCGGCTCCGAGCAGACCCCTTCGGCTGATGTCGCGCATGAATACCCCATCTGCGGTCGTTTTGCCTCAAGTCCATACAAACTGGCGAAGGCTTAGATGAAGGAATCAACACGGGGGTTCCGCGATTTAGCACATGATTCTTTGCGCGACCAGACCCCAGCCATGACCGAACGTATGACCTAGCAGGTGACGTGGGGTGGGAACAGCGCTTCAACCACCACCGAGGACGGCAATCGCCGGGCAGACGAAAAATCGCCGGACGGGCGAAAAAATCAAGCCCGTCCGGCGATTGAGGACAAAAACCCCAGACGACAACAAACCAGCACTCGACGACCGGCGACCCCGGCGAACCGGCCTCGTGGGCACCCCCGCCCCGCCGGCCCCCGGGCCGACTACGCGCCGAACGCCTTCGACTTCCCCTTCACCGGCTTCGCACCGGCCCGCAGATGCGCCGGCACCAGGTCCCGCGCCGGCTCCGTGTACCCGACCGACACGATCTTGTCGCCCTGGTACGTGAAGCTGGTCAGCGACGCCAGCGTGCACTGCCGCTTGCGCGGGTCGTGCCACAGCCGCCGCCGCTCCACGAAGCTCCGCACGATCCAGATCGGCAGCTGGTGGCTGACGCAGACCGCCTCGTGACCGCGCGCCGCGTCCCGAGCGGCGTCCAGCGCCCCGACCATCCGTACGACCTGCTCGATGTACGGCTCGCCCCACGACGGCCGGAACGGGTTCGTCAGGTGCTTCCAGTTGTCCGGCTTGCGCAGCGCGCCGTCGCCGACGCCGAAGGTCTTGCCCTCGAAGACGTTGGCCGCCTCGATGAGCCGCTCGTCGGTGGCCAGGTCCAGGCCGTGCGTCTTGGCGATCGGCGTGGCCGTCTCCTGGGCGCGCTCCAGCGGGGAGGCGACGACATGGGTGATGTCGCGGCCCGCGAGGTGCTCGGCGACCCGGTCGGCCATCTGCCGGCCGAGCTCGGAGAGGTGGTAGCCGGGGCGGCGCCCGTAGAGCACGCCCTCCGGGTTGTGCACCTCTCCGTGCCGCATCAGATGGACGACGGTGATGTCCTTGCCCGCGCGGCTTCCGTCGTCCGTGCGGCTTCCGTTCTCGCTCATGCGGTGGCCTCCGAAGCGGCGCGGGCGGCGGCGGGCAGGGCGGCGGCGATGCGCTCGACGGCCTGCGTGTCGTGGGCCGTGGAGACGAACCAGGACTCGAAGGCCGACGGCGGCAGGTAGACCCCCTGCGACAGCAGCGAGTGGAAGAAGGCGGTGAAGCGGAAAGCTTCCTGCTGCTTGGCGTCCTCGTAGTTCCGCACCGGGCGGTCGGTGAAGAAGACGGAGAACATGTTGCTCGCCGCCTGCACCGTGTGCGCCACGCCCTCCTTGGCCAGCGCCTCGCCGACCAGGCCGCGGATCTCCGCGGAGACCGCGTCCACCTTGGCGTACGCCGCGTCGTCGAGCAGCCGCAGCTGGGCGAGGCCGGCGGCGGTGGCGATCGGGTTCCCGGAGAGGGTGCCCGCCTGGTAGACGGGGCCGGCCGGGGCGAGGTGCGCCATCACGTCCGCGCGCCCGCCGAAGGCCGCGGCCGGGAAGCCGCCGCCCATGACCTTGCCGAAGGTCATCAGATCGGGCCGCACCCCGTCGACGCCGAACCAGCCGGCCTTCGAGGTACGGAACCCGGTCATGACCTCGTCGGAGATGTAGAGCGCACCGTTGGCGGCGCAGAGCTCCTTGAGCCCGGCGTTGAAACCGTCCAGCGGCGGCACGACGCCCATGTTGCCCGGCGACGCCTCGGTGATCACACAGGCGACCTCGCCGGGGTGCGCGGCGAACGCCTCGCGGACCGCGTCCAGGTCGTTGTACGGCAGCACAATCGTGTCGCCGGCCTGCGCGCCGGTGACCCCGGGGGTGTCCGGAAGACCGAAGGTCGCGACCCCGGAACCGGCGGCGGCGAGCAGCGCGTCGACGTGGCCGTGGTAGCAGCCGGCGAACTTCACCACCTTGGCCCGGCCGGTGAACCCGCGGGCGAGACGGATCGCGGACATGGTCGCCTCGGTGCCGGACGACACCAGCCGCACCTGCTCCACGGGCTCGATCCGGGCCACGATCTCCTCGGCGAGCGCGACCTCGCCCTCGCCGGGCGTACCGAACGAGGTGCCGCGGGCGACAGCCTCCTGGACTGCGGCGATGACCTCCGGGTGGGAGTGGCCGAGGATCATCGGCCCCCACGAGCACACGAGGTCGACATACTCACGGCCGTCGGCGTCGGTGAGGTACGGACCGTTGCCGGACACCATGAAGCGGGGCGTACCGCCCACGGCTCGGAAGGCACGGACGGGAGAGTTCACGCCGCCGGGCGTCACGAGGGACGCGCGGTCGAAAAGCGTCTGCGAAACTGGGGCGTCATAGGGAAAGCTCACACAAGCCATGGTGTCAGAGCCACGGACGGTCTTGCGGACAGGTGTTTCACCGCACGCCCGTGGGGGAGGTCACTGACACGATGATCGGGTTGCGCGGCGGGGGCTGTGTCTCCTAAGTAGTAGTCGGGTGGATGAGATATGCATCGCGGTGGCGGAGTGGGCGAAGGGACCGACGACCTGGGGCCCGAGCCTGCCCGGCGGGGTCGGCACCGGCGTGAGGCGGAGCGCGAGCAAGGCATACGGGCCGGTGGTCCGCAGGGTGGCGAAGCCGGAAGCAGGAGTGGTGGCCGGGTGGGGGTGACCTACAAGTACTTCGGTGCCCCCGACGGGGCCACCGCGGCACGCGTGCCCATCTCGATGCGCCCCGAGGAGCTCGGCGGCGACGAGCTGGGCATGGGCGGCATGTTCACCAAGATCAAGCCGGAGACGGTGGCGGCGATGGTCCTCACCGGAATACAGGGCATACCCCTGCACGCGGTCCCCCCGCTCGAACTGGTCGTGCTGCACCCCGATTACGCGGTGGTCAAGCTTCCGATGACGGTCGTCGACCCGCTGCGCGGCGTCGGCGAGGAGTCGGTGGGCGCCGCGGCGTTCATCTGGTCCACGGTCCCCGACCGCGGCGGCCCGCGCGACGCGTTCAACGTCTACCAACTCCTGCACGAGTGGCAGGACTTCTCGCACCGGCTGCACGACGCGGGGCACCAGGCGTACTGCCTGGTGTGGCCCTGACCGGGGCCCGTTCAGCACGGTGCTGCGGCGGGGCCTCCCCGGGCGTCCCAGGACGCCCGGGGCATGACGACGGCGGCGGCCGGGCGTCCTCGCCCGCGCCGCCACCGCATACGTAGAGGTCAGGCAGCCACCGAAGCGGCCGAGCTCACCTTGGCGATGACCTCGGTGAGCGCGGTGACGACCTCGGCGTCGTCGGCGGGGTGGGTGTCGGCGAAGCGCGTCACGGAGCCGGGGATGGACAGCTTGGCGTCCTCCAGGACCACGCCACCCGCGACCCCGACGGACTTGCGGGCGTCGTCCTGCGCCCAGACGCCGCCGTACTGACCGAAGGCGGTGCCGACCACGGCGACCGGCTTGCCGGAGATGGCGCCGGCACCGTACGGGCGGGACAGCCAGTCGATGGCGTTCTTCAGGACGGCCGGCATGGTGCCGTTGTACTCGGGCGAGAACAGCAGGAAGGCGTCGGCCCCGGCCGCCACCTCGCGGAGCCGGGCGGCAGCCGCCGGGACGCTTCCCTCGACGTCGGTGTCCTCGTTGTAGAAGGGCACATCGGCCAGGCCCTCGAACAGCTCGATCTCGGCGCCCGCAGGGGCGTGCTTGGCGGCGGCCTCGGCGAGCTGGCGGTTGTGCGAGCCGGCGCGAAGGCTGCCGACGAGCGCGAGGATGCGTACAGACATAGGGGAACTCCCGGGAGGCGGAGAGGCAGTTGCGTCCAATCAAGCGGACCGTGGTCCGTTTAAAGTTGTACCACCTAAACGGACCACGGTCCACTTATTCTTCCCGGACGCTACGCTGTCACCATGACCGGCCCCGTTACCCCTCCGCCGAGGCTGCCCGAACCAGGAGGAGCGCGGACGAATCTCCCGCTCGCCCCGACGGATGAGCCCCCGCAACTGCGGGCGGACGCAGCGCGCAACCGCACGCTCCTGCTGGACGCCGCTTCCCGGCTCCTGGCCGGGTGCGGAGCGGCCGACCTGACCATGGAGTCGGTGGCCGCCGCCGCGGGCGTGGGCAAGGGGACCGTCTTCCGGCGCTTCGGCGACCGGGCCGGGCTCCTGCTCGCACTCCTGGACCACCGGGAGAAGCAGCTCCAGGCCGCCTTCCTCTCCGGTCCACCACCGCTGGGCCCCGACGCCTCCCCGGCGGAGCGGCTGCACGCCTTCGGGCCCGCCGTCCTGCGCCACGAACGCGACCACCACCCGCTGATCCTGGCCAGCCGGACCGACCCGCTGCGCAACTACGCCGTCCCGGCGCTCCATCTGCGCATCAACCACATCGCGATGCTGCTGCGGCAGGCGGGCGTGCCCGGCGATCCGGAACTGCTGGCACACACCCTGCTCGGCGCCATCGACACCGCCCTCGTCCACCACCTCACCGTCGAGCGCGGTATGCCGCTGGAGCGCCTGGAGGAGGCCTGGCACCACCTGGTCACCCGGCTCGGGGCGACCGCGTAGCCATCCCGCTCCCTTCCGCGATCCCCCTCCATGACCCCCTCCGCGGCCCCCGGCGGGATCCCTCGGCGGGACCCCGAAGAATCACGGGAAACATGGACTTCGGGACGAAAGCCCCATATCACCGTGGCGGCACTTGATACATGCTGGAGAGACATCGACAGTTCCCGACCCCCGGGGGTCCGATGTCCACCCAGACGCTCACCGACGCGGTGGTGACCGACCTCGTCGCCGACGCCACCGCCGCACCGTCCATGCACAACGCCCAGCCCTGGCTCTTCCGCTACGGGCACCGCAGCCGCACCCTCGCCCTCCTCGCCGACTTCGAGCGCCGGATGCCGGAGGCCGACCCCTCCACGCGCGCCCTTCACGTGGGCTGCGGCGCGGCCCTGCTGAACCTGCGGGTGTCCGCCGCCCACCACGGCCTGGACGCGGCCACCACCTTGCTGCCCGAGCCGTCGGATCCGGTCCTCCTGGCCTCCGTACGCCTGGACGACCACCCCGAGGCCCCCCGCGAGCAGACCGACGAAGCGCTCCGCGCTCTCCATCCCGCTATCGCGGACCGGCACACCAGCCGCTACCCGTTCGACGAGCAGACGATCCCCGACGACGTCCGCGCCCGCCTCGTCCGCGCGGCCCGTGCCGAGGGCGCGGACCTCGTGTTCCTGACCGAGCCCCACCTGGAGACCGTGCTCGATCTGATCCGGGACGCCGAGGGATACAACCGCGGAGACCCGGCGCGGGAGGCCGAGCGGGAGCACTGGGCCCGGTACGCGAAGACCGACGCGCCGGTCGACGGAATCCCCGACTACGCCTTCGGCCCCCTCGACGCCGCCGAGAGAGCGACCAATCGCGACTTCGCCGGTACCGCCGCCCTCGCCGGCCGGGCCCGCGTCCTGTTCGAGCACCAGCCGCAGCTGGCCCTGTTGAGCACCGAGGGCGACCGCCCGGCGGACTGGCTGCGCGCCGGTCAGGCGCTGGAGCGCGTCCTGCTCACCGCGACGCTGGACGCGGTGTCCACCTCGTTCGCGACCCAGCCCCTCGAATGGCCGGACCTGCGCTGGGTGCTGCGCGACCCGGTCCATGGCTCGGGGAACCCCCAGATGATCATCCGCCTGGGATACGGGCCCACCGGGCCGCGCACGCCGCGCCGTCCCTTGGACCGGGTGCTGACGATCGAACCGTAGAAACGCCGGGGCGAGGCGCCGGAACCACACGCGCGGGTCCGGCCGAATCCGAGCAGAGAAGGCGGTGGCAGCGATGCGGCTCCCCGTAGTCGTCGGAGTGGACGGGTCGGAGGGCAGTCTGCGCGCCCTGGACTGGGCCGCGGCGGAAGCGGCCCGCTCCCGGCTCCCCCTGCGCATCGTGCACGCGTCGCTGTGGGAGCACTACGAGGGTCTGCGGCCGACCGCCGACAGCGGGCGTCCTCCCGAACAGATCCTCGCCGAGCATCTCGTCGCCTCGGCCCGTGACCGCGTGCGAGACCTCAGCCCCGGGGTGAGCGTGGTGGCCGATGTGCAGCCCGAGGACCCGGTGGCCGCACTCGTCCGGGAGAGCCACGAGGCGGCGCTCGTCGTCCTGGGGTCCCGGGGCCGGGGCCGGATCGCCGGAATGCTCCTGGGGTCCGTCGGACTCGCGCTCGCCGGCCGGTCCCACTGCCCGGTCGTGGTGATCCCGGCGACGCCGCCGCTCGCCCCGGCGGAACCCGGCCGCGTGGTCGTCGGGATCAGCGACGCCACCGGCCCGTCGGCGGCTGCCGTCTTCGCGCTGGCCCAGGCCGCTTCGCGCCATGGCGAACTGGTCGCCGTACGGGCCTGGCGCCGCCCCACGCACGAGTTCCTGAGCCGTACGCCCCTCCCGGGCTCCCCCGCTTCCGCACACCGCCGACGGGCCGAGGAACACCTCGAAGAGGTCCTGGGCGCGCTGGCCGAACGGGACGATTCCGGAACCGTCGTCCACCGGTCGGTGACGCAGGGACCGGCGCACCAGGTACTGATCGAAGCCTCCGAGGGCGCGGAACTGCTGGTCGTCGGCGCCCGGCGGAGCAGCGGATGGCACGGACTCCAACTGGGCCCGGTCGACCACGCGGTGCTGCATTACGCGCCCTGCCCGGTCGCCGTCGTCCCGGATACGTACCAGGGCTGATACGCGTCGGTCCACGGCCTTACGGTTCTCCTCGTACCGATGTACTCACGTTCGAGTCGATGTACTCACGCACGAGGGGGAGGCCGCCCCATGGCCGATGCCGCCGCACACCTTGTCACCACGCTCGCCGCACCGCTGGACCGCGCACGGGACGCGGCGGACGCCCCGCGCCTCCTGCGGTGGCCCGCGCGGCGGCCGGACACCCGACCCGCTCCCGGTGACGGGCGATCAGCAGAGGGCCCGCGCCTGCTCGTCCAGCGCGGTGACACCGAGCTGGTCGCCGTCGACCCCGACTCCCCGGGCGTGGCGGCGGTCCGCTTCCCCGCTCCCTGGCCCCGCCGCTTCGGCACCAGCACGGTGGCGCCGAACGGTGAGCTCGCGGTGTTCGCCGGGGTGCACGCGGTGCGCGCGGTGGACCCGACGGGGGCGGTGCGCTGGGAGGTCGGACACGGCTGCTGGGAGGGCAGTTGCCGCACCCTCCACACCGCGTACGAGGAGTACGCGACCGACCACCGGCATCGGTACGCGGACAGCGGCTCGGCCGTGTTCTCCGCGGACGGGACGCTCGTGTGGGCCCATGTCCGCGGCCCTGTCGCCGCGTCCGGACCCGATCCGGAGGCGCTGGACGAGTGGCTGGTCATCGACGCCGCCGACGGACGGGTGCTCGGCCGGGCGGACGCGGAGACGGCGGCGGTCGGCTCGGATCACGTCCCGCACCCGGACCCCGCCCGGATGGGGCTGTGCGTCGGTGAGGGGCAGGACGGGGTGCCGATGCTGTGGGGCAGATGGGACGGCGAGAACCTCTCCGTCGAGCGGTTCTGCGACGACGAGCGGATCCTGACGGACGTGAGCCCGTCGGGCGACCGCTTCCTGACGGTGACTCATTACGAGGAGACGCTCGGCGTGCACCGGGTCGACGACGGTTCCGTACTGTCCGAACTGGACACCGAGCACACCGTCCCCCGCCACCCCGAGGCCGATCCCGACGACCAGGACGCCGACGAGACGCTCTGGGACTACGAGTGCGGCTTCCTCGACGAGGAGACCGTCGTCGCCGGTACGTCGGAGAGGGACGGGGAGTACGGGGAGGAGCGCCACTGGCTGGTGAGCGCGACCGGGGACCGGATGCGGCTGACCGCGCGGATCACGTACCCGTTCCCGATATCCGGCGCGCCCACGGCCCTCGGTGACGGCACCTGGTACACGGTGTCGGCGGCGGGCGACGCACTGCATGTGTGGAGCCGGTAGCCCGGCGGGCACGGGCCGGGGCGGGCCCCGGGGCGTCGGCCCCGGACCGGCCCCCATCCACCGGCCCCCATCCACCGGTCACCGGCCGCCGGTCACCGGCCGCCGGTCACCGGCCGCCGGTCGCCAATCACCCGCATCCGGCCATTCGTTCATTGGCCGAAGAGTGGTCTCCAGCCGATCCGTCGAACGTGCCGATGCAGAAGACACCTGCCTTCGTCCCGCGTGTGCGTGGAGGCCTGCCGTGGGCGACATCCTGCTGACCCTGCCCATCCCCGTGCTGACCTTCGCCTGCGGCATCTACGCGGCGTGCGAGAGCTGGTGGCGGGGACGGCGCCCGGCGCCGCCGTCCCCGTGTCCCCACCGGGCGGCCCGGCCGGCCGCCGCGGTCAGGCGACGGGCGGCCGCCAGCCGGGATCGCGGCCGGTCAGCGCCAGCACCTGCTCGAAGGGGCTAGCCCCGTCCGGCACGGGGTGGGGCTCGCCGAACACCTTCGCCTCCCGGGCCATCGGAGCCATCGCGGCCAGCCCGGGACCGATCTCGTCCAGCACCGACGTGTCCGGGGCGAACTCCTGACCGGTGGCCCGCGCCAGGTCCCAGGCGTGGACGGTCAGATCGCCCAGCACCATGTTCCCGACGGTCCTGGCCGGGAGTCCCATGGCCCCCGCGGTCCCCTCGTCCGCGCCGGGCACGGCCCAGGCCGCCACCAGCCTGGCCGCCTCCTCACCGAAGCGGGCCCGCCAGTTCCCGGTGACGATGTCCGGCGCCGCACCGAACTCGACGTCCTCCCTGGCCGCCAGGGCCTGGAAGTTGACGATCACTTGGAAGAGATGGTTGAGCAGAGCCCGTACGTCGTACTCCGCGCAGGGGGTGGGGGCTTCGAGGCTGTTGTCGTCGATCCCGTCCAGCACGCTCACGGCCGGTCCGACGGCCGTCTCCAGCAACTCGCTGATCTTCGTCATCCTTCGACGATGCACGACGGGGTGATCCGGCGCTTGAAGAAACGCGACATCGTCCGCACCGGCGGACCGCGCACCATAGGATCGCCGCCATGGCCGGTCCTCGACGCGACACCCGGGGCATCGTGGACGCCCCCGAGCTCTTCACCCAGGTACGTTTCCGCCGCCGTGAACCCGCCGCCGGGCTGCGGCCGTACCTGGAGCACTACTGGCTCATCGACTGGGACCTGTCCGAGCCGTACGCCTCCCACCTGGTGCCGCACCCGTCCGTGAACCTGGTCTTCCAGCGGTACGAGGGCAGGGCCGATTTCGTGGAGGTCTCGGGCATCGGGCTGGAGCTCTTCACGCAGAAGCTGGAGGGCCGGGGCCGGGTCTGCGGAGTGCAGTTCCGGCCCGGCGGTTTCCGGCCGTTCGCGCCGGACCGGCCCGTCGCGGAGTGGACGGGCCGGCGGCTTCCCGCCGACGAGGTGTTCGCCCCGCCCGCCCCGCCGTCGGACGTCCTCGACCCGGCGGACGAGGACGCGCGGGTGGCGGCGCTCGACACGTACCTGCTGGCGCTCGGCCCGGAACCGGACCCGCAGGCCGAACGCGCGATGGCCCTGGTCGACCTGGTGCGCACGGACCGCACGGTGCGCCGCGTCGACGAACTCGCCCGCGCCGAGGGGGTGTCGTCGCGCTCGCTCCAGCGGCTCTTCGCCACGTACGTCGGCGTCGGCCCCAAGTGGGTCATCCTCCGCTACCGCATCCACGAGGCGCTGGAGCGGGCCGAGTCGGACCGGCAGGTGGACTGGGCGGCGCTCGCGGTGGAGCTCGGCTACAGCGACCAGGCCCATCTGATCAGGGACTTCACGGCCACGGTCGGCGTACCCCCGACGGCCTTCGCGCCGCACTGACCGCCGGTTGTCAGTGCCGCGTCCTACAGTTCCGGCATGGAACGCACCACTTCATCGCCCGTACGGATCGAGGCCTGGTCGGACGCCGACCTGGAGCTGCTCCGCCGCGCCAACGCACCGGAGCTGATGGACCACCTGGGCGGACCCGAGTCGGAGGAGCAGCTCATAGCGCGTCACCAGCGCTACGTGGAGCTGAGCGCGGACCGCACGGGCCGGGGCAGGATGTTCCGCATCGCCCTGACGGACGGGGACGACGCCGTGGGCACGATCGGTTTCTGGGAGCGGACCTGGCAGGGCCAGGAGGTGTACGAGACGGGGTGGGCCGTCCTCCCCGGATACCAGGGCCTGGGCATCGCGACGGCCGCGACGACGGCCGTCGCCGAGCAGGCTCGGGCCGAGCGCAAGCACCGCTTCCTGCACGCCTACCCGTCCGTCGGGAACGGCGCGTCGAACGCGGTGTGCCGCAAGGCGGGCTTCACCCTGATCGGCGAGTGCGACTTCGAGTACCCGCCCGGCCAGGCGCTGCTGACGAACGACTGGCGGCTGGACCTGCACCCGGACGCGGTCGGGAACGGGGCCGGGGACGGGGCCGGAGACGGGGACGGGGACGGGGCCGGAGCGCGCTGGCCTCGGTCGGCCGCCGCCCCCGTCGTGCCGTAGCCGACCCTCACGCCCAGGAGCGTCCCGGGCCTGCCCGGGACGTTCGAAAACGTTTGACGACCGGGGCTCCCTCCTGGATATTCATCTGCGTCACGCAGTTTATGTGTGTCACAGGCATACTCATGCGCCCAGAGGGGATTCCTCCACCATGCACACTCTCGTCACCGGATGCCGCGGCCGTATCGGCTCCACGCTCGTCTCGCTGCTGCACCGCGACGGCCACACCGTCCGCGCGGCCTCGCGCACCCCCGGAGAGCTCGCCGCCACGGCCACCGCGCTGCCCGCCGGCGTACCGGTCGTGACCTGCGATCTCGGCGATCCGGCCACCTTCGGGGCCGCCCTCGACGGCGTCGACTCCGTCTTCCTCTACGCCGACCCGTCCGGCGTCGACGCCTTCCTCGCCGCGGCCGAGTCCGCCGGGGTCGACCACATCGTGCTGCTCTCCTCCAGCTCGGTCCTCGACCCGGACGCCCGGGACAACCCCATCGCCGCCTCCCACCACGCGGTGGAGCAGGCACTCACGGCCTCGCCCCTCACCACGACGCTGCTCCGTCCGGGCGCCTTCGCGAGCAATGCGTACCAGTGGGCGCAGTCGGTACGGGCCCACGGCTCCGTCGACCTCCCCTACCCCAACAGCCACTCCAGCCCCATCGACAGCACGGACATCGCCGAGGCCGCCCTCGCCGTTCTCACCGACCCCCGCCTGCGGGGCGCGGCGTACCACCTGACGGGCCCCGAATCGCTCACCGCCGCCGAGCAGGTCGGCCTGTTGGCTGCGGCGTCCGGGCGCCCCATCACGGTCAACACCGTGACCGGGGCGGCCTGGAAGGAGTCCATGGCCGCCTTTCTGCCCGAGCCGGTCGCCGACGCGCTGCTCGGGTACGCGGCCGCTTCGGACGGCTCCCCGGCCGAGGTGACCGGCGAGGTCGAGAAGCTGACCGGCCACCCGGCCCGCACCTTCGCCGCCTGGGCCGAGGAACACGCCGCCGCCTTCCGCCCCTGAGCCCGCCCGCATACCCGGCGCACCCGGCGCACGCCGACCACCGAAACCCTCTGGCTGACACACCCCGGCCGATGACATCCTGACGAGGTGAACGGACCGGAGATCCATCTCGAAGTCGCCCCCGAGCTGCGGCTCTTCGTCGCGCATGAACGCCGCCGGGGACGCACGGCCGTGACCACCGACGGCTCCTCCACCCTCGGCCATGTCGTGGAGTCGCTCGGTATCCCGCTCACCGAGGCCGGACAGATCCTGGTGGACGGTCGGCCCGTACCCGTCTCGCACATCCCGGGGGCCGGCGAACTGGTCGAGGTGCGGGCCGTGGAGCGCCCCCAGCACGTCCCGGGCGCGCCCCTGCGGTTCCTGCTCGACGTCCACCTCGGCACGCTGGCCCGGCGGCTGCGGCTGCTGGGCGTCGACGCGGCGTACGAGAGCGAGGACATCGGGGATCCCGCACTGGCCGCCCGGTCGGCGGACGAGCGGCGCGTACTGCTCTCGCGGGACCGCGGGCTGCTGCACCGGCGGGAGATCTGGGCCGGGGCGTACGTCTACAGCGACCGCCCGGAGGACCAACTCCGTGACGTGCTGGGACGGTTCACCCCGCGTCTCGCCCCCTGGACCAGGTGCACCGCCTGCAACGGCGCGCTGAAGGCCGCCGACAAGGACACGGTCAGCGACCATCTGGAACACGGCACCCGGCGCTCGTACGACGTCTTCGCGCAGTGCACGGAGTGCGACCGCGTCTACTGGCGGGGCGCCCACCACTCCCATCTGGAAGCGATCGTCACGAAGGCGCTCCACGAATTCGCGCCCACGTCCGCGGACGGCGCGTAGATCCGGGGAACGGCGTCGGCTCGGACCTGGAGCCGGGGAGCGACGTCAGCCCCGTCCGGAGCCGGGGGCCGAAGGACCGTCCACGCCGGGGCCGGCCGTCGCCCCGCCCCCCTCGGACACCGCGCCACCCGCCGCCGTCGCGCCGACGCCCTCGCGCAAGGCCTCGACCTGGAGCGCGCTCAGCTCGACCGTGCGCCGCATGTGGGTGATGAGCAGGGCCACCTCGTCGTCGTCGTACGCCTCGAACATCGCCGACCACGCCCCGTTCAGCCGCTCCCACACCGCGCCGATCTCCGCCATCCGCTCCGGCACGGTCGTCACGAGCACCCGTCGCCGGTCAACGGTGTCACGCTCGCGCGTCACGTACCCGCCCCGTTCCAGCCGGTCCACCAGCCGGGTCGCCGAGCCCGTGGTCAGCCCGGTCAGCTCCGCGATGCGGCCCGTGGTGACCGGCGCCGCCTCCAGGCCGAGCAGGTTGAGGCACTGCAGATCAGTCGGGTGGAGCCGCAAGTGGTCCGCGACGGCCTGGTTGAACAGCGCGTACGCGGCCATGTAGCGGCGTGACTCGACGGTCAGCTCGGCCATCAGCGCACTGCGGCGGGGCTGGGACTTCTGCGACATGCAGAGAGTGTACGAAGCAGACAACCCCGGGACCCGGACCGGCCAGCCGGTCGGCCAGCCAGTCAGTCAGTCGGCCGGTCGGCCGGCCGGTCGGCCGACCGGTCGGCCTACGGAGCCTCGGCGGTCAGATAGCGCTGGACGGTGGGCGCGAGCCAGGCGATCACCTCGTCGCGCGACATCTCGACGGCAGGCCCGAACCGCAGCACGTAGCGCGTGAGCGCCATCCCCAGTATCTGCGAGGCGACGAGCGCCGCGCGGTGGGACGCTTCGGCCGGAACGGGGCAGACACCGGCCGTGACCGCGCCGATCTGCTCGGCGAAGACGGCTCTCATCCGCTCCGCGCCGGCTTCGTTGGTGACACCGACCCTGAGCATGGCCGTGAGCACGTCGTCGTTCTCCCAGCGGTCCAGGAAATGCGCGACGAGGACCGCACCGACGTGCTTGCCCGGCATCGCCCCCAGCTGGGGCATCCGCAGGTCGATCGCGGAGGCGGCGACGAACAGCCCCTCCTTGTTGCCGTAGTAGCGCATCACCATCGACGGGTCGATGTTCGCGTCACGGGCGATGGCCCGGATGGTGGCGCGCTCGTACCCGTCGGCGGCGAACCGCTCGCGCGCGGCGTCGAGAATCGCGGCCTTGGTGGCATCCGAGCGGCGGGGCACGGTGGCGGGCTTCGTCATGCCAACAAATGTAGGCCAACAAGCGTTGACATGCCAGCCGCGCCGGGTCTACCGTTGCCAACAAGCGTTGACCAACACTTGTTGGCACGAAGGTGACAGCCGATGAACGGGCCCAGGAGGCAGCCATGACCACCACCCCGAGCACCGCACCCGACACCGTCGACGTCCTCGTCGTGGGCGCGGGCCCCACCGGCCTGCTGCTCGCAGGGGATCTCGCCGCCCAGGGCGTCTCCGTCACGCTCGTGGAGCGCCGCCCGCACCGGACGAGCAACATGACGCGCGCCTTCGCCGTACACGCCCGCACGCTCGAACTGCTCGACAGCCGCGGCCTTGCCGACGAGCTGATCAAGACGGGCACCTCCCTCGTCTCCCTGCGCTTCTTCGGCAAGCTCTCGCTCGACCTCTCCCGGCTGCGCACCCGCTTCCCCTTCGTGCTGATCACCCCGCAGTACGAGGTGGAGCGCCTGCTGGAGCGCCGAGCCCGCACCGCCGGCGTCCGCTTCCGGTACGACACGGAGCTGACCGGGCTCCAGCAGAGCGCCGCATCGGAATCCGTCACCGCCGAACTGCGCGAGCCGGACGGCAGCCGGACCACTCTCGCCGCCCGCTATCTCGTGGGCGCCGACGGGATGCGCAGCCCCGTGCGCCAGGCGCTCGGGCTCCCCTTCCCCGGCAGATCCGTGATCCGGTCGATCGCCCTCGCCGATGTCCGGCTCACCGAGGAGCCGGACGACATCCTCACGGTCAGCGGCGACGGGGACGCCTTCGCCTTCGTCGCCCCCTTCGGCGACGGCTGGTACCGCGTGATGGGGTGGAGCAGCGCACGCCAGTCCGCCGACAGCGACCCCACCGACCCCGTCGACCTCGACGAGCTGCGCGAGATCACCCGCCTCGCCCTCGGCACCGACTACGGCATGCACGACGCGCGCTGGATCTCCCGCTTCCACAGCGACGAGCGCCAGGTGCCGTCCTACCGCACCGGCCGGGTCTTCCTCGCCGGGGACGCCGCCCACGTCCACTCGCCCGCGGGCGGCCAGGGCATGAACACCGGCCTCCAGGACGCCGCCAATCTCTCCTGGAAGCTCGCCGCCGTACTGCGGGGGCAGTCGGCCGACCCGGAAGCGCTCCTCGACAGCTACCACGCCGAACGGCACCCGGTCGGCACGAAGGTACTCCGCTCCAGCGGCGCGCTCATCCGTCTCGCCATGGCCCGCACCCCGCTCCAGCGGACGGTCAGGACCATCGCCACCACGGCGCTGTCCATGGTCCGGCCCGCCTCCGACAAGGTCATCGGCATGGTCTCCGGAATCTCGATCGCCTACCCGGCCCCGCGCGGTGCGCATCCCCTGACCGCAAAGCGCGCCCCCGACCTGAGCCTGCGGGAGGGCCGGCTGCACCAACTGCTGCGCGACGGAACATTCGTCCTCGTCACTCCCGACGGCTCCGCCGCTCCGGCATCACCGGCCCCACTGGTGCACGCCCACTGGCGAGGTGACCGCACCACCACCCTGCTCATCCGCCCCGACGGCTACATCGCCTGGGCGAGCGACCACGCCGACCCGGCGGCCCTGCGCGCCGCACTCGCCCGATGAGCACGGGGCCCGCATCACCGGCCGGGGCTCAGAACACGTACTCGTCCCCGGTGGCCGGAGCCAGCACTTCGTGGTCGTTGTTACCGGGGTTCCGGTCGGTCGCGCCGCCGTTCCACAGCGTGTCGACGCGCACGACGACCTCGTCCGGCCGCTCCGCAAGCCGCAGTTCGAGGGCGAGCCGCCGCTCCTGCGCCCCATCGGCGCGCAGCGCACCCGTCCGGCACAGCACGGTCCGCCGGTCGGCCTGCAGACAGCTCTGCGGAAGTTTCTGCCGTCCGGAGAGCGCCACCGACGTCCGCACGCGCACGGTCACGCCCGACAGGCTCGACGGACCGTGGTTCTCGGTCCGCACCCGGACCCCGAGCCTCGCGCCCCACAGCAGGACATGCCCGTGGTGCGCCACATCGGCCTCAAACGCAATGGCCACGGAAGGCACAGGCGCCGAAGGGAGCGAAGGGCTCGACAGAGCCAAAGGAGTGGCCGCCGTGGCCACCGCGGCATCCGCCCCCAGCACCATGGTCGCCGCCAACACCGCCGTCGAAGCCAGCCCAGCCATCGAAGCTGTCGCGGAGACGGCTCGTGCGGATCCATGCGTCACTACCATGACCCGAAGATACAGATCACCCCGAATTATCCTTATTTGCCGACCGGTTCGGCGCGCCATTTGCCGACCGGTTCGGCGCACCCTCCCCCTCATTCGGCCCCTCACCCCGTGAAACGCTGACTCCATGTCCATCACCCGCTCCGTCGCTCTGTTCGTCGTCGCCGCGCTCTTCGAGATCGGGGGCGCCTGGCTGGTCTGGCAGGGCGTGCGCGAGCACCGGGGCTGGATCTGGATCGGGGCGGGCGTCATCGCGCTGGGTGCCTACGGCTTCGTCGCCACGCTCCAGCCGGACGGCGAGTTCGGCCGTATCCTCGCCGCGTACGGCGGTGTCTTCGTCGCCGGCTCGATCATCTGGGGCATGGTCGCCGACGGCTACCGCCCCGACCGCTGGGACGTGATCGGCGCGCTGATCTGCCTGGCCGGCATGGCCGTGATCATGTACGCCCCCCGCAACCACTGACCCCGCGCCTGCCTATCCTGACCCCGTACCGATCAGCTGTCCGAGGAGTCCGCCATGGCCGCCACCCCGATCGCCGTCATCACCGGAGCGAGCAGCGGCATCGGCGCCGCGACCGCCCGGCAGTTGGCCGCAGCCGGCTACCGCGTCGTACTGACCGCCCGCCGCAAGGACCGCATCGAGGCGCTCGCCGCCGAGATCAACGAGGCGGGCCACCAGGCAACGGCCTACGCGCTGGACGTCACCGACCGCGATGCGGTGGACGAGTTCGCCACGGCGTTCCGTAGCCTCGCCGTCCTCGTCAACAACGCGGGAGGCGCACTCGGGGCCGACCCCGTCGCCACCGGCGACCCCGCCGACTGGCGCCAGATGTACGAGACGAACGTCATCGGCACGCTCAACGTCACCCAGGCCCTGCTCCCCGCCCTCACCGGGAGCGGCGACGGCACGGTCGTGATCCTCTCCTCCACCGCGGGCCTCTCCACGTACGAGGGCGGCGGCGGCTATGTGGCCGCCAAGCACGGCGAGCACGTCCTGGCCGAGACCCTCCGCCTGGAGATCGTCGGCACCCCGGTCCGCGTCATCGAGGTCGCCCCCGGCATGGTCAGGACGGAGGAGTTCGCGACCACCCGTTTCCGCGGCGACACCGAGAAGGCGGCCAAGGTGTACGCGGGCGTCGACGCCCCCCTCACCGCCGACGACGTGGCGGACACCATCACCTGGGCCGTCACCCGGCCCAGCCACGTCAACATCGACCTCCTGGTGGTCCGCCCCCGCGCCCAGGCCTCCAACTCCAAGGTCCACCGCACCACCTGAGCCCAGCGAAGACAGGAAGGGCCCCGGACACACCACGGCGAATTCCAAGGGTCGTGGCAACACAGGTGATCAACTGGCTGTTGCCAGGAGCTTAGCGAGACGCTCGGCTGGGGTTTCCCAGTCGAGCG